>NZ_CP115468.1:2473558-2784587 GCF_028462125.1 Leptospira sp. GIMC2001 | reverse complement strand
AAGATATGACTGCTGTTTTCGTGCCAGTGGAAGATGGTTGAAAGGTAATGCTGAAATTTCTCGTCGCTCCTGGAACTAGTGGAGTGGTTGAAGGTTGAGAAATACTAAACTGAGCATTGGAAGAATCAACTGCCGGAGAATCAAACGTTAAATCCAAGCTTCCTGTGTTTTTAATGGTTAATAGGAGTGGATCACCATTTAACAGTTCTTGTACGGAGCCCATATTGATTGTGCTATTCTTGGCTTGGATATCTGCTCCTCTCAATATAGATATTCTCGAAGCAGGATTTGAACCCTCGCCTCGAAGATTCAAACGAAATTTTGGTATGCCTTCGTCACTTGTTTGAAATTCAATAAATGCGTTCTTCACGCCCACTGAATTAGGTCGAAAGCTTACTATAAAGCTTGTATTCTCATTAGGTGATAAGTTTGTTTTACTAGGTTGAGTTACAGAAAATTCAGATACATTCTGTCCGCCAATTGTAACGATGGGACTTCCAATGAGATTGAACTGAGTTGTGCCTGTGTTGCTAATTTGAAAAGTCGAAGTTTTGCCTACAGTCACATTTGCAATTTCTAATCCAAAATCCGTGGTTTCACCACTTTCCATTTTGACTGAGCCTTGATGTAGTGCCATTCCAGGTGCGGGTCGATCGGGTTCAGTTGGAGTCGAGCTACCGCTAGAGCCGCCACCTAATAGAAGCAAAAGACCGCTAAAGTCTGCACCAGCACCGCCTGTTGGGCAGTTTGTTAGGCTGATCGAAAGGAATACTAGAGTTAGATAATTTAATATTTTTGTTTTCATTTTAATTTAAGTTCAACTTTGGCTATGATTTTTGATTGATAGAGATAAAAAAAGGATTTTTTGGAGTATAATTGAGAAAAAATATCTTTTATTCTAAAAAAAACATAGATTTAAAACTATATTTTAAAATTCTAATATTAAATGCCCACTAGACGACATATATTCAAGAAATTATTGAAAGATGAGATTTCTTAAAACCTAGCGAAAATAGGCACGAAGCATATTACCACAAAGATCTCTGAGGAGACACAAAGATAACAGAGGACGGTGTTAGGCTAGGAAGTTGTGCGTATTGATTTGAATATTATTGGACTGGGGTTTTGATAAGTTTTCTACTATTAATTACTTTGAGTGCTCTGAGTATACTTTGTGTTTTTTGTGGTTAAGAAAAAAAGGCTACCACAAAGGTCTCAAAGTTCTCGAAGGATGGTAATGAAGTCTTCTGTGTCATGCGGAATGAAATTGCGTAGCCGTTGGATTCCATAAAAACGGACTCCTTTTAAGTCAAGAATGAGCAAGATGTGCAAAATGAAAAAGTTTAGAAAATCGACTCTCGAATATAAAGAAAAAGCAGAATATTTTTTTGATTATTTAGAAATATTTTATCATAGACATAGAATTCATTCTAAATTAGGTTATTTGAGTCCAGTTAAATTTGAAGAGCAGACGGTATAGAAAAGTGTCCGAAAAAACGTACTCAGGCTATAGACTTCCGTTTCTGAAATAGAGGCAGCAGAAATGCGAAGACAAGGACTGGATCCATCGAATGAAGAGGACATAAAGAAATATCAAAATAGTGCCTCTAGAGACGACACGGATGGATTTAAAGCGTAATCAGAATTAGGCTAAAAAGATGGAATGAAAGTTACATCAAGCCTCGCGTTGGAACTAGGTGAGCAATTTTTAGGCAAAGGTTATAAAGAGCTAGTACCTGGCAGTGGTAGATGACGGCAAAAGAGTATTTAGAATGGGGGCAAGTGATATTACTGGAGCGCACGGTATTGGACCTCACGTTAATTTTGAAACCTTAATACCAAATCCAGCTAAACCTGATGGAATGATGGTAGACAAAAATTACCATATCTATCTAACTGATTAATCTAAGTAATATATGGACGTAAAAATTGATGTACCTGCTTTTACAGCAGAAAACGGAATCGAATACAAATGGGAAAATGATTTTGAAATTGAAACCAAGTTTGAAAATGGAGTTATAAATATAATCGCAAATAAAGAAGGTTTGTTTTCATTGGCAAATCATTTATTGAATTTAGCACAAACAGAGGTTCCATCAGGCTACCATTTGCATTTTGACGAATACAATTCTTTAGAAGAAAACTCTTTAGAAATAATTATTCAAAAGAAATAACCTGAGCCTCGCACTCTTTATGAGGCAGGATTTAAACCAGTATCTAACTTCAAGACAAGAAAGAATAGGAAGAGACAACACTCCTCATACATTTTCTTATCAGGTTGATATTGGTGGACATACGCATGTATTTACTTCGGTAGGGGATCGGGATAGATTCTTCAACAACTTTGAGAGGGGTTTGGAAAATGATTAAAAAATTCTTTATTTTAGTTTTTATTCTAGCTGTTATACTCCAGTGCTCAACGAAACCAGAGGATAAGTTGGATTTTTCTTTTGATGAGAAGGCAAAGTATGATGGAAGAATTTCTGTTTTAGCTTTCTCTAATCAAGATATTTATCCTGACATAGCCAAAATTTTTGATAAAAAAAAGAATCTAATTCTTTTAAAAATATTTTATTCACCGAAATTGATAGAATCTATAGAAATTGAAAACGATAAAATTATATATGTAAAGTATCGTACTGAGCGAGGTGATCCACCAATTTCCTATGAAGAAGCTTGTGAAATTGTTCGCGAACACCAATATGATATGCGAGAAAGCATTACTTAAGAGGATTGTTATGGATTTTGGGGAAAGTATGCAAGACGCTTAGGATTGATAAAGACGAGAAAAGAATATTAAATTGAAATTAACTTTTACGCATAAAAATCTTAAGTCGTAGTCAATTGGAAAAAAACATTTTTCTCAGTAAAGCTCAGGAAAGTATTTTACGTGGTGTAAATACGTCTAATTTCAGAGATACAGATTGGGATGCCGTTTACAAGGTGATGCACTCTTCGGATGAATTCACTGTTGCTGCGGCTGCAAATCATATCCATAGACTTGGAATCAATAACATGGGGGCTAGGGTTGAATCGAATACAATTAAATTGACCGAAAAGGAACTGCCAACTCAGAACCCTAATTTGGTTCCTGGTGAGGGATTTGTTCGAACCGATAATATCTATGGAGTTCCCCTGTTAACACCAGGAGATCCAAATGCTAGTGTTACTAGTCCCATGGGATGGAGAAACGACCCAATAACAGGGAAACCGCTTTCATGGCATAGTGGAGTGGATGTAGGATCACCATTAGGAACACCAATAGGCTTTCCAACGGAGGGCAAAGTGGTAAGTATCAAGACAAATGATGAAAAAACGCCATTTAAACCTGGACATGGGAATCAGGTAGTAATTCAAATCCAAAATAGCGACTATGCCTACTCTATATCACATAACAGTACGATATTGGTGAAGGAAGGGGATACTGTCAAGCCAGGACAAGCAATCAGCCTATCGGGCAATTCAGGTAGAACTTCGGGAGGTTCAAATAGAGGTTATCACACTCACGTGGAGATTTATAAATATAATCCCGCTCGCGATGAATGGCGATCCATAACACCCTCACAAGATGATTTGAATAAATTGCAAGGATTAGTGGGGTCAGGTCAATAATTATGAAAAAAGCTATATTAATATTTCTAGCAGTATTAACAGTTCTTTATTGCAAAGATAGCGATAAAGAGCAACAGGAACCTGTAAGCAATTCCAACCCCATTCCTATGGTTGAAGAAAAAAAAGATCCAAAAGAAATTGTTAAACAGATTAAAAAGAATTTCTTCGAAACTAATGAAGATGT
This sequence comes from Leptospira sp. GIMC2001, assembly GCF_028462125.1. NCBI lineage: Bacteria > Pseudomonadati > Spirochaetota > Leptospiria > Leptospirales > Leptospiraceae > Leptospira > Leptospira sp. GIMC2001. Next base: position 2,780,791 of record NZ_CP115468.1, on the reverse strand, counting down.
GCTCTATTACCTCAACTATGAAGAATTTCCGCAGCTTAGTATTGATAAATTAAAGACTTGGTCAATATTTCGAGATCGAAAAGCTTTTGCTCTCTCGGCATTTGACCCACAATCTCAGAATGATAAGGAAGTGACCCAATCATCACAAAATGTATTTAGTCTTGGATTTGAAGGAGAGAAAGATGAACAAGGGTATCTGAATATTCGCGGAGAAACTCGCTTAGCCGGTGAACTCAAGAAAGTCCACTGTATTGAATTCACAAAAGAATATACAGATTGTAAATTCTTTTTTGACAATATCGTTTTCGATAATTCAGAATACCATCCCTATGACGGTTCAACAAATCAAGTGATAATAAGATCTCGAAATGATATAGTTTTTTATGTTACTGTTCCACAAGAAGGAGAGTATTTTCCTGCTTTTCATTGGACTGGTCCTGCTAAATCACAAGTTCTGAATGAAAGCTTTCGCCGAGCCTACAGGGAATACCGTAAAGATCCGTCGGCACCTCCGCCATCCAAATATGGATATGATGAAGAGAAAATGAAGACTTGGGAACAAGATTGATTTAAACCAGTATCTCACTTCAAGACATGAAAGAATAGGACGAGACAATACTCCTCATACATTTTCCTATCAGATTGAAATTGGCGGACAGTCTCATGTAATCACATCGGTACGTGGTCGAGATCAATTCTTTCAACATCTTGAGCAGGGGCACGGAAGATGAGAATAAATTTAGTACAGATAGCAACAATTTTGCTTTTTTTCTCTTACACTGTTCTAATAGATTTGAAGATAAGATTGATTTCTCATTTGATCAAAGAGCGAAATTTGACGGGGAAGATTTTATCTATAATGACCCAATGACAGTATACCCAAGTAAATTTAAGCTCTATGACAAAGATAGGAGACTTCGAAATTTCTCAATCTTTTTTTCATCTAATTTACAAGAGTTTTATAAGATTGAAACAAATTCCGAAATTATTGTAAAGTATCGTTCAGAACGGGGTGATCCTCCAATTTCCTATGAAGAAGCCTGCGAGATTGTTCGTGAGAATCAATTTGACATGCGTGAGAGCATTACTCTTGAAGATTGTTATGGATTCTGGGGAAAATATGCTAGGCGCTTAGGGTTGATTGAGACTAAGAGAGGTTTTTAGAAGATCGATTATAAAACGGATGTTACTCTTGTTCTGTATTCTAGTTTTATAGAATTTCTCTTTCGATTTAGAAGAGCGAATTGATTTTAATAAAGTAAATATAAGTCGATTAGGGTTGATAAAAACAAGGAGGCACTCGTAAGTTGAGATTAACAATTGAAAGAGTCAATACGATCTGTAAATGGAATTTTTCTAGATCAATGAGGAATTTTTCGATGATCATAGCAGTTATCCTGAGTATACAATGTTCGAATAGACTTGAGGATAGAGTTGACTATACTTTTGATGAAAAGGCACAATTTAACGGGGGTGTTTATATTTTAGACTTTTCTAGAGATGGGACATATCCTGATTACTATAAGGTATTTAATTATGATAAGAAATTACGTCTTATAAATATTTTTTTGGATACAAATATGCTTGAGTCCATTTATTTTGACGGTGAATCAATTCTCCAAATTGATTACGCATCACGAACTCAAACATTCACCTACGAAGAAGCTTGTGAATTTGTGCGAAAGAATCAATTGGATGTTCGTGGAAGCATCTCTCTAGAAGATTGTTATGGATTCTGGGGGAAATATGTCAGGCGTTTGGGGTTGATAAAGACTAAGAAAGGATTTTGAAGTTGAAATTGAGGTCGTTGAGAAATCTCAAGGCTAATAATTTTTTGAAATTATTAGAATGAATACAAGAATTCTATACTTTTTATATATTGGCTTCTTTACTGTTAATCTAGTTAGTTGCCAAATTGGGAAACCCTCAACGACAACACCTTACCAAGAACATTCAACTCTTGCAAACACACCCAAACTCGGAGTTGTAATTCTTCAAAAGGTACAAAAGGAAAAACTTCCTCATTACTTACTGCTAGAAATAGCAGAAATGATTTCCAATTCTCAATTGAATTTACAAATGTCCGATTGGATGCCCAACCAAAATATTGAATGGATTCCAACCTATGTAGATGGCAGCTTTGATGATACACAAGATTACCTTAGCAACACTAAGAAAAATATCTTGGAAATTCATACAAATTTGAAATACAAATCAGGACTTGGGTCGGAAGTCTTTCATATACTTACTTTCTCGTTGTTTCCAAGAGTCTTCGATTACAATTTACAAATGAAATCCTATTTCTATGATTCTGATGGGATTCGTCATGAGCTGATAACTACGGAAAGTTTGACCATAGTCGATAAGCAAGGAAAGCTTGTTGATCACGATGCTGTAGACAATAACGCAGAGCAACAAATTTACGCTAGTCTAGCTGAACTGATTCAGAAATCTCATGCGATGATTTTGGAGAAAAAATATTCATTTACTGATTTTGAACCCATTGAACAAGGTAATATTTCAAATCCTTTTCTTTTTAGTATAGACTATATTTCCTGCAAAGACAATTATTCTATCGAATATGGAGTGGGTGTTCGATCAACTGCGATTTTTGACAATAAAAAATACAACTTCTGCACAACAGAAATTCGTTTTCTAAATAAATCAGAAAGATCTTATTCGATATATTCAAAAGATTTTTCTATTATCTCAAATGGTCAAAGTATAAAATCTCTAGAAACTGTTCCTGGTTATTCAGTTCAATTATTAGCTAATGGTAAATTTTTGAGAAGACATGCGAATTTTGGTCTTGCGAATAGCATTGTATTAAAAACTGAATCAGATCAAAGCTTGGGTGTCCTGGAATTGTATTTCTTGTTTCCCAAGGATTTCGATAGAAGCGATGTTAGGATTCGATGGACAAATCCGCAAAATCCCGACGAGAACGTAGAATCATGGATAGGTGATTTAGAATTGAAGTGAGCGGAGAGGATTTCTTCCCTCAAGCGGAGTGCTTACCTCCGGACCACCACCAAATCGTTTGCGCTATTTGTTGTGTGGTGCTGAACTGAAGGCAGCTAAATCATCGCGACTTGTCCAGCATAACTTTCCGAATTGAAATTTTCGCGAGATAGATGAAAGTGCGAAGCCACCATACTGAAATAAATAAAATTATTCCTCATTTTCCTCTGCGTAACCTTTGCGCTCTTTGTGGTTAAGAAAAAAGGCTACCACAAAGTGCACAAAGTTCCCGAAGGATGACAATCGATATTGAAATTCTTTTTTTTAAGCAATACCATATCGTCTTCCGCGCCATTTTTACCTAAAGTTGGATAATCTTCTCTTGCAAAAAAAAAGAAAAATGATTCTAGATGGTGGGTAGGATTCCAAGTTGACAACAGGAAGCGAGTAAGGAAGAAATAAGGAATCTATGATATTATCTAGAATCAAGAATTTATTTCTAAAACAAACTGGCTGGGTTCTAGTTATTTTTCCAAGCATTATCGTTGAGATAATTGGAATTGTAATCTTTTGGGGAGTCAATACCTTAATAGCAAGCTACTTGCTGGGTAGAGAATCCGTTCCAACCAATGGTTTTGTGATTCTGATTCTCGATTTTTTATTCTTAGTATTTTGTATTGTTTACTTAATTCCAGTTATTCGGCTACAGAAATTGTATTATGACAAGCGAATAAATAACCAATCTACAGAGATTTCGATTGCATCTTTGCAAATTGCGAAAAATCGAATATACAATTATCCGCTAGTATTGGTTCCAGCGATTTACATACTTTGGGCATCTCAATTGGCTTTGCTCGTTTCTTTCGACACAGAAGGCTATCCACTGATACCTGCGATCACGATAAGTTTGATATCTACAGTGCTTGCTGCTGTTATATGTTATTATTCCGTAGATATACTGATTCGATTTCTCTATGTCCCGTATTGGTTTGATAATGGTGATATGCGCGTAACGAGAAAAATATTTTTTAAACCATCACTCATACAGAGATTCTTTGATTTGTTTCTTGTGAATGCGTTATTGCCCGCTATTTCCATATCGGGAACCGTATTTCTTGCTTTAAAATATGGATCAAATGATCCCGGACTTATTGAAAGGCTTTTCTATACAACAATTGGAATCAGTCTCGCTTACTGGACATTCGGCTTTCCTTTTTTGCTTCTAACCGCCGCCACGATCATTAAGCCGATCAATGAGTTATCGAAAGCTGCAAAACAAATTGCTAATGAAGATTATGCGATTAATATGAACGTAAATAGTGACGATCAATTGGGAAAACTTCAGGTGATCATGAATCGGGTTGGCAAAGAGCTTGAGGAAAAGTCTGTTATAAAAACTCTATTTGGTCATTATGTTTCTCCCGTCGTACGTGATTTAATTCTTGGCGGCAAGATCAATACGGAAGGAGAGAAAATCGAAGCTGTTATCCTTTTTTCTGATATAAGGTCATTCACAGCGATCACTGAGAAATTTCCTCCTGAAAAAGTAGTGAACCTTTTGAATATACATTTCTCAAAACTGGTATCCGCAATTTCTGATAATCAAGGGTTTGTTGATAAATTTATTGGTGATGCAATGATGGCTGTGTTTGATGCACAGCTTTGCTCTAACAACCATAAGTTGTATGCATTCAACGCGGTAACACAGATTCTTGAAGGAATGCAAGAAACGAATCGTCTTGTAGAAGCCAGTGGAATGCCAAGATTTGAAATAGGACTTGGTATGGCTTGCGGAGATGTGATCCGAGGAAATGTTGGAGCTGCCGAACGAAAAGAACTCACTGTTATTGGTGATCCTGTCAATACAGCATCAAGATTGGAAACTCTTACAAAATCAGTGGGAAGAACAGTTGTTGCTTCATTAAATAGTTTAGACATTGATATAAGTAAACTGCATACACTTGATGTTTTAAATCTAGATCCAATTTCAGTTCGTGGTAAATCGGAAATGGTAGATGTGATTGCCTTTTCTTTGAAGAAGCCATTCTAATTATTTTTTCATAAATGCATTGTTATATGCTAGATTTGATTTTTACCCACTCTACGGCATAGATCTCTTAGCGTTTTCTGTTCGTCCTTTGATAGAAGTGAGAGGCGAGAAACGACTCGCTGCACATGACTCTTTAAGGCTTTTTTGATTTTTTTTCTCCTTCTTTAGTGAGAGAGACCCAGTAAGATCTTGAATCGTTATCTGAGTATTTTTTGATGATCCATTTTTTAGCCTCAAGTGATTTGAGGTGAAATGTAACATTTCCTTTTGTTCTTAAAATTTTTGCACAAATATCTTTAGGTTGCAAAGAACCAAAATGGAGCAATGAATCCAAAATTCCAAGTTCCGACATAGTCATTCCTTCATCAGCTTGGAGCTTGAGGTCAAATTCGTGAGCGATAGAACTTCCAGCCCTGAGTAAATTTATATAGGCATTTAGTGCAATGACTTCATTCTCGGATCCATCGAATTTAGTTGGCATAATGTAGAATTTTACGTCTGGATCAATCTATAAAGAATAAAAACAAAAAAAATACCTTTTCGAATGGCAAAAATGGAAGTAAAAAAATGTTTAATATTAAACTAAAAAGATTGATAGAAAGTATAGTATTAAACAATATGTAATAAATGTTATACAGTGATGAGGTGATATCTTGAAAATCAATAGAGGAAGGGATTCAAATAAGAAAATTAAACGTTCAGAGGTAATTAAAAAAGGATTAGGAATCAGTGCTGCAGCAATTGCACTTAGAACGATAAATCTTAAATCGGAACCCATAAAACAGGAATTGAATCCAAATGATAATCAAGAGCCTAGCGGCCTACAACCGCATGCTGAAATGAAATATCCGCCCGGGGAATTTCAGATTGGGAAACTATCTAAACGGAAATTTTTTGTTCCTAACCCAAATGCTCCGCCTATGCCAGACATTTCAACTAAAGGTTTTAATTCAAATGGACAAAATGTTCGAATTAATTATCCATTCGACTCTAAAATTGGCTATCCGGATGTTCTCAGTTATCGTAAAAAGTTTGGGTTGTTGATCCCTGCAACCAATACCAGCATGGAATCCGAACTTTGGAAAATTATTCATAGTAATATAGGTAAATTAAAAGGAATTGGAATTCACATATCAAATGTTTTTACACCGAAACCGCAACTAAAGAATTCTGAAGATCTTCGAATTTATAAAGAGAATTTTCTTAAAGGTCTAGCGGATGCTGTTGATAAATCAATATTAGCTCAACCCGAATATTTAATTATGGGGATGAGTTTAGAACATATTTTATTCGGACTCGAATATGTGAAAAGACCAGTGACTGAATTGGAGAAAAAGTTTCCAATTGGAATCGGAACTTGGCATAATTCTATTCAGCTAGCATTGAAAAAATTCCGAGCGAAAAGGATCGGTATTCTAACTCCATTCGACTCGGAAGGTAATGCAAATGCTAGAAGAATGTTTGAAGATTTAGGTTTTGAAGTTGTGGTTGATTTTGGATTTTCCTGCGCTAATGCCTTGCATATTGCTCATATTCCTGATGAGGCTAAAGAGATTGTAATTCAGGAGATACTTGCAAAAAAAGAAAACAGAATAGACGCTATTGTTCAATGCGGAACTAATATGAGTCTATTGAATGTTTCTGAAAAAATGGAACCTAGATTAGGTATCCCAATATTGGGTATTAATACTGTTTTATTCTGGTATGCTCTAAGAGAGAATGGAATCAATGAAAAGTTGGTCAAGGCATCCAGAATTTTCAGTGAGTTCTAAGGTATATTATGTTATTCAGAAAATCTAAAACAAATAAACATTTCTTAACATCGATGGATGAGAAGTCAGGTAAATAAATGAACCAATCAAGTTATGTTGGGATTTTGTTTCTGGTAGCTTTGGCTCCTATCGCTTGGGGAACTACTTATTTGGTAACAAGTGTCTATCTTCCGGAAGGCGTTCCCATTTTTAGTTCTGTAATTCGATGCTTACCTATGGGTATTCTATTTCTCGCCTTGTCAAGAAGATTGCCCAAATCAACCTCAGTTTGGAAAATAATTGTGGTGAGTTTTCTAAATATTTCTTTGTTTCAATATCTTTTGTTCTATTCCGCATATAGATTGCAAGGCGGTGTAGCTGCAATATTAACAGCTACCCAGCCGATATTTGTACTTTTTCTTTCGATTCCTATACTAAAAACGAAAATAAAATTTATATCAATCTTAAGCGGTATTATAGGTTTTCTCGGAGTCTTTGCTTTGCTTTCGAGGGAAGAGCTCATGTTTGAGCTAGGGGGATATATCGCAGCTTTGTTATGTGCTGTCTCAATGGGGCTCGGCACACTGTTTACCAAAAAATGGTTTCAAGATGAAGACCAATTAACGTTAACTTCTTGGCAGCTAAGCATCGGAGGATTGATTTTGCTTCCAGTCGCATTTATTATAGAAGATTTCCCAACCGAAATTACCTGGCATGGAATAGCTGGCTATATTTGGCTTTCCATAATTGGAACTGGTTTTGCATATTTGGTTTGGTTTTATGGTGTTAAGAAAGCTTCTGTTCAAATGATTACTATGCTTGGATTCCTATCTCCTTTAACGGCAACTATATTAGGATTTCTATTATTAGATGAAAGTTTTGGATTCGAAAAAATTCTGGGTTCAATCTTGATTTTTTTTTCCATTTCAATTATGTACAATATTAAAAAATAAAAATAGATAGGAAAAAATAATGGAAAAACAAATTATAAATCCAAACGAACTTCACAACCATCCAGCTTATTCGAGAATTTTCTCGGTTTCCAATCCCAAGAATTTTCATTTTATTGCAGGCATGACCCCAGCAGATGAAAACTACAATTGCATCGCTCCTGGAAATTTATTAGAACAGTATTACAAAGTAATGGAAGATTTGCAGCTATGCTTAACTAAAGTGAAGGCGAGTTGGTCAGATGTGGTCTTTCGTAGAATTTATGTTCGCAATATGGATGATTTTATTCAAATTCAAACTTCTAAAAATACTAGAGAATATTTTAAAAAAGGAGAATACCCACCAAGCACACTTATTGAAGTGACAAGGCTCTCTAATCCTGAATTTTTAATAGAGATTGATCTACTTGCCATCACTTGAATTGGAAATAATTACATTTATTGTTTTAATATAATCTCAGAAAGCACACCAATTTTCATTTAAGAAACCTTCATCCCGGTGTATAAAGTTTCAAGAAGATCCTTTGTAATCGATTTGATTTCTTTTGATTTGAGATTTCGAAACATAACTTGTCTACCTGAAAGCAATACAGCGATTCCATGAACCATCGTCCACGATGCCATTGCAGCAGTACGGATATTCTTAGTTTTTAGAACTCCAGCATTTTTGCAATCTGAGATGATATCTACGAGAACCTGAAATGTTTCAGATTCTGCAGCAACTAAGTTTTCGAATTTCGAATGATCGGGAATTTGGTTACCGTACATAATCTGGAAAAGGTCAGGATTTTGCACTGCAAATTCCACGTATTGCAACCCTGTTTCTCTATATTGAAGCAATGGATGCTTAGCCATTCGTTTTTTAATTTTGAGCAACTGCATAGTCAATAATTTAAATCCTTCAAGTGCGATCTCTGCGATCAAAGATTCAAGATCAGCGAAATGACGATAGGGTGCAGATTGTGAGACAGCAGCATGCTTAGATACTTTTCTTAGGGAAAGAGCTTGGTATCCTTCATTTTTTAAAATTTCCATCGAAGCATCAATGAGGGCTTTCTTGAGATCACCGTGGTGGTAGGGTTTTTTATTTTTAATCATGTTGACATATATTACATTAAATATATTTTGTATTCAGATAATGTGTTCAGTGATAACATATTGGATAAGGAATTAACGTCAATGTCAAAAGAAAATTTAAGTGAAAATTATGATATAATCTTTATTGGTTCCGGAATTGGAAGCCTTACCTCAGCGAGTTTACTTGCACAGTTCGAAGACAAAAAAATATTAATTATCGAAAAGCATTTTCAAGCGGGCGGATACACACATTCTTTTGCAAGAAAGCAAAATAAATACCATTGGGACGTCGGTATTCACTATGTAGGAGACATGCATGATTCAGGTTTTTGTCGATTGCTTATGGATAAGATCACAAGAAATAATGTGCAATGGCAGAAGATGTCAGAGCCCTTCGAGAAATTCGTATATCCCAACAGAACTTTTGAACTTTATGGAAACGAAGAAAAATTCAAATCGGATTTGATTGCACAATTTCCGGAAGAAGAGGAATCCATTATCAGATATTTTTCCGATGTCCACAAAGCTTCAGCATTGTTCGGTAAGTCGATGATGATGAAGTCGAGCACTCCCGATCTCAGCGCATTTACAAAACAAATGCAAGATCCAAGCATCATCACACTAAAAGATTATTTGGACTATCATTTCAAAAATGATGATATCAAAGCGATATTGGCATCTCAATGGGGCGACTACGGACTTCCGCCTTCCAAATGTTTGTTTGCAACTCACGCTGCATTGGTTGTGCATTATTTCAATGGAGGATACTATCCTGTCGGTGGCGGAGGGAAAATTTTTGATTCTATTGAACCAATTCTTGCGGAGAAGGGTGGAGCAGTTGTCACAACAACAGAAGTTTTAGAAATTATTATTGAAGATAGCAAAGCGATTGGCGTAAAAACTAGGTTCCTTCGAGGACAGAAGCAAGAGCGGAATTTTTATGCTCCAGTCATCGTATCATGTGCTGGAGCTTATCCAACTTATACAAAGTTAATTCCGGATTCTGTAGAAATTTCCTTTCGAGATCCATTGAAAGATTTTTACAAAAAAGAAAAAATGGCAACAAGTATTTGCATCTATCTAGGTTTATCTGAGAGTCCTGCAAAATTCGGATTCAAAGGAGAAAACTATTGGATATTTGCATCAAATGATCATGAAGAAAATTTTCAAAAGCGCAATGATTGGTTAAAAGATTTTAGTGAAATTAAAAATATGTATGTATCATTTCCGAGCCTTAAGGATCCAGATGCCAAAAATCATACGGCAGATATCATATCATTTACTGACTATTCGTTATTTGAGAAATGGAAAGACCAACCTTGGAAGAAACGTGGCGAAGAGTATGAAGAGATGAAGAAAAAAATTGCCGAAACGGTGATCTCATCTATCGACACACGATATCCTGGTTTCAAAGATATCATTGATTATATTGAAGTATCAACACCGCTAACCAACGAACATTTTACTTCTCATCCAGATGGCGCAATTTATGGACTTGCTTGTGTGCCAGAAAGATACGACAAAGAAAAGTCGCCATGGTTTGATTGTGTAACTCCCATAGCAGGTCTTTACTTAACAGGCGCAGATGCAGGTGGATCTCCAGGAATAGCTGGTGCTATGATGGGCGGACTTGCTGTCACACAGAAGATTCATGGAAGTCGAGCTCTATTAAAATGGTTGATGAAATAATGAGGTAACTATTTCAATTTTCTAACATATAAAGTTTTCTCAACTTTTGCGACAATTTCATTTTTTTCGTTGGTGACTGTTGTCGTGAATAGACAATTCATCTTTTTTTTAGAAGCAACAGTTTGTTTTATTTCTTCTAATTCTTCTTGAGATATTGTAAATACCGCACGTACTGTTCCTGTGCCCGGTTTCACAAAATCTATCTTAGCTGCTTTGTCCCAGACCATATAATCTTTGCCAAGTTTTCTCATCAAAATAAACATATAAAATGGGTCACACATGGCATAGAGAGAACCTCCAAAATGGACACCTACATAATTTTCATTGAAAAAATTTATATCCAATTTAACTTTTATGCATGAGAAATCCTCGGAGATTTCCTCAACTTGAATTCCTGCAGCTAAATAGGGAACATATACATTGATAACATTCTTAAACCCAATGATTTTTTCTAGATTTTCCCATTTAGGAATTGGGCCAAAAGTTTTCTGATTTTCTCTCATATACTTATCCTTTCTATTTCGCCCATAAAAATTCTTTCGATTCTTGGTCCATATATCCAATCTCCAGTTAATGCAATTCCAGAATTCTTGACAATGGCTTGATAGTCCTTGAAGTTTTTATGTTCCAAATTAAGAATACCGGTTTTACCTAACATCGAATTTTCAGCTTGGGCGTATTTCCATTGATGCGATCGTACTCTATCAGGACTAGGTAAGCCAGTAAAAAATTTATTTATTTGAAGGTTGAATTGTTCATAGCAAGTATCAGTAGGTTCGCCTGAAGAAGATTTCCATCTCCCGAAATAAGATTCTGAAAATTTCTCCGAGAATTGTATCATGATCACAATTCCAGAATCTTTGATTTGTTCTGAATCGAATGGAGAAGCTTTTTGATTACGAATAGAAAATTCACGATTTTGTTGAGACACGTTGTCAATATTTATTAGTTTCGAAGATTCAATCGAAATATATTCTGCATCGTTTCCTTTTCGTAGAAAACTTTTATTTTCCAAGTTTAGTAATTCTAAGTATGTTTTAGAATTTAGGTTTTTCCAGTATCCGCAAGCGACTAGAGTTTTTCGATAATGGTTGTAGGGAGACGTGAATTCTTTCCAAATATTTTGAATTTCCCCTTCCGGAAGCAATTCAATTGCTTGAGGAAGGGGTGCAGTAATCACAACTTCATCATAAAATCCTTGCGAACCGTCAGTGAATTCAAGTTGAAATTTGGATGTTTTGTCATTTTCGGTTTTATAAATTTTTTTCAATTCTTTTCGAAAGTGGACGGTCTTGTTCGAGAGTAAACGTTCTGCGATAGATTGCATTCCTGTTTCACAAAATGACATGGAGGAATTCCCATCTAGGCTATAAGTTTTTGCCTGTATTCCTTTTGATTTTAACCAATCAACCAAGGATCTTTTGTAAATTCTGCCATCTTTTTGTATTTCAACTGAATTTTTAAAGTAGGTTGCACCAATATCTGCAAAAAATTTCCCTTCGAATGGCTTTGAACTCATCCTCCCGCCGGGAAATCTAGCTTTATCATAGAAATCAGCTTCGAGGTTAAGGCTAGCATGGGCGCAAGCAGAGATTCCAGTTCCAATTATTGCTTTCATTTTGCTTCAATATAGAGAACAAGTCCCATACTTCCAGAGTCTGAGCCGAGTTTTGACATGCAATCAGATTTCACTTAGTCGAAAAGTGACTATTAGTAAATTATAATGTACGAATGTCTAGTTGAGAATAGTTCTCAACTTTGAGTTTTTAGTTCCAAAATCTCTTACATACTTGCATTTTTTCGCCTAGCGACTTTCCTTGTCTGTAGAAAGAGAAATTGGGACAGGAATTTCAACGAATGAATCAAAAAATCCTAAAATTATCCGTGCCTCTACTAGTAGTAGCGGCAGTCGCATACCTTATACTATCACCTTCAAGGTATGTAGGCTATACACCGGATCAACCCATCCCCTTTAACCATAAGATCCATGCAGGAGATAATGGGATAGACTGTCGGTATTGTCATACCGGCGTGGACAACTCGGCTCATGCGACTGTCCCTCCATCCTCAACTTGTATGAATTGCCATGGCTTAGGCGGGGTTGCAGCAAAGCAAGAGCATGTTAAATGGCTCACTGAACAATACAATAACAAACGTCCTGTATCATGGGTGAAAGTACATGATACTCCAGACTTTGTTTACTTCAACCACTCTAGGCATATCAACCGAGGCGTAGATTGTTCTCAGTGTCATGGGAACATCGCGGAAGCGGAAGTTGTTGGCCAATCGAAATCTCTTAATATGGGATTTTGTGTAGACTGCCATCGAGAGAACAATGCTCCTAACGATTGTTCTACGTGCCACAGGTAATCGGAGGAATTCCTTATAATGAAAGAAACAAATTTCCAAAAAGATAAAAAATCACATTGGCAATCCTATGAATTGCGTGGCAGTCAGGAAGAAAGAGAATTGCAGAAGCAAGAATTTTTCACATCTCCTGACCCAATTATCGCTAAGATAAAAGCGGGCGATTTCGATAGAAAAACTTTCCTCAAGTTTATGGGGGCAAGTGTTGCAATGGCATCTCTTAACTGTGTGCAAAAACCAGTTGAGAAGATTGTTCCTTATGTTAATCTAAATAAACCAGATGAAGGTGAGAACGCTCAATACGATTTCGTTAAGCACGGTCACTCTTATCATTATGCGTCTGTTTGTGGAGCTTGTTCTGCAGGTTGCGGAACCATCGTTAAAGCAAGAGACGGTCGCCCTCTAAAATTAGAAGGCAATCCCAATCATCCTGTATCACAAGGAGCACTTTGTTCATCGGGACAAGTTGCGATTTTTGATCTTTATGATCCGGACAGAGTTCAAGATCCGCATGAAGTTAAGAATGGTAAATTCTATCCTTCCGATTGGGTAGCTCTCAATAAAGCTATAACTGCTGTTCTTGCGGATAACAAAGGTAAGACTAGAATTCTTTCTAAGTCATTGCCTTCTCCATCTTCTAAGGCGATTACAGAAGACTTCCTCAAGTCTGTTGGCGGCGGCAAAGTATATGAATCTGAACTTACATTCTTAGAAGATGCAATTTCACTTGGTCAAGAACTTTCTTATGGCAAGGCGATTGTTCCTAATTACCATTTTGACAAAGCAAAAGTAATCCTATCTATTGATGCAGACTTCCTAGGAACTTGGCTTTCTCCAGTTGAATTCCAAAAAGATTTTTCCAAGAGAAGAACTTTAGTTCAAGGTAAAGGTGATGTTAATACTTTTATCGCAGCGGAGTCCAATCCAACAACAACTGGTTCTAATGCAGACCAACGTATCGCAATCAAACCAGGTGATCAGAGAAAGCTCGCACTCGCTGTCGCAAAAGCTCTGTCTGATCTTGGACTTAGTGGTGCATCTGGAGTAGGTGGAATCAATGTTGAAGCTACCGCAAAAGAACTCGGCGTAACTGCAGAACTCATTCGCTCGACTGCTCGTGCTCTAAACGGTGCACGAGGTGCATCACTTGTAGTTGCAGGTGGCGCTCAAGCAGGAACAAAAGATGCAGTCGACCTACAGATTGCAGTCAACATGATCAACTCAATGCTTGGCAACGATGGCAAAACCATCGATTCATCAAGCGTAAGATTTGATGGTAAGACAAACTACTACGCAAATCTTCTAGCACTTAAGAAAGAATTGGATGCAGGTCAAGTTGGATTATTGGTTATCAATGATCTCAATTTAATCTACAATCTTCCTAATGCAGAAGAGTGGAAAGCAAGCCTCAAGAAAGCAGCACTAGTTGTTCAGGTAACATCTAGAATTGACGAGACAGCAAGTTCTGTTGGATGGGTTGTTCCAAAATCTCATTTCCTTGAGTCTTGGTCTGATTCCTCTCCAGTAACTGGCTTATTCGCTATCCAACAACCAACAGTTCGTCCACTTTTCAATTCTAAGTCTTTCGAAGACGCGATGATTGATTGGGCTGGTGGAAGCATAGCTGGTTCTAAGAATTTCTACGAATACATTCAGAACAAATGGAAGGGCCGTGGTAACTGGGACGACAATCTACGTTCTGGTTTCTATGTAGGCGGATCTGTTGCATCACTTTCTGCTGATAGAAATGCTCGTTCTTTCAGAGGAACAATCAAACCATTGGAATCAGCACCAGCTGGTTTGACTTTAGCGCTATATCATAGTTTGGCGATCAAAGATGGAGAGCAGGCTAATAGCTCGATTCTCCAAGAATTGCCAGATCCTATTTCCAAAGTTACTTGGGACAACTATCTTGCGATCAGCCCTCAGGCTGCCAAAGAATTGGGAATTGCAACCAATGATCTCGTGAATGTTACAGTCGGCAATAACTCTGTAGAACTTGCAGCTTATGTTACACCTGGACTTCATAAAGATGCAACAGCAATTGCTCTTGGTTACGGCAGATCAAAAGTTGGAACCATCGGCAATGGAGTTGGCAAGAGCGTAGTTCCTTTCTTAATCCCGACATCGAATGGAATCATCAGTTCTGGCTTCGCAGTAAAGATTGAGAAATTGGGCAAGAAATACAAACTTGCTTCTACTCAAGCGCACAACATGATGTCGCCCGGTGTTTTGATGGGATCACAATGGAAAGAAAGACCACTGGTTATTTCTGCCAAGATCCAAGAATTCAAAGCAAATCCTTCGGCTAATATTCCTGAACCAGAAATTCCAAAAATTCTGGTTGATGGCAAGCTTGTTCGTTCAACTGGAGCCAATCCAGGATTTGAATACAAAGGCTATCGATGGGGAATGACAGTTGACCTTACACAATGCACAGGATGCGGCGCTTGCGTTACAGCTTGCAGTATTGAGAACAACGTTCCTTCAGTAGGACGCGATGAAGTTCGAGTAGGTCGTGAAATGTCTTGGATGAGAATCGATCGATATTTTATCGGAGATCCAGAAAACCCAGAAACTCTAGAAATCGCTCACCAACCAGTTATGTGCCAGCATTGCGAGAACGCTCCTTGTGAGACAGTTTGTCCGGTTGCGGCAACTGTTCATGGATCGGAAGGAACCAATGATATGGTTTACAACCGTTGCGTGGGAACTCGTTACTGTTCGAATAACTGTCCTTACAAAGTTCGTCGATTCAACTGGATGGAACATTGGACTGGAACAGACAAAGCAAAAGCGCCACGTCATTTAGGACTGAACCCAGAAGTTACAGTTCGTTCACGTGGGGTTATGGAAAAATGCAATTTCTGTGCATCTAGAGTTGCCGAGAAGAAAATCAATGCGAAGAACCAAGGTAGAAAGTTGCGAGACGGAGAAATCCAATCAGCATGCCAACAAACTTGTCCTTCGGATGCAATTAGCTTCGGGGACATCAATGATCCGAATTCGAAAGTTTACAAAATCATGAAAGATCCTAGATCATATAAGATGTTGGAATACCTAAACGTAGGACCATCTGTGAGTTATCTCTCCAGAGTCCGAAGCACGATTTAACGAGGGGAGAATAGAACCAATATGGCATTGACAGATTCAGTCAGAGAAAAGTTAGACTTGCCTGACCTGGTAACAGGTGGCAAGACTACGAAAGACGTCACAGATGACATCCTTCAACCGACAGAAGCCTTCCCCACATCCTTGTGGTGGAAGATGTTTTCTATCGCGGCAACAATCACAGTAATCGACATTTGTGTGATCGGTTATCTTTTTTACGAAGGTCTCTACATTTTAGGGATCAACAATCCTGTTTCGTGGGGATTCTTTGTTGTAAACTTCGTATTCTGGATAGGTATCGGTCACGCGGGAACTTTGATTTCTGCGGTATTGTATCTTTTTAGACAACAATGGAGAACGGGGATCAACCGTGCTGCTGAGGCGATGACAATTTTTGCAGTAATTGTTGCTGCAAGTAACTTGATACTTCACGTTGGTCGACCTTGGCTTGGATTTTGGTTATTTCCTTATCCAAACGAAAGAGGCCCGCTTTGGGTGAACTTCCGATCTCCTCTGATTTGGGATACTTTTGCGGTATCCACTTATCTTTCCATCTCACTTGTATTCTGGTATCTAGGGTTGATTCCCGATCTAGCTGCACTTCGAGATAGAGCAACGGATCCAATCCGAAGAAAAATGTATGATGTATTATCATTTGGTTGGGTCGGCTCCGCAAAAGCATGGTCTCATATGGAGATCACTGCTATGATTTTGGCAGCACTTTCTACCCCCCTTGTATTGTCCGTGCATACAATCGTATCTTTCGACTTCGCGGTTTCGATTCTTCCAGGATGGCATACAACAATTTTCCCTCCATACTTCGTTGCTGGTGCGATTTTCTCCGGATTTGCAATGGTTGTGACTCTGATGGTAATTGCTCGTGAAGTTTTCAACCTCAAGAACTATATCACCATGAAGCATTTGGAGAACATGAATAAGATTATTCTTGTTACAGGTATGATTGTGGGTCTTGCGTATGCGACTGAATTCTTTATCGCTTGGTATTCTGGTAACGAATACGAAGGATTCGCTTTCGTGAACCGTGCTTTCGGTCCATATTGGTGGGCTTATTGGATCATGGTTTCTTGTAACGTAATTTCTCCGCAGTTCTTCTGGTTTAAGAAAATGAGAACAAGCATCCCAGTGATGTTTACACTTTCTATTTTCGTGAATATAGGAATGTGGTTTGAACGTTTTGTGATCATGATGACTCTTCACAGAGACTTCCTTCCATCCAGTTGGGATATGTATAGCCCAACTATTTTTGACTACACAATGTTAGTTGGAACTTTCGGAATCTTCTTCACTCTCTTTCTACTTTGGTGTAGAATTATGCCAGTGATTGCGGTTGCTGAAGTGAAAACTGTGATGCCAACCAAATCAGGAGGCCACCATTAATATGTATTGGTTTACAAAAGAACAATTTCACAAATATAAAGAAATGGATTCTGGAGTTCTCGGTGTTTTTGACACCGAGGCTGAGATAATGGACGCAGCGAAGAAAACTAAAGAGAAGAATTACTCAGGTTTCGATTGTTTGCTTCCGTATCCAATTCATGGAATCGATGAAGTAATGGGAACTCCTAGATCAGGTCTTCCTTGGGTTACATTTTTTATGGGGATAGTTGGCTGTCTTATGGGTTTTGGTTTCCAATACCTCACTCATCAGCACGATTGGCCTCTTAATATTGGTGGTAAATCCCTCAATGCTTGGTTTGCTTATATTCCCATTACATTTGAGATGACTGTGTTCTGTGCAGGGATGTATACTTTCGGAATGTTTTGTTACCTTGCTGGAATTCCAAAACTAGAAAGAAAAATCCACAATCCTCATTTCACATCCCATAAATTTGGTCTATGGATTCCAACTTCTGCTCAAGGTTATAAACAAGACGAAGTTGTTAATTTTGTCCGAAGCCTTGGCGCTAAACAAGTGGACGTCGTTAAGGAGACATGAGAATGACTGAAACAAAACTCTTCTCTACGAAATTGGTATTCATTGCGGTTGCAATTCTGACCGTAGCCAATTGCAAATACAAAACTCCTCCATTGGAATACTTCAATCAAATGTATGACTCACATGCAAGAGAAGCCCAAGAAGAGGATACTTTCTTTAGCAATAAATCTGCCTCAAGAATTCCGCCGTATGGAGCTATTCCTGTTGGCTACACTCCGTATCCATATATCAGTGTGTTAAATCCAGATGATTTGCCAGCACCTAGTAAAGGTTTGGTGAGCCCTGTTTCCAATCCATCGCTTGATGATTATAGAAAAGGTGAGCAGAAATACCAAACCTATTGCACTCCTTGTCATGGTAATCAAGGTTTAGGAAATGGAAATGTAGTTGGACCTTATCCAAGATTTGCAACTGCACCACCTTCGGTTGTCTCTGACAAAATCAAAGGTTGGTCAGATGGACAACTCTACCATATAGTAACTATGGGTCGTGGAGTTATGGGAAGTTATGCTTACCAGATCGAACCTGAAGACCGATGGAAGCTCGTTGCATACATCAGAAAATTGCAAGAATACGACTCGAGGAAGAAGAACTAAGGAATACCGATGCAAGTAAAACTCGAAGAAAAAACATTGAATTATAAAATGGATGGTGGTTTAAGAAACACCTTCCTAATCATGATCGTAATCGGGATTATCAGTTTAGCCTATGCCTTTATAGGATTTGGCCATGAGAACTCTCGACACCTTGATGCTACAGGACATGCTCATCACACAAATATGGGCTATTCCGTACTTCTCGTTGCGACTTATCTCATCTTTGGTCTGTCTGCAATTGCTCTATTCTTTACAGCAATTCAACATATTACGGGTGCAATGTGGTCTGTGACTCTGAGAAGACTTCTTGAGACGATTGGAACTTTTATTCCATTTTTGATCTTGCCACTTGCGGGCGTGATGCTCGGAATGCATGATCTATATGAGTGGACCCATGAGGGAATTGTTGATACTGACGAATTGATCAAACATAAAAGTGGATACCTTAATGAGAATTTCTTTCGTTTCAGGTTGGTATTTTATGTAGTTGTGTGGTCTATTTTCGCTTATTTGTTCTACTCTAAATCTACAGCTCAAGATACAGACAAAGACGTTGATAAAACAAAATTTATGGCAAAACTTTCGGGTGGAACTATAGTATTTTTTGCTCTATCTTTTTGTTTGGCGGCAATTGACTTGATCATGTCACTCACTCCGCATTGGTTTTCAACAATGTTTGGTGTTTACAATTTTGCGGCAGCACTCCAGACAGGACTTGCTGTATGGGTAATCATCACTGCATTGCTTAAGAAGAAAGGATTTTATGGTGATAGCTTTAACGAGAATCATTTGCATGATATCGGTAAGTTTATGCTTGGAATGACAGTGTTCTGGGCTTATGTTGCGTTCTCACAATTGATGCTCATCATTTATGCTAACATTCCAGAAGAAACATTTTTCTATGAGCAGAGATGGACCGGTGGATGGGCATCCATTTCACTTTTGGTTCCAGCAATCAAATTTGTTGTTCCTTTCTTTTTACTTCTAAATAGACCGAATAAGAGAAGTTTTAGCACTTTAGTTAAGATTTCGGTTATCATTCTGTTCTCTCAGATTCTCGAAATCTATTGGTTGGTTTTCCCAGCTAATTTTGAGAATTTTGCAGTAATCGGATTCATTCTATCCTTGGGTGCAAGCATCGGTGCACTAGGGTTTATGGGTTTTTATGTTTTCAAAAAATTGGAAACCAACAAATTGATTCCGGTCGGAGATCCAAGATTGGACAACTGCCTGAATCACCACCAATAGTAGGGGAAATACATGAAAGAGTTAAAAAAACTAACAATTTGCGCTGCAATCTCCTTTTCCATGATTGGTTGTGCTGCCAATGCAGAAGTTACCTATCATAAACTTTGTGATCCAAGCACAGAAAAAGCTCAATTAGATGAAGTGGTTCCCTTGTATTCCGAAGCATCTATCGAGTCAAAAGTTTTGGAGCAGGTATCTGTTCGCACAGTTGTCAAAGTAATTGATCATAGAAATCACAATGTATGGTCACCGAAAGATTTTGTAAAAGTGCAAACTGAAAGCAATACGGGATTTATGAATCCTAAATGTTTTGTCGCAAACCAAGATCCAGAAAAATCTATCTGGCGCTATTCAAGACGTGAAGTAAAAGATTATAAATATTTTTACGATCCAGAAGATAAAACTCATTATGATAAATCTTATGAATATCCAGCATTAGCCAAACTACCCAAAGAGCGAATCCCTCTCAAAGATTTGCTTGGCAAATGAGATATTTATGCTAACAAGAGCCCGGAAATCCGGGCTTTTTTTTTATTTTCAACCTGATGTTTAATAAATTATGAGTGATACATTTCTTGCGACTAAAACTGCAACTAAGAATCAATCTTTATTGGTTTTTGGTAAGAACTCCAATCGTGAACCGAATGAAGCACAAGAAATCGTTCATTTACCTAAGCGCAAAAATAAAGAGAAAGTATTACAAACAAGTTATATAGAAATCTCCCAAGTCAAAGAATCTTATGAAGTCATTCTCTCCAAACCCATAACATCATGGGGAGCGGAAATGGGTGCCAATGAACATGGGCTAGTTGTTGGTTATGTTCCTGTGTTTACTAAGGCAGCCATGAGCAAGAATAATATGGGCTTAACTGGACTGGATTTGGTTCGAGTTGCATTGGAGCGCTGCAAGACTTCTGCTCAAGCTTTAGATGTAATCACTTCTTTGGTTGAAGAATTTGGACAAGATGCGAATTCTGGATTTTCGGGAATGGAATCTTTTCATCACAATAGTTTTTTATTAGGTGATGCGAACGAAAGTTATATCCTAGAAACTGTGGATCGCCATTGGGTTGCAAAAAAAATCAATGGATTCCAAGCAATTTCCAATATACTATCAATCACAAATGACTTTCAGTTTTCGAGTAAGGGTCTTATGGATTATGCAAAAAAGCTAGGCTTTCATAAATCCGATTCTGATTTCTCGTTTGCAGAAACATTCAATGATTGGTTTCGAACGAAGATGAATAAGGGCAAGCATAGGCTACAGCTCGTCACAAAAATGGGAGAGATGTTTTCGCTCACAGAAGGAGTTGGAGTCAAGGAGAGCATGGATATTCTCCGTTCTCATAATGTTGCAAATTATTCTCCTGAGAACGGCAATAATGGATCCATCTGTCAGCATGCCTCAGGAATGTTAACCCCTTACCAAACAACTGGTTCAATGGTTTTCGAGATTAAGAATAACAAAAAGTTGACTGTATGGCTAACAGGAACTTCAGCTCCTTGCTTATCTCTGTATAAACCTTTTTATTTCGGTAATGATATTCTAGACGAAAACAATCAAATCAAACCTTCTAAAGTATCAGATGATTCCTTATGGTGGAAATCGGAAAAGTTCCATCGCCTAGCGCTCAATGATTATAAGTACGCGCATAATTTGGTTTTTAAAGAAAGACAAGAATCAGAGAGACATTGGAGACGTAAAGATAGAGAACTTCAATCGACTAAAACTTCAACAAAACAACTAAGAGAGTTTTCTGATTTTGCAATCAATCATCACAAAGAAATATTACGAATTTGGACAAGAGATTTATTGTCTAGAAAGAGATCTAGTATTTTCAATCCTTTATTCAATATGTTCTGGAATGCACGTAACAAAGAAGCAGAACTCGAACTGTAATTTGTATATTGCATCTTAGCTTGATTATCACATTTTAACTTTAATATTATAACTTATAATGAATAACTTATAATGAATAACGCAAACTAATTCGAATATTGATCTTGCTTTCGAAATAAAAATTATTTTTGAAATGGAATTTTGAAACTCTGTTTACAATTCTATAAATTCATAAGCACTGTGGTAGTCACCGTGAACTTTAGCATGGTCAATAAATCTATTGTAGAAAGAATCCGTACTTAAAGTACTGCTGTCTCCAATAACAACGAGCAGTCTTCTCGCTCTAGTGAGTGATACATTCATTCTTCGGTAGTCTTTGAGAAATCCAATTTCTGACTCATCGTTAGACCTCGTTAAACTTAGTATAATGACGTCTCTTTCTCTACCTTGAAAAGAATCTACTGTTGATATATCGCATTGAAAATTCGCAGCCTGCGCTTTTTCGTTCAGACAAAAGATTTGTTCTTTGTAAGGTGCGATAATTCCTATTTTTTGAGTATCAATCTCCAATTCTTCTGAGATTTTCTTCGCTATATTGATTGTAAATTCAGCTTCTCCTGGATTTCTTGTGCTTTCCGATTCTTCGGATTTTTCTTCCTCAAATCCAGTTCCTGCTGTATCAATATAAACAAGACTACTAGCAAAAAGCCCTGTAAATATTTTATTTCTGACATGAACGGATTCATGGGTTGCAACTTTTCCTTCATAGAATTCGTGATTGGAAAAGCTAAGAATCTCTTCCTCCATTCGATACTGAGTATCTAAGAATACAAGTCTGTCTGTTCCTTTAAAGTTCTGAATGGTTTTTATAAATAGTGTATTCAGAAGCTTAGAATCATTAGTAAAAACAGTTGGCGGCAATTGATTCTCGTCACCTGCAAGTACAACTCGATTGGCACGCAAGATGGGAATCCAAGCAAGCGGTTCCAGACTCTGTGTAGCTTCATCAAGTATGCATATATCGAAAGTCGCTTTATGAAGGCTGCGATGGCTTGCAGCCACTGTCGTTGCAAGTATTGGATTGCGAGTTCTAATCAATTCATTTTCGATTTGTCGTTCTGTGTTACGAATTGTTTCTCTGATTCCATTGAATTCTCTCCAAGCTTCACGTCTCTCATCTGCATGGGCTTTAGAGAAATTTCGATGAAATCTTGTTGCTTTCCTGTGCAGATTGTCCGCTTGTTTTTTGTATTTGCTGATTTGCTTTGTTATTGGATGATTTTCGATGCTTGCATCCATGCTATATGGAAGTAGTTTGTCGGATACTCTACTTGTCTGTCCGAGTCGAAGCGGATTCATTCCGAGAGCGATGGCTTTTTCTAATATAAGATCTAGCGCAGCATTGGTTGGTGCTGAAATTAAAACTTTCTGTCCGGCAAGCACAAGTTCGTTTATTGCAGCAACAAGCACAGATGTTTTACCAGTTCCAGGTGGACCTTGAACAACCAAATAATCGTCCGTTGTACAAATGGATTGAATTGCTTTTATTTGCGATGGATTAAAATTTTCTGGAATACTGTAAGCATTTTTCCATTTAGAAAAACTTGGCTTCGTATCTATGTATCCTAGAATTTCTCTTCTTTTTTTTATACGATCGGGTTTGTCTTCTAGAAGTCTCGAAAGAGCTTTTTCCCCTTCTTTATAAGTTTTCTCAGAGTAAAATATATCAATTCCGACATTGCCTTCTTCCATCCACTCTGGAATATCTGAGTCGATAATGATTGTTACCTTATTGTCTTGGATTGAAGATATGACTCCAAGTTGATTCTCGGATTCCTTAAATACAGAAATCGGTGTGCCAGCCGAGAAACTATTGTATTTCTGGATTGGATTTTTAGATTTAAGAATCATTTTCCATGAATCACCGACAAAAAAGAAAACTTCCTCAATCTCAAGCGGATACAAGCTAACTCCAAGCTTGATCCGATCAGCTATCGACTGAGATTGCATCTTCGTGAGATAGTCTTGACGTTCAGCTTCGCACTCAGCTCGATAGATTTCTATTAGGTCTTGAATTTCTTCTTCTGCGGAATTGTAATTGGGCATATTCTAATTTATACTATTATTATTATTCAGATTCAATTCAATATAATTTATATTTAATCTAATCTAATTTATATTGAAACTAATTTATATTGAAACTTCAATTTTCTATTCTTCATTCTTGATTCTTGATATCAAGTATTCCTATCCAATTCGAATAGAGACTGCCAAGATAGAGAGTATTTCCTTTTTTTTGCGCATGAGTGATTGCTCTCATGTTTTTACCCGATGGATCTTGATAGGATTCTAAAATTTCTCCTTTCTCCGATAGTCTCAATACAAACCCATATGGTTCAGGCGACGGCCATAGAAATTTAGGAAGAAAACTAGTGAACTTTTTCTTCCAGGGACTTGGGTGCATATTGTCCATCTGAGAATTTCTTTTTGTAAAAAGTGCAAGATAGAATTCTCCATTATCTGACCGAGTGATATTATCAGGAAATCCTGGTAGATTGTCTATAAAGATTTCTGATGTTCCAGATTTAGATCCTTTTAGCCAATACTTAGTTATGCGGTATCGATAGGTTTCGTTAACCAAGACAAAGTCTTCATTCTTAGAAAGTGCAACTCCATTCGCGAAGAACAATTTTTCCAAAAGAGTCGTAGTTGTTTTATTTTTTGGATCATAAACGAGCAATCTCCCATAGGGTCTTGATTCAAGGAGATCGTATAGATATTCCTTCTGAGTAAATTTAAAACTTGCATCACTGAAATATATTTTGCCATCGCGTGCTATGTCCAAGTCATCTGTAAATGCAAATGGTACCCCGTTGGATTCTGTCGTGAGCACTTCGATTTTACCTTCTGTATCAATCGATAGCAATCCTTTGTAGGAGTCACAGACGACTAGATTGCCTTTAGCATCCAATTGGATTCCTAAGGGACGTCCTCCTGTATTCGCAATCCATTCTGGATCGTCGCCTCCCGCCTGTATGCGAACAATATCTCCGTTTGCGGTTCCAGCATAGATATTTCCCAATCGATCGATTTCTAATCCTTCGGGTCCATCAATTTTACCTAAGGCAATTTTGCGTGCACTCTCCAATTTTTGATTGGGTTTTAATTTGCCAATTAGCTCTGGAGGATCAGACGGTTTGTATGCAAGCGGATCGATTGTCACGCATTGCATGTTGCAAATCAACCCAAAAATAAGAAATAGATTGAGAGGGCTTAATTGGCGTAAAGAATTTCTATGACTTGCAAAAAATTGGATTCTGGACATAGCCTATATATTTTTGCATTGAAAAGCTATATCAATACAAAAAATCAGTGCTATCAAATTAATTCCAAATAGTTTTCTAAAGAGAACATCCGAATCTAAATGATTTAGCTACCTAAACTATAGAGGTTCAATAAGAATTGTAAATTGCTAAAACTTCTGCGTCCGTCAATGCCTTCGTGAAATACTGAACATCATCCATATATCCTCTGTAATTGAAATAATCAGCCAGTGTCCCCAATCTAAAACTTTGTGCTCCTGGAATATTTACGGGAAGAGTGTCTGCAGTCGCCAGTGTGAGCGGAAGTCCGTTTTTATAAAGTTTAGCGATTCCGGTAGTATAATCAACTGTTACTGCAATATGAGTCCAGGTATCGTAGCTAATCGCATTTGAATTGGAAACCACAGTTCGCTTCACTATACCTGATCCAAATTGTGCATGAAGAACACGATTCTCATTATTCCATCTATTTACTGTTAACGAAAATCCTAAAGCTTCACCATTGGTATTAAGTTGATTGGATAGAATTGTGTATAACTTTTCATCGTAACTTCCTGCAACATCATCCACTCGAATCCACAAAGTAAAAGAAAATTTAGAACCCAAATTGATTGCACCGTAATCAACTGAGCCACCCACATCATAGGCCATTCCTGCGGGACCCGTAAAACGAATAGAACGTGAACCTTCTTTGTTGTTTGAGTTGAATTCTGGAAATTTTTCAAATATTATATTCCCAAATTTTTTCTCAGTTCCTGTTTTGATATTAGCTGTAGAACTCAGATAATCATTCTCAAATCTCCATCGATAGTAGGGCTCTAACGATGCTTCTCTCTCCACGCAATAGAATGAGCCAAGTGAACTACAAGCTTTATTAGTGCCTGTGGTTGAATCAGTTGATGAAAGCCAAGGATTTCCAGTAGCGCCATTGCTTGCTGTGCTAGACCAACCACTGCAATTATTTGCAGATAAATTCCAAATTGATCCGGTTAGTCCCATTCCAGTCCAAGCAAAATCACTAGCGTTAGCCGGTGTGGGTGAAACAGAATTATTCAGCGGATAGACAAAACCATTATTTGCAGCATTTGTGCTTCCAATGGAAGTGACGCCATCTTCGCGAAAATATTGCTTACTTGCTTTCAAGGGAAAATCATTGGTCAGTGTTCTTGTATCTCCAGCACCTCCCAATCCGATTCGAAGCCCAGCAAATGTGAGTCCACCTGTCCCAAGATAAGGTCTCGCTATATCGCTTCCACATGCTGCATCCATACCCGCTACATTTAGATTCCCAGTATAACTCTGTGTAGTCTTATAGATTCTCAATTTATTCTCATCTAATGTATAATTCCAGCTAACAACTGGCGATCCGATGAAATTCACCTTACATGCAATTGCCTTCAGATTTGTGATACTAGATTCCATATTAAAAGACAAAACTCCACTTGTATTTTGGATGAGGTTCGATCCAGAAGCGCAAGTATTCACAGTAGCTCCACAGGCTGGATCTACAGCTCCTGTTCTTGTGCATATCCAAGAAATTGGGGAATTCGATTTAGGATAAAAGGTAGTCTTGTTGAGAGAACTCATATTTGGAACTGTTGTTCCTATTGGTGTTGTGATATAAGGTATTGAAGTAGTAAAAGTAAAATTTTTCGAAATAGAATTTGAGCTCTGGAAATTCGTTCGACATCCGAGAATTCTAATATCATAATTTGTTGCACTTCCATCAGGAAAAGTTTTGCCTGCCCCAGGAAAAGTGTTGGTTCCAGGCGCAGTCAAGCTCGCACAATTGGGATTTACCCCATCAACTCTATAGTAATTGGTTGCTCCTGCTGTGGGTTGAGTCGCTTGTATAAAAACAACATTGCTATTTGCACCTTCGACCGCAGTCGTCGTGATTACAGGAAGTGCTACCTTCATGACAGAAGTCTTAATTGCTAAGGGAGTTGGGACTTTGAGTTCGGAACAACCAATCGCACGATAAGTGACGGAATCCTGATTTACAAGAATAGGAGCAGTATATTCGATAGAGCCTATGCCAGAACAATCTGGATTCGTTCCATCAATTCGGTAAAATATTTTGCTAGATCCTGCCGAACTCAAGGTCATGTTATAGGTATTGTTTGCTTCAATAGATGGATCGGGATTGAATACAATGGCTCCTAAAGTATTGGTAATTGTGATCGGAAGAGAAGCGATAGGGGAATTGTCCCAACCTGATGAACAGGATCTCACTTGAAAGTTTGAAGTTACCGAAATGGGAACGGAGATGGTGTAAGGAAAAGAGCCTGTCGCACAGAAGCCACCTTTAGAGTTCACGGCTCCATTTGCAACAAGTGAACACTCAGGAGCTCCGTCCAATCTATAGCATGCGGTCTGTAAGCCGATCGCGGGGTTAGGATTTTTCCCGACTGTAACTTGGTTTAGCAATCCCGCGGGGCCTGTAATTGTGGGTTGGGCAACAACACCATTCATTTCATAAACACCAGAAAAAAGATTAGAATTCTCGTAGCCGGGTTTACATCCAATAGCCTGCAAATTTTGAGAACCAGATTCTTGAGCCAAATTTACTGCGCCAGAGGATGATCCACAATTCGGTACCGATCCAAGAGACCAGCGAATGTCTGATCCTGAAGTAGCAGAACCGAAATTGACAGCTTGATTGGAAGTATAAGTTCCAGGTGTAAGACCTGCAATTGGGGTTGCTACTTTCAGAGTGTAGGTGGGAGATACGACAATATTTGAATCGACAAAGCTTGGTTTGCAAGCTATGGCTTTGATCGTATTGTTCGTGTTATTTGAAATCGCAACAGATGAAGATAACACACCAGTCGAGCACGTCGGAGCAGCTTGTGAGCCATTACCAATCGTATAACGAATTACGGAACCTGGAGTTGCTGAGGACATGGTAATTGTCTGATCGTTTGCATAGATTCCTCCAACTAAGCCTGGGCTTGCGGAAAAAGTTGGAGCAATGACTTGTCCATTGATAGTATAACTTTCAACTGTTTCCGCAGATGCATTCCATTCAGGCGATGTTTTGTAAGCAATCGCTCGCAAGGTTAGAGTAGAATTCACGGATAGTGGATTGGGAGTCGATGGGCTTGAGCAATTGGGAGCGGAGCCATCCGTTGTATAGTGAATACTGGAACCCGAAGTGGGAATGGATGGTGGGCTAATTGTAACAATTTGACCTCCAGCATAAGATCCGCTCGCAAGAGAAATGTTAGGAGCTGAGAGAGTTCCAGTGAGTGTATAAGATGCATTCGCGACAAGGGAATTCACATATCCAGGCTTACATCCTATAGCTCTATAACTCGTAGTAATTTCTGTTTCGGAATTCAAAACTATGGGTGTCGTTACGGAAGTGCTACAATTTGGATCTGCTCCTGTGTTGTATCGCAAAGTTGCCCCCACAGTTGTCGAAGAAGCGGTTGGTGTGAGATCCAATTTATATGTTCCGGCTGCCGGTGTTAATGTAGGAGTTGCTACTCGCAGTCCGTATGAGTAAACGATAGTAGGCGGAGAATCCGCCCAACCTGGAAAACATGCAATGGCTCGGATTCTAGTATCATTTGTTGTGATAGGTATACCTGTCGTGTATAAGCTAGAACCGCATGTAGGAACAGCTGGATCAGATCCAATTGATAGATTGTAGTGAATTGTTGCTCCTGGCGTCAAAGTGCTAAGTGTAAGAGTTTGATCATTGGAATAGGTATTGGATGGAAGAGAAAATGTTGGAGGAGCCGTAGTTCCTATGATTTCATATAGTCCTCCAACAGCTGAAGATTTCGAATAAGTCGGAAGACAAGAGATCGCAAGCAAAACCTGAGAGAAATCAATGTTTATTGCACCCGCATAGATTGGATCAGTACAGACTGGAGTCACACCGTTGGTTGTGTAGTGAATAACTACACCTGCCGGTGAACTAGGAGCCGAAATTGTTAAAACCTGTGAGGATCCAAAGCTGCCCGGTGCTATACTCAATGAAGGAGGATCTAACAGACCATTTGTGATTGAGTAAGTAGCTGAAGAAATTGAAGAACTCAATGTTTCTTTACAAGCGATTGCTCGTAGATTGATCGAAGGTAGAGTGGGTTGCGGCAGAGCAATTGCCCCTGTATACAAATTCCCTGCGATGGGTAAGCAATTTGGATTGGTTCCATTATCAGTGTAATAGATCGAAGCACCCGGAGTCGTTGTAGCAATGGTAATATTTTGAGCAATCGGGTATTCTCCTGACGGAAGTGAGAAAGTCGGTTGAGCGATGCCAGTATTGGTATCTGTGCAACTAATCAATACTGAATTCACATCAGCATTGTTAATGATGCCAGATCCTTCACTAGTTTCGCAATTTTGAATGGGATCGGTTGGATTTCTCAATATTTCAACAGCATAGGAATTTTGATTGGAGTAAAAAGAGTTTGATACAAATCTCTGCGTGCCAGAAGCAAGATTCAATTCCTCTATTGGAAGACTGCCAGTAGACCCACTGACGGAAATTGAGATTTTTAGTCCTGTACCTTTTAAATTGAGAATCTCTCCGGAAATTTTAAAATTGGAAGTATTTCGTATTAAGAATAGCATCTCTGAGGGAAATCGTTCCAATCCTGGAAGCTGACAATTGGAAGTAAATAAACCCAATAGGAAAAATGAAAATAAGCTTCGAATCCATACAATTGGGTTTGTCAAATAGATCGTAATCCGTTCTGTAAGGTTTGAAAATTTGCTCATCATATACTTTGTTCTAATTTTATTATTCAAAAATGTATTGATCTGGAAGAACATAAACTAATATACGTTCTTCGATCACAACGTAAACTCATCTTAGTTATGCGTATGGTCAATATTAAAATGACTTAAAAAATTAAATGACTAAAAAAAGATTGAATTTTAACTGATAGGATTGATTGCTTAAACGGACGGATTGGTGATGAGGAGAATGATTCCTATTACTTAGATCATTTCAGAGAGAATAAGATATAACTTTGTGTGGATTAAGTTATGATTGTTTGGTGATAAATACGTATTGGGATATTATGAGAAGTTTATAGGATGCTAACTTTTCTCCCAAATTCCGCCATCTGCCTCTTCTTCTTTTAGGTCATAATAGCCCCATTCGAAATTGGCTCCAGCAACCACTTCCAAAATATAAAAATATTCCTTGATTCGCATATGCTTTGTTATCTTGAGTTTGTAGTCTTCTGCAAGGAACATCATTTTGTCCTGAGAAATCTTATCGTTTATACGCGGACCAATATCGTATTCATGTTTGTTCCAATCTAGAATGATTAGGCGTCCACCTGGTCTCATTGAACGAATCAGTCCGTCCATAGCAAGTCCTGGATTCGGAAAAGTGGATAGGCATAACGAAGAAAATACGAGATCCGGTTGTGGAATCCATTCTGGTAAAAGTGGGTGATCAGACCTTTCGATAAAAAAAGGTGTGAGATTGGGAATATTTTCTTCGATTTTTCTTTTTAGAATATGATCCAGCAACTCTTGTTGGCATTCAGCAGCCCAGATCCAAGCTTCTTTCGATAGAACTTTTCTGAATTCCGGAATGAAGAACCCTTTTCCTGCTCCGAAATCTACCAGGTTTTCTACTCCATTGAATTTGAAGTTGTCAAATATTGCTTCTGGAGGGCAAATCTCTCTTCGTTTGCTTGATAGAAGGAAGTTTTGGTATTCTATATTTTCGTAGTATTCAAGTTCTGCCATTTATGTCTCATTTTATGTAATTTTAATCTAAATCAAGGAAAAGTCATGTTCTAAATTTAATTTCGATAGTTCTCAAAACCGATATTTATAAAGGATGAATGCGATCTCTTCAAAATTTGCCATTGTACTTCTATTCAGTTTCTGCTTAGAAATTCACGCAGAAGGTCTGTTCAATCGAGAACCAGATCGAACAGATATTGGAAATCTGCGGGCAAGTATTCTTCCGGACAAAAAGTCCGCATACTTAGTATGGGATCCACCTGCTAAAGAAGAAGAAATCATTATCGCTAGATCAAATTCCATTATAGATACACCAGAAAAACTTTACGTAGCCGATTCACTTGGGCGCTTTTTTACAGGTGGTAAAAATTCTATAACGAATCTTTATGATTACAATCTGAAACCAGGTTCTTATTATTATGCGATTGTATCTGTGGATGATGTTCGCAAAAGAAAAATTAAATTGCTTGCGAATCAAAATTTTACTACTGATTCAGTTGATATCGATGAATCCTCTCCTGAAAAATCATCTCCCTTAGTAGTCACAAATTCTAATAAAAATGACAAAACCAAATCGATTGGTGCTCTATTTCTAAAAGCAGAAATGAGTAATATACGTCTGAATTGGGTTCCGCCTTGGAATGCTATATCAGGTCAGACTGTTTATTCTATCTATCGATCACAATCTCCAATGTCTACTTTGAATGAAATGAAGAAGGCAGATAAGCTTGCAGAAATTTCTCATCCAGTAACAACCTATCTAGATCAAGATTTAGAAAAGTCACAAACATTGTATTATGGCGTGTCCGTGAAAGAAAGCGGAATGGATGAAGTCTTACCATTAGAAAAGGGAAAATCATTTGTTCGAATATTCTATATCAAAGACAAACGCGGACAGACTGAACTCGTTCAAGACACCAAACCTTCATCGGTCGAAAATACAAATAGCTCATCAGAAATTCCAACTGAAGATATTAACAGATTCCAAGTGCAGGGATTTGGTTATGAAAGAGTAGGTAAGGGAGCTACTTTGAAATGGAATCCACCTGTCAATGCAGATGGGACAACGCAGTATTCTATCTATGCCTCAACTCGCAGTTTTGATTCTGGTGTTAACTCATTTACAGGAGGTTCAGTCTTGAAAGTGGGTGTGGTTTCTCATCCAAAACTGAACTTAGCAATCAAAGAGATCAAGCCAGTTGAGAGTTTGTATTTTGCAATTACAGCAAAGAAGTCAGGTATCGCAGAAGATTTTAATGTAGTTGAGGGATCGTCATATTTTCGTTATATTTTTGATCGTGATATCGATCCAGAACTTCCGAAAGAGAATCAAGTAGCCAATAATTCTTCGAACGGAAACGATAATACAACAAAGACAAATCCAACTGATGTTCCAAAATTTAAGACTGAAGAAGAGCCTGCAACGGTTGAAAAACCTACTGAGACCAACAAGGAAAATCTTGTAAAAAATCCAGATGATTTAACCTCAATTGTTGACTCGGGTGATTTTTCAGAACTTGATAAAATTTTGCGAGAAACCTATGCCAAGAAAAAATACAAACATGCTGTATCGAATCTACATAAATATCTGCAGAACGAAACAGATATAGATCTCAGGGGAAAAGCGTATTTTTATGCGGGAATGTCTTATTTTAGAATGAGCGAATACAATAAAGCTCTATCACTATTCCTCAAAAAGGAAACCCACCATTTCAATCATGATAGGGCAATATTTTGGAAAAATCAGACTCTCTCGAAATTAGGTAGGGGCAATTAATGAATAAATCAATTGTATTATTAACTGGGTTTTTGTTGATCAGTGCTGGACTTCTTACTGGAGTATACCAAACAGTATTCCAGACCGACATGGTGTCGAACGATTCTGTTCTAGAAAAAATTCTCTCAGGAGAAGAATACCTCAAGCAATCTGGGGAGCAATCTAGACTGAAGGCTGTTACCATATTCTCCGAATTGAGTGGCAAACACAATCCGCAATATGATTTTCGAATTCGTTACAATTTGGGTAAGGCATTAGAAAAAAATGGAGATAAATACAGATCTTTAGAAATCTACCAGGAATTGAATCGATCAAGAGACCTTACACTAAATGAGCAAGAGCAATTGGGTGTATCGCTTGGAGATCTCTTATTAAGAATGAATCGTGAGAACGAAGGTAGAGTTCACCTAGATAGCGTTCTGCGAACAAGTACAGATCGTAAAATTCGATCTCAAGTATTTAAATCGCTCGGAGACTATTATTATTCCCAGAAAGTTTGGGAGACATCTCGTAAGAACTACTTGCTTGCAGTTCAAGAAGATAGCAACTTTACGGAAGCTAAAATCGGCTTGGGTCGAGTGCTAAAGAAACAAGGCAAAGACTGGGCTGCATTTGATCTATTCGATGAATACTTAGATGAGTCTTCCAAAATGGATGGCACTGATCCGAAAGTTTCTTCCGAATACAAATCAGATGTCTATGAGCAAGCCAAAAAATATTTTGCTAATAAGCAATATTATAAAGCAATTGAATACTTTCAAAAATCTGTTGAGTTAGGACATAGTCCAACTACAGTGGAAAGCTCTCTGTACTACATTGCTTCTTCATATGATGCGTTAGGTAAGCAGACTGAAGCAATTCAATATATCAATAAAGTTCTAAATAATAGTGTCTATACGCTAGATCAAGAAGCACTTTATAAGAAAGGAACAATTTATTTCAAACAAGGAAAGTTTGCCCAAGCGGCGAACGTTTTCCAAGTTGCTGTTGACAAGTATCCGAAAAATCACGTATCTGAACGAGCTATAGCTTGGAAGAAAGAAGCTCTTGATCAGATACGCGAAAAAGAAGATTTTGCTCCCGGAACTAAAACTACGGATGATCTATCCAAAGACATGGATGATGTGGATCTAGTTTTCTAATAGAATCACGAATCAAAAATTTTGGATCGATAAGGATATACTTTAATCTTAAAGAGATTCGATTCGATAATTATGAAAATTGGATTTATCTAGATCCAATAGCGCTTGATCCAAATTTAAAATTTTATAAATAGATGGTGTAATATCCGTTAGACTATTGATGCTATTTTTTAAGTCTTTGGCCTTGGCACCAGCAAGAATTGTTGGTACAGGATTGGTCGTATGTCTGCTTGTCGTTAAGTCTTCTAGATTGCCGTGATCGGAAGTTACAATCAAAGTATCTCTCTCTGGATCCATTGCATCCAGATATCCACGAAAAAATTCTTCCAATTCATGAATCACTTTGTTCGCGTGATCCCAATTCTGGTCGTGTCCAACCTTATCCGTAATGAAGTATTCGTATATACACAATCCGTAATCTCCAAATCGTGAAGGAATCGAATATCCAACATCATATGCATTTCTAACTTGCATCAAAGGATCCCATTCTGGAATCTCTCCGCGTCCCATTTGGATAAGAATCTCGTGTGTGATATCCATGTAGATTCCTCGTCCTTCTCGTAAATCTTCGAAAGTCTTGAGAGGCCGATTGCTAGCCATTTGAACTAAGGTGGATGCCGAAACGTAGCGTGGGTTTTCTTTTATTTTTTCAAAATATTTTGGAGAGTAGCTATTCAATAGATCAGCTTTGACTCCATTCTGATTTAAAACTTTTACAATCGAATGCTTAGCTATGATTTTTTTGAGAGTGAAACTTGGGAAACCGCTAAGATGTCGGTTGATGGTTTTTGCTCCATTGACTCCTGTCCAGAGTGCAGTTTGTCCGGTTGCACTTTGCGGAAGACCCGTTACTCCGAGACAGGCATCTGTTTCTATATAGGTCAATTGCGGAAGGGATTGTGCTTTCGACGCAAGTGGTAGAAAAAAATTCTGACTGAACCTGGCAAAAGGATTGGTATCAGTATCGTTTCTGCCAAATCCAATCCCATCCAAGAAAACATAAAAAATCATTAGCTTTTAGACCCCATAATATTTGATAAAAATGCAAAAAGACCGAATATAAAAAGTAGAAATTCGCTTGATCATATAAACGATTCTGTTAGTTTTCAGATGTAACCAACTAAATGAAGAAGAGACAACCAGAAATTCTATCTCCAAATCGGATTCGAAACCATTTAATGGGAAAGATCTCTTCTAGGTCGATTCTTTCAATTGAAGGTAATGGTAGCCCGAGCACTCAAACTACCAGTCAATCCTCCGCAAGTCAAGGCAAAAGTAAACCTGACTCAGAGCTGACACAGAGCCAGGCAACTTATCCAGAACCAAGTCTTATTTCGAATAAACCTGCGCATCAAGAACACTCAGCAAATGAAGCAAAGGACTCGGCGACATCTACATCAACCTTACCTATCGAATTAGAAAAAAAACGATCAGCGATTTTCAACACGGAACTAAAAGATTTAGTGGATCGAGTAAAATCACCTGGAAACGCAACAACCCTTCCTGTATCAAAAGATTCTATTTTGCATATTTTTAAGAATCTAGTTGCTCCAGAAAAAAAAGAAGAATTCAAGTGGTTATCCAAAGTCCATATTCCGGAGCGAAGAATTCAAGATTCCGGAATATTAGATTATACTGCTTTTCTATTGGATCGAGTTGGCATTGAATTTTTCTCATGGCATTTTCTCTCATACGACACGGGAGCTTATTTTTGTGAAATGTCGCATGGACTGGACAGTATCACTCGCAAGAATTTTATATTTCTCAAGAACGATCCATTTATCAAACCCAATGAATTTGGATTGTTTGAATTGGAATTTACACCCGAGCTTCTATCGGATCCATTTTTCTCTAAAAAATTCTCTGTGGAATCTCTGTCCTATTGGTCCAAAGTTTATTTCTTTTTTATAACCGAAAATGGAGTCGATGCTTGTCTCGTTGCCTTCCAACAAAAGGTTCATAAAAATGATGTCGATTCCAAGAATCAAGTGAACGATTTAGTGATCACGGATCGTTGGCTGGAAATGCTCAGAAATAAAATTGTTTTAATCGCACCCGCTTTGGCGAGATATCGTAGTGAAAAGTTAGGTGCAATGATCTCAATTGATGACATGTTAACGCGCACGATTCATCTGTTTCGGTCTGCTATTGGTGAAGGACTAGACCAAGCTTATGTTACCAAGCTTAAAATTTTAAAATACAAAGAAACTCCCAATATTTATTATCTCAAAAGACAATTGATTAGCAACTTACTTCATGAACTTGGGGCAAGCGATAAACTGCTAGAGCTCTCACTTGATAGTATTCTACTTTTGTCTGGCAAGAATATGGAACCTAAAATCCGTGAATTGCTCGAAGAAGATCCGATTGGATTTTCGATCTCAACAAAATTGTATCCAGCCAATGGCGAAAATATACTTCTTTATATTTAATTTATTTTTATTTTTATCTTTTTTTGAAATTTCTGCAACAGAGAAAGCAACTCTTACGCGAGATTTAAAAAAGAAATCATATGAACTATTTAAATCAGAAAAGTATTCTGAATCCATTCCCTATCTAGAAAAATACTTGGAAGTGCAGCCAGCAGAGATCTATATGCGATTGGTTTTTGCGCAAGCACTGCTACTCAGAGAAGATCTTCCCATTCCTATGCGTGATGAAGATAGCTACTCTAGAATCCAGAAATGGAAAAAAATCAAAAGCAACTATAGTGAGAGTGCGAAAATTTTTGAAGAAAATGTTACGCATTTTGAAATGGTGCGTCCTCGTGATCCTAGTCTAGGAAAATGGCTGTTCCAATGGGCAACGGCAGAATGGTATGGAGGTAATAAGGAAAAGGCAATTAAGCTATATGAGCGCGCAGTCAAAAAAGATTTTACCTTAACGGATGCCTATTATAATATGGGAGCCATATATGATTCGATGGGTCAATATGCAGATGCTGATCTCCAATGGAGAAAATTCATCCAAGCGGAAAAAGAACTCAATGTTGAGGATTGATATTGGCTAAAGTTGATAAAAGATTTACAATTTTATTCTCAGATGAGGAGTTGCAGCTCTTGAAACATCAAGCAGATGTTAGAGGATTATCTTCAAGTGAATTGGCAAGAGTTGCCATACAAAATGAGATCACCAAAAAGACCAATTATGATCGAATAACTGCACTTCGACGAATCCGATCTCTAGCTTCGAATATGGATATTTCGGAATCTGAATCGTGAATCATCTACTTGCTTACTCAACTCTTACTGCCTTAATGCTTGCTGATGATTCCAGTAAGAAGCTGTTAACTCAACTCGAAGATTATATTCAGAAGAATCATAAATTTTTCGTTACAGCCATATCTATTTTTGAAGTAATCCAAGGTAAAATTTCTGGATCTCCAGAAGATCAGAAAGAGTTTCTCAATCAATCGGGAATATTATGTGACGAGATCTATCCAATCAATAAAGATGATTTGAATCTATACGCAAAACTTTCGGCGCAGCTCAATATGCAAGGTTTGGAAGTATTGGAATTATGCGTTGCTATCAATCGAAATATGGAAACTATCTTATGTTGGAAGTCCAAGATTCCAGAGCAATCTTGGATAAAAATTATTGACCTGTCGTTGGAAAACTAACTACAACAGGTTCAGATAATTTTCCGACTTGGTCTTTACCTGAACCTGTCCAAGACCAGAATCGATTGTATCCAGACACTCTAAAGTATACAGTTTTACCAGCCGAGAAAAAAGGCAGGTTTTGTTCTTGAGCAAAATTTTCTGCCTGAGAACTAATGATTTCATTATTTAAACAAGTTTGCATCGTACTCGGTCTTGTTTCAGTTTTCGAACTGGATTCCTGAGAATTGTTTTCTTGTTTATAGGGAATTGTTGCAACGATCGTATTCTTTTCGAATCCAAAATGTATTAAATATCCGCCGCCATTCCAGACCAAAGGATTATCACTTGCATTCCATTGAAGGCAGACTTGATTTTTTTTCAATTCTGATTTA
Source organism: Leptospira sp. GIMC2001 (assembly GCF_028462125.1). Taxonomy (NCBI): domain Bacteria; kingdom Pseudomonadati; phylum Spirochaetota; class Leptospiria; order Leptospirales; family Leptospiraceae; genus Leptospira; species Leptospira sp. GIMC2001. Next base: position 2,743,235 of record NZ_CP115468.1, on the reverse strand, counting down.
GAATCAAGAAATTTAACTCCAGTAATCTGCTTTGGTGGTAAACTAAGATTGATGTAAGAATGAATGGCACTCAATTTGGGAGAATTTTCTCCATTAGGATCGGAGCGCATAATTACTTTCCATTGATAGTATCGAAAGCAATTTTCCAATTGATTGTAAGAGCCCAATGCACACGGCTTTTTCTTAAGGAATTCTTCTAAAGGATTCCATTGAAGATTTTTAGTATAACTCGATTCATAAGCTGCAAAGGGTTCTAAAGAAGCTCGAAACCAAATTTCGAGTAGTGAATCTTTTGGAAGTTTCGATTCGATTTGAGATTTTAAAAGGGAGGCATGGCTGAATTCTGTTTTATAAACAGGAGATAGCGCTGTTCCAAATTTTTGATTTGGATTTTTTGAATTCGGATCATAGTCTAATTTCGCATAACTAGAATTTAGGTGATCGATATTCGATTGTCCTCTTGCGATTACAAACTCATCTAGATTGCCATAGAAATTTTTACCGACTAGAAGTGGTGTCTTATCGTCTGGATGGAAACCGAAACCTATGATCTCACCAGAAGTCTTGGAATTTCTTCCGACTTCTCTTCCATTCAAAAAAAGCAAAACAGTGTTGTCGCTCGGTCTAAATTCGACAATAACATGATTCCAAGATCTAGGTTTTAGATTATTATTTGCAATTATTGTTTCGGATTCAGGTTTGAAAGTAGTCGTTTGTAAAAATTTCAATAGATCAATTTCTAATGTTTTGCCTTTGAGCAACAAGCGAAATCCATACTCTAACCCACTTCGGAAAATAGTTCTTTCCATGAGAACCGAATGGTCCTGCATTGCAGAAGGATAGATATAAAAAGAAAAATAAAGATCCTCTCTAATTTCTGGTTCAAGGAAAAGTCCATTCGTTCCTCGAGAAATTTTTAATTGACTTCCAGTACCTGTGAATCTTGCAGAAGAATTGCCCTTGTAAAAAATTGACGAGTCAAGTAGATATCCATCTTGATTTTTTTCAAAATCATTGTGGTATGCTTCGCCCATAATTTTTCTATCTTCAAGTTGAAGGTATTGCAGACCGTGCGTGTCTGCTTCCATTTGCAAACCATCCAATTTAAAATCTTTCCAATTCAATGAGATCGAAGAAATCTTTTGAGCTGGATCTGAGATCAATGCTGAATTGGGAATTAGGGCTAAAATCAAACAAAATGCAAATGTTAGAATTGTATAAATACGAATGAATTTAGATCGAATTTGCATAAATAGGCTCTGATTCTATGATCGTCATCATTTGCAAATTGGAAAAACTTATTTTGGCAAATGATCTAGTAGAAATTCATGATTTGGTGATTTCTTCGATCAGATTGATGCGTTTTTCGTGTCTACCTGCTTCGAAATCGGTTACTAGCCATTTATCAACGATTCGCTTCGCAAGATCTACTCCCAAAACTCTTCCACCCAAAACAATTGCATTCGAATTATTATGCCTTCTTGACATTTCGGCTGTAAACTCATCATGAACTAGCGCCGCTCGAATTCCATGATAGCGATTTGCAGTAATGGACGCACCAATTCCCGTTCCACATAAAAGTATTAGGCGATCAACCTTACCAGCTAAAAGATCTTTGCAAGCATTGCCGATCACAGTTGGATAGTCGACGCTTTCCGTACTAAATGTTCCCAAATCAATTAGGTCAACTTTATCGGTTAGATCTTTTCTTATAACTTCTTTTAGATCAAATCCACCATGGTCAGATGCGATTCCTATTTTTTCTTTCATGTTTTATCCCTTCTTTGCCTGAAAATATCTAGTTCTACTGTAATCGTCTAAGTTATAAATATATTCGAAATAAGTTCTTAGCACTGAGTGATACATTGTCGCAAAATCTGCATTGATTACAGATTGTTCATCAACTGTTACATCAATAATTTTCTCTCTGGTGCTTGATTGAATCAAATTATTCAGTTCATATCTCGATTGTAGGAATTTCCTTACATCACTCAAGTCCAAGCCTGATTGGGACTCAAGCCATCTTCCATAAGTAAACAATAACTGAGATTCAACTTTAAACATTGAATTCAATGCACCATCCATTTGGTTGAATTCAATGTCTGTTAGAACTAAGTTGCGTATACAAGTTATTGACCGTCCTCTTGCTTCACCTTCGATAATGGATCTTGCTCGCATTTTTTTGGTTAGGTTTATGATGTTTTTCTCATCGAAATCAGAAAGTTCGAATCGAAAGGGAGGAAGCGGAGCTATTTCGCATTTTGATAGTTTGGCCTTGAGTTCTGGATTGAATTTGCCTGGAAAAAAAAGTCCACTTGCTTGCAATCCCGGAGCAACCAGTGATATAAGTGAAATCGCTATAACAAGTAATTTACATGAAAAGAACATATTAGAAATACCGATAATATTTCGGCAAAACGAGAGAGTTCTATCGATTTGGTTTTGAAATCTTCTATTAAATTTATTCGATGCAAATGGATGTGAGGTATTTATCCCCATTTTTTTTCAAATCCCTTTAGAAATTCAATCAATTGATCCACGCCTTCAATAGGCATGGCATTGTAGATGGATGCTCTCATTCCGCCTGCATCCCTATGACCTTGCAATCCAAATAAACCAAAATTTTCTGATTCTTCTACAAAGTTTTTTTCCAGATCTTTGTTCTTTAAATGAAAAACAACATTCATAGTAGATCGATAAGGTTGGGTGATCGGAACCTCGTAGAAGCCAGAGCTATCCAAATAAGTGTACAATTTGTTCGCTTTTTCTTCATTGATTTTTTCAATCGCTGCGATCCCTCCGAGTTCTTTTAACCAGGAGAAAACCAATCCCGCAATGTATATAGAATAGGTCGGCGGAGTATTGTACAAAGATTGGTTCTTTGCGAGAATTTTCCAATCAAGTAAGACTGGAATAGGATGCCTCATTTCTCGTAGCAAATCATTGCGTACGATAAGAACGGTTAATCCAGATGGTCCGATGTTTTTCTGAGCACCAGCAAAAATAACACCAAAACGATTGATATCAATTTGGCGGCTAAGCAACTCACTTGTCATATCGGCAACAATCGGGATCGATACATCTGGGAATTTTGCGTAGCGAGTTCCGTAGATCGTATTGTTAGATGTAAGATATAAGAATCGGGAGGCGGGGTGAAGATCCGATTCCTTTATGTCAGGAATTGTTCGGAAGCTGGTTTTCTCACCATCAAAAATATTCGTGACCAAATTTGCAAATTTTTTGGCTTCCTTAAAAGCTTTAACCGACCAAACACCAGTCAAGGAATAACTTGCGGTTTCTTCTGCATTCAATAAATTTAAAGCAACTGCACTGAACTGAAGAGTTGCACCACCTGGACAGAAAACCACTGAGTAATCTTTCGGAATTCCAATCAATTCGCGGAGGTCAGATTCAGCTGTATCAAGTACGTTTTGGAAAACGGAACCACGGTGACTCATTTCCATAATGGACATTCCAGTTCCTTGATAATCTAAGAACTCTTCTTGAGCCTTTTGTATGACCGCTACAGGAAGCATTGCTGGACCTGCGTTGAAATTATAAATTGTGGATGTTTTCATATGCATCTAAAAATACATTTTGGAAAAACACTTAAAAACGCAATAGAATTAGAAGTTTTTTGCTTTCCAGATTCCTTTTCAGATAAAATTGTAATAGTTTGAGGAAATCGATCATGTTTACAAAAATAAGTCACGCAATACTTGCTATTTTCATTTTATGCTCTGTCTCGCCTGTTTTCAGTCAAGGACGAGCGGCTCTCGGAACTAAGGAGATCCAGTCTTCCAAGAAAATCCAATTTCAAAATCGATCGATTCGTAAAGCACCACCGGAAGTGATTCAAGAAAATACAGGAATGGGTAAATCCCTCGCAGATGCAATCCGCAAGGATTCCACAAAACCTGCAACTGTAGAAGGTCTCAAAATTGTTCGAGTTCTACCAGGTGAAGATTCCAAATTTGGAGCTGACATCCTAAGTTTAGATTCAAACCAAAGTTTTGATCATATCAATTCAATCGTTCGTATTGTCGCAGCATACATTGAAAGCGCTTACCAATATCCAGAAACCGATTCCGAAACTTTAGCGCTTTATGTTCTCTACTACAACGCATCGCATAGACAGGATATAAATTTTTTCCAAAAGCGATACACAAGTAAGCTGAGTGACAATATCAATAAAGACAAAGTGGGAATAGATACAAGCTATCGGAATTGGCCAGGCAAGACTCAGCTTGTAATTCCTATCGTTGGTAATATTTTAAAAGACTCGAAACAAGATCTAACAACAGATGAACTAGAAGATGATGTAAACAAGACAGTTCAGAATAAAGAAAAAGATGAAGATACAAAAGCGAAGATGCTTGCCGAAAAAGAAAAAATGGACAAGCTGCAAAATGATAAAATAAAAGCTGAGCAACAACTCGTTCAACAGAAAAAAGAAGAAGCAGCTAAAAAACAGCAAGAACTAGACAAACAGCTACAGGCGAATAAGCAGAAAGAAACTCAAGCTGTTGGAGTTCTACAAGAATTAAATAAAGATCCAGTCAAAAATAAAACTCAGATTGAGCAAAAGAAAGAAGAAATTAAAAAGATTCAAGAAGAAACCAAAAAGGTAGAAGAAGAGAAAAAGCAAGTTACACAAACCAAAGAAGAACTTGATAAGAAAGAGGAAGAACTAGCTAAAAAAGAAGAAGCAAGAAAAGAAAATTCTTCATCATCAACATCGACTTCCTCAACCGATTCTACAAAACAAGATCCTGCAAAAACTACTACAGAAGAAACCAAACCTGCAACTGTAGAAGAAGTTAAGAAGGAACTTGCCCAAGTAAAAGAAGAACTTAAGAAAAAAGAAGAGAAGAGCGAGAATGTCATTGGTAACAAAATCATGTTTATGAAGTTCATAAAATATGATTCGGATGGGCACTACTCCAATGAACTTTGGGCGATTGATCCAGTAAAAGACGATACTCTATTCAAAAGTCCTTATAACAATATTTGTTCTAAGGAATTTATCGATGTTCCCAACCAAGGAATTTTGGTTCTCGGTTACGAAGGTGCAAAAGTCGACGATAGAAAACACAGATTGGTTCTACTGGATACAGAAAGCCTAAAAGTAAAAAAACAATCTGACGAAGCAGATGTATTTTGGAGAACTCCAATGGTATTTACTGATAACAAAATCTATGTTATCGATAAATTCGAAGGAAATTTTCATCTGTCCAGATTCAATCCAGATCTCACTCTAGATAAACGCTCTAGTGCACCAGTAGAAGAAAATTCCGAAATAACTTTTTTCAAGGATAAAATCTATATCACTGGTAAAGGTAAAGGGGAAGGCAAGACAACTATCAAGGTTTTCAAAAGAGACGATTTATCTCTTACAAAAACCCTTTCACCATAAGAATATTGCCATGATCGATGTGGTTAGAGAACCTGGGGCTTTTTGCCCTGGGTTTTTTTATGCCAAGAAAATTGAATTGAGTAAATGCAAGCTCGCAAAAAACTATCATCATGTCTTTATTTAGTGTCACTTTTCTAGTTCTCGCATCCACAATAGGGCTCAGCCTCTATACCTTATACAAAAATCAAAATCTACTGGATCAGTTGATTCTGCACCCATTTAAGATGAACCGGGACAATAGTTACTTTCGTTTGATAACAAGTGGATTTTTGCATGCAGACTTAAGCCATTTGATTTTTAATATGCTGTCATTCTATTTTTTTGCCATTCATTTGGAGAGAATCGTTGGCTCACTTGTGTTTTTGATCTTTTATTTGGCAGCTATTGTTATTGCTAACTTAGATTCTGTGTCCAAAAATAAAAATAACCCAATGTATCGAAGCCTAGGTGCGAGTGGCGGCGTTGCTGCGGTAATTTTTAGCTATATAATTTTTAATCCAGCGACTACTCTGTATTTGTTTTTTGCGATACCTATACCAGGTCCAGTATTTGCTGTAGGATATTTGCTCTATAGCACTTATGCATCCAAAGCAATGAACGACAACATCAATCACGACGCACATATTTGGGGATCGCTTACAGGAATCGCATTCGCATTGATCTATGATCCAAGCACTATCAGCCGAATGATTGAATTTGTTCGTGGATATTTTTCTTAATCATTTTGTGATCTAGAATTATTTGTAAATGGAAAATATTTATTTTATAGATTTGAGTTATCTTTTTGTATTCTTAGAATTTATTTGCCTGAATTATAATTAAATGATCCAAGAAATCACGCTTCGATTGCAACCTCATATTGCCTGTGAGATAGAAAATTTAAAAAAATATATTTCCAAAGAAATATCTGTTCCTATTTCAGAGATATCACATATAGAAATACTCAATCGTTCCATTGATGCGCGAAGCAAGTTCCCGATCTACAATCTTCGCTTGAATGCATACATTGGCGAACCATTCCAAGAAAAACCAATACCCTATCCAAATTTAAAGAATGTAATAAATTCCGAACCAGTGCATATCATTGGAGCCGGGCCTGCAGGATATTTTGCTGCAATTCGTTGCCTCGAACTTGGTCTCAAACCAATCATCATCGAACGCGGTAAGGATGTAAAAGCGCGGGTTGCAGATTTAAAAGGTATCAATGTTCATAATATTGTAAATGAAGATTCTAATTACTGCTTTGGGGAAGGAGGAGCCGGAACATATTCGGACGGTAAGTTATATACAAGATCTAAGAAGCGAGGAAATGTTCGGAGAATCTTAGAGCTACTTGTTGCTTTTGGAGCAGATCGTAATATTCTAATTGAGGCGCATCCACATATAGGGACGAATAAATTACCAGATATCATTCGCAAAATCCGTGAAGCGATTATTAGTCATGGTGGCGAAATACATTTTAACAAAAGGGTAGTGGATTTTGAAATTAGTGGAGATGCCATCGTTGGAATAACAACACTTTCGCAGGATAGAATCGAAGTTAAGAATCTTATTTTGGCTACTGGGCATTCTGCACGAGATATATTCAATTTATTAGATCGCAAGTCAATAAAAATCGAAATGAAACCACTAGCAATCGGAGTGCGTGTTGAACATAGTCAAGAATTAATTGATTCAATTCAGTATCATTGCGCAACGCGAGGTGAGTATCTTCCGCCTTCTCCCTATTCGGTGGTAAAACAAATTGACGGAAGGGGCGTTTATTCTTTTTGTATGTGTCCTGGTGGTGTGATAGCACCCTGTGCAACATCTCAAGATGAGATTGTAACAAATGGTTGGTCGTCTTCGCAGAGATCAAGGCCTACTGCGAATTCGGGGATTGTTGTTGAGCTTCGATTTTCTGATTTTAAGGATTTTGAAAAACAGGGAGCTCTTGCAGCAATGTTCTATCAAAAGAAAATTGAAAATGATTCATGGCTTGCAGCAAACAAAACCCAAAAAGCACCAGCACAAAGACTTGTTGATTTTGTGAATCAGAAATTTTCTGCAGATCTGCCGAAGACTTCTTATCCTCCCGGACTAACTTCCATTGAATTAGGATCTGTCCTCCCGAAGTTGATTCATACTTCCCTGCAAAAAGGCTTTGTCGAAATAGGTAAATCAATGAAGGGATACTTTACCAATGAAGCGGTGGTTCATGCTCCTGAAACCAGGACGTCATCGCCTGTAAATATACCCCGTGATCCAATCACACTTGAGCATATTCAAATTAGCGGATTCTATCCTTGTGGTGAAGGTGCCGGCTATGCAGGTGGTATCGTATCTGCTGCAATGGATGGAATGAAAGTTGCGGATGCGATCTATACAAAACTCTATCCAAATAAAACCTAATTAACCAAATAACATTTAAAATAAGACATTGTAAAAAACAAGGTAGAGTACATACAAAAAGCGACGCACTTAAGTACGCCGCTTTTTAAAATACAGAATTGTAAGATTCTCATGATCACCGGAATAGACAATAGAAACTTTTTTTTAAGATTTATGTGATCTAACCATAATGGGATAAATTAGATAAATTCAATTCAATAAAATTTCTAAATATATGAAAATGATATTTGTGGGTCTTAGAAAGTTCTAAAAAAGATGATCAGGTCTTTTATGTAAATTGCAGAGTGTAGTATATCTCAATCCTTACCACTAAGAATTGGGTAACGAAAACTTGTCTTGGGATCAAGTCCATATTCATCCAAATGAAAAGAAATTGGCAACCTCTCCCTTTTCCATTGGGATGCTTTGAATAAAAATATAAATCGATCTATAAATTTTTGCAATTCATTAGCAGAATAAGTATCGAATTGATTCTGTAAAAATGAAAGAATCTGTTCCTTGGAGCGGCCTTTTTTTACGAAATGGTATTCAATTTCTTGCAAGATTGGATAGGGCATCAAGTCCTTTTCATCTTCTTGCTCATCTTCTAAGGGTTTGAGTTCAGCAGAAGGTTTGGTTGTGAGTAATTCACTCAGCGCATTTGAGGCTTGAATTCTAGAATCACTTCCGGAACCTATATAGTGCAACCATTCGAGTATAAATTTTTTGCTAACTCCTGTGATTGGTGCAATAGATCCCGAACTATCTCCATCCATAGTTGTATAACCGACAGAAGCTTCAGATCGGTTGCCAGTTGATAAAAGAAGATGGTTCTTGGTATTGGCAAGTAACCACACCAATGGCGATCTCACTCGAGCTTGAATATTTTGCAACGCGATCCCATCATCTGTCCAGTTCAGAGTTCGTCCTAGAGTTTTGGAAATAGAATTCACCATTAAGTCCACTTCGGCGTCAATTTCAATTTCATGGTGTTCTGTTGCCAAGGCATCAGCTAATGATTTGGCGATAGATTGAGTAATATCAGTATTGTTTTTTGTTTTCTGATAGATGGTAGTAAGGAGAGGAGTTGTAAAATTCAGACTTTCCCAGAACTTATCACCAAGAGATTTTCTTACTTCCTTTTCCATGACCGAAACTAAGATAGCTATACTGGAACTATCGGCTCCACCAGACAGAGATAAGGTGAATCCCTTAGTCTTAGATTTTCTTAGATAGTCGAACAATCCAAGCGTGACAGCATCAGTAAAAATACTGTAACGATCCTCTTGTGGAATTTTATCATAAGATTGTGAAGGAAATAGATTTTTTCGAAAGGGTGAGCCAGCTAAACTAATTTCCATTGGATATAGATTGTCATCCAATTTGATTTTGCTTCTTCTATGGTTCGCTGATCTATTGTTCTGAATATCATCTAAGTCAATGTTTGCTGTCAAAATCTGGGTTGATTCAAAATTCAGTCGCTTTCCAATTCCTATCGCTTCTCCAGATTTTGCTATGATATTGCCACCATCAAAAATAGCCCGGCCCGATTCATTGCCCACTAGATTGGCAAATGCGAATACATTGGATTGAGCACGTGAACCTTCTAGAAAAATTCTTGATCTAGTATTGTATTTGCCAAATGCAAAATGGGATGCACCCGGACATAAAATTAGATCTGCTCCAACTTCGCTCAATGAATGGGAAGGGCGATTTACAACCCAAGAATCTTCACAAATTTCTAGTCCAAATCTTAAACCATTCCAGAAAAAACTAAGATCACCCATTAGTAAGTTGTCTTCAAATATTTCTTCTTCCGAACCTGAGATATTCTCCCAATCTAAGCTAATATCTGTTATATGGTCTTGCCATTCTGTAAACCATCGTTTTTCATAATGGATTCCCGTGTTAGCAAGATTCTTCTTTGGAACAATTCCGATAATTTTTTGGTTGTAGAGAATAATGGAAGCATTGTATAAATAAGGGCTGTAGAATACTGGAGCTCCAACGACTACTACACGATTCTTGGTGAATGGTAGTAATTTAACTATGGATCGTTGGCACTTTCTCCATAAATCAGGTCGATAGAAAGCATCTTCACATCCATAACCAGACAAGGATAACTCTGGAAACAAAACAATACTTGCCTGATCAATAGAACTGTCTTCCAGAACTTTAGTATGCAATAAAAAATTGCCTTCGAGATCAAGTGCAGTCGTATTCAAGGACACACAAGCTATTTGGAAAACTCTATTCATACGAGCACCTCTTCGTAGATTCTCTGTGAGGCACCTTTATTATCCAGCACAAAGTTTTGATTTATTTTTTGAATCTCCATCAATCTTTTAGGATTGGATAATAAATGATGGATTTGAATTTTTAGATCTTTTGGTGAATCAATTGAGATTAATCCACCTTTTGACTGCATGACGAGGGCTTCAGGAGAATTATAAATTCTTGGACCTGTAAGAATCGGCAATCCGAAATAAGCAGGTTCAATTGTGTTGTGGATTCTATGGTGGAATCCTCCGCCCACATAAGAAATCAGTCCATATTTATAAGCGAAAGCTAATATTCCTAATTCATCAAATAGAATGATTTTTGCTTTTGCGACAGGTTGGGAAAATTTGCAGACGGTCCAACCTAATTTCTTGCAATCTTCATGCAATTTCTCAATCCGATGTATATCAATTTTGTGGGGAAATATCCAGATACATTTTGAATCTTTTATTTCGATAGTTGAGATCCAGTCAATAATTCCAGATTCGCATACCGAGTAAGTGGAAGCAAATATGATTGCTTGATTATTAGAACTAGAAACTTCAATTGTATCCAGAAATTTCGTAAATTTTTCTGGTTCATTTGAGTTTTGAATTTTCTGTATCACAGCGTCAAATCTCGTATCACCCAAATTTTTTAGAAAAATACTTTTTCCATTCAAGAGTATCTTCTCGGTATTGGTATCAACTTTCAATTCGAGTAGTTTTTCGAATTTATCAATAAAAATTGAGTGTGCAGTGTATATGCCAAAAAGCCAAGAAAAAACTTGCATCGTTAATGCACGAGAAAAGAAACCTTTTCTACCTGATTTCTCTCCAAGAGTTGCACAAACTAGTGAGATGGGAATCTTCCTATTGTAAGCAGATCGAATCAACCAAGACCAAGTATCCCAGGTGAACAGTAATAGATGTTTTGGCTTTAATTTATCAAAATACAGATTGTAACTAAATGGAGAATCTAATGGTAAAGGCAAATTGATGTTAGCTGGACTGTCAGATAGATTTTTATCTGTAACACTATCTGAGACCCAAGTGAGCATAATAAAACAATTTGGTTCTCGATTTTTGCATTCCCTTGCAAGAGATTTAGCTTGGTCTAGTTCTCCAACACTTGCGCCATGAAACCAATAGGCTGTGCTGTTCTTAGGGACTTCAATCGTTTTTAGAATTTGGATTGCATCCAGTCTCTGTCTTCGGAAGTTACGTGCTCTTTTTGAAACAAGACTTGCAATCCAGAATAAAAACTTGGCTATGAAAGTTATTGGAGTATAGATTAAAAAAATTAAATAACCCACAATTCGAGAATTTCTCAGCAATATAAACAAGTAAAGGAAAACTTAATATCGATCATTGGTTCCGTGAGTTTTGGATTCTTTTTAATTGCTTTTATCCAATTGAATATCTGTCAGTGTTTAGCCTTCATATGACTTGAGATTTCCATTTTTAATCTTTCCATTCGAATCTGATAGGGATAAGCTCCAAGAATACGAAAGTCTGGAGTGGTTAGATATATCCAGGGACTTACATCGATCGTATATAGCATTTTTGATTGTGGTGTATCGAATTTTTCGAAACGAACTCCAAAAGCTTGCGCAAGTTCCTTTGTTATTTCATGATCTCCAAGAATCGCTCGAACTGAACTTTTTTCGAAATCTAAGAATCTTTTGATCTGAGATTTTTGATCGCGGCTTGGATCTAGACTTACATATAACAATTCAAGTTCTTTCGCAAACTTTGTTTTGTAAGCATCCTCCATCACTTTTAGAGCGATTGGATCTATGGGCGAATTAAGAAATCCAAAATAGATCAATTTATATTTGGTTGAATGATCAATGATTCTGTACGATTCATTGTTTTGATCAACCCAATTGTATTGTAAAATTGTGGGGAAGGGATGTTCTTCTTTTATTTCGCTTTTTTCGACGCTTGGGCCTTTTTTCTGGAAATATCCTGACAGAGCTAGAGATGCAACGAGTGATATTAAAAATACAGCCACCGGCAAAAGATAGCGGTTCTTAGGTGCGATCATTCAGGTAGGGTTAAGATTTCGTAACCTTTATCAGTTACAAGAATGGTATGCTCAAACTGCGCAGACCATTTCCCGTCTTTGGTTGTTACAGTCCATTTATCTTCTTTCGAAAAGTTCACTTCATATGTTCCAAGATTCACCATTGGCTCGATAGTAAAAGTCATGCCAGGTTCTAGTTTTGCCAATTTACGATTCATTTTGAAATGAGGAATCTGAGGATCTTCATGAAAAACTCGACCAATTCCATGACCCATAAGATCACGAACGATTCCATAACCTTGTGGTGTGAGAAAGTCGTCAATTGCGTCACAGATATCATTGATTCTATTGCCTGGTTTGACTTGCTCAATACCAATCCACATAGCTTTCTCTGTATCTTGCACAAGCTTCTCATAAATTGCTTCGGTGCTTCCACCAACAATAAAGGTTTTAGATGTATCACCGTGATATCCATCGACAATGGGTGTGACATCAATATTGAGGATGTCACCATTCTTCAAGATATCTGCAGCCTTCGGAATACCATGGCAGACAACATTATTTATGGATGTGCAGATAGATTTGGGAAAACCTTTGTAGCCTAAGGGTGCCGATTTATTGCCGTGTTTTTTGGTGAAATCTTCACAGATATCATTCAACTCCAAAGTTGACACACCAGGTTTCACGTAATCGCCAATATAGGTGAGGAGTCTGGCTGCAAACTTGCCAGCTTTCCTCATCTTTTCAATTTCTGATCGATTTTTTATATAAATCAAAGCTACAGATTTCTAGTTCAAATACGGAATTCTAAAAACTTAGAAATCGTAAGATCGAACTGTAGTTCTTTTGTTGCTCTGAGTTCTTTCTAGAGCTTCGTCCAGCATTTTATAGATTCTTTCGTTCAAACCATCAACCGCGTCAGAAGATGTCATACATCCTTTTGATTTGATATATGCTTTTACCTTACTTGTTACAATGAGTGAATCCTTTTCAGTGGTTTCGTTTGTTTCTTCAGACATAAATACTCCTATTTATCTTTTTTTTACAGAAAATTCCGACATCGCTGTCAGAGCATTTCTTTTTTATCTAGCTTTTCTGGATGCCAAAATGGTGTCCACCAAGGATTTCTCGATTCCTAGCTTATCCGAAATGGATTCGGGAGTCCAATGGTGTTTGTCATAGAGGCTTAGAACGGTGTTCTTTTTTCTTTCCAGGAGAGGATCAGATCCTTTCCCTTTTGGTATTTTTTTCTGGGTCTCCGAACTGATAGTATTCTGAACAATATCAAGAAAACCCGATAGTTTCTCAAATTTCTCGTCAGCTTCATTGATCAAACTTTCCAATTCTTCTTTGGAAATATTTGCCTCATCACGAAGTTCCTCGACTCGTTTCTGAAGAGTGAGTGCTTGTCTATGCCGATCGGCGAGATCTCCAATTAAGCTTTCTATTTTGTCAAAACGAGATTCAACAGTTAGAATATCTTTTTCTCGATCTATCAAATGCTTCGATCTTGCATCCGCTTGACGAATGGATTCGTTGAGTTCTTGTTCACGAGTTGCAATGAGCTCAATTTCTCTATCAATGGATTCAATTTTATTCTGGAGTTCTTCTGTTGTTGCTTCTTGTTCTTTCTGAATATGCTGAATTCTTTCTAGGGAATTGCGAGTCTCTTGGATCTCATCCAGACTTTCCTTGAGAGTCTCACTGGAATCCAGTGCTTTCTCAATTCGCGATTCCCATTGAACCATTTGGTTTAAACTTTCTCGAAGGCTAAGAGTTTCATTGCCGATTGTTGCGAGATGGTTTTCTAGATTACTAGTTTTCTCTTCCCAACCTGAAATCGCGGCAAGCTCATTCTTTAAGTTGATAACATCTTCTTCGGTTTGGTTTTTCAATTCTGTTAGAGAATCGACAGATGATATGTAGTTTTCCAAAAGATAGGCATTGGAGTCAAAATCTTCCAAAAATTTGGACAATCTGTTCGAAACCGTTTCTGATCTCTCAAATAAAATCTTGGTTTCTTCGATAGAGCGCATTTCATCTTTCGCGTTTTGTATCTTGGACGTGAGGTCTTCTACTTCGTCTTTTACGTGAACAAGGCTACCTGACACAGAACCAAGAATATCTTCTTTGAGTTGCAATGCTTCTTGGATTCCTTCTTCAATATCCGTTCTAAATCTACGGAATTCTTCCTTATTTGATTTGAAAGAATCATCCAAATCTTTCTTAAGGCTTGTGATATGCTTTTGAACTTTTTCTTCGATTTGACCGAGATGAAGATTGCCTTTGTCGACTAACTTCGCGAGCTGTTTGTTGATTCTTGTATCGATATTTTCGTTGAGCTTATCAACTTTCAGTTCTTGCCTGCTAAAGAAATCTTCTGCAGTTTTCTTGAGAATCTGAAATTTGGAAGATAGATCATCTTGAGCTCGTTTACTTTCTTTTTCCAGAGAACCTTCCTGAGCTTGAAGATAATCATCCAATCGCTTGCGATTGTCTTCGTATTCGCTAGAGAATTTGTCTAGAAGATCGCTTCCTTGGATATGGATTCCTTTGATTCGATCTTCTAGACCGTTCAAATTGTCCATCACTCGTTCACGAGCCTTTTTCATTTCTTCGTCCCAATAGGATATCATGGATTCGATTTTCTTTTCCGAATTTTCCATTCCACTAGCGACCATATCTTCAAATCGGTTGGCTTTACTTTCGGCTTCGTCGAGAATTTCGCGAGCAGTATCAGTCAATACGTCCTTAATGTCATCAACATAGGTATCAACTTCACCTAACTTACTTGCAATGGTTGTATCCAAACTGTTGATTCGAGTTTCAATATCACCGAGGTCAGAACGTATTCTTGCTTCCATATCTTGGCGAAGATTGAGCACAGCTTCTTTGGAGTCAGTCTCGGCAAGACTTCTTGTAACTTCCAAATCTTTATGGAAACTTTTTAGTTCACCAAGAGTTTCTTTTCTTATGCTTTCTGCATCTGCCCTAAGTTCTCCACTCACGGAACGGAATTCTTCAGCAAAACTTTCTATTTGGCGCATAAGTTCAGACTTGCGAGAATCAGCCTGCTTCAATAATTTATTTTCTGCTTCTAGATATTTCTCTTGGAATTCCAATATAGAAGTATTGATATTCTCAGCTTGTCTTCTGGTTTCATTGAGGATGTCATCGCGCCTTGTCATTGTCTCAAGTGACAATCCTTCAATTTCTCTTTTTATTGCATCGACTTCGAACTTTATTCCATCAAGAAATGTTTCTTTGGATTGAGAAGCTTGCTCTATGATTCTATCAAATCGTTCGCTTAATTTTCTTTCTAAACCAGATATTTTTTCTTCAATGCGAATCTGAGCTTTAGAAGTTTTTTCTTCGAGTCGTTCTTCAAAACGATCAACTTTTTCTGAAAGTATCGCAGATGTATCTTCAAATTTGCTAATTTTGATTTCTAAATTATTTTCTGTATCAACAACACGATCCATGACATCATCGAGTTCGCGTTTTGCCATATCAATTCGACCGACTGTATCTTTTATCAACGCGTCTGACTCTTGGTTGATTTTAGTTTTCGCAGATTCTGCAATATCTTCTAGAGTTACATCAAGCGCGTCTGACTTTTTCTCCATTAGAGATTCTAGCTCGATCAATTTCTGGGCAAGAGATTGAAGCATATCATCTGATCTTAAGTTCAACTTTTCTTGAAACATGTCCAAGATACCGACAGATTCTTCTCTGAGAGAGTCCATATCTTCTCGTAAATAACCAATTTCGGATCTATGATTGGACACTTCGTCCAGACTTCTCTGCAAATACTCGGATTCTTTCTTCGCATCCGATGCAAGTTCAACAATTGCTGTCATTTCCTGTGAGAGGGAAGAAAGATAGTCCCTACTGGATTTCAAATTTTCAAATAATTCTTTGGATTCTCTTGATAATTTTTGAATGTCTTCGCTGGTTTTTCGAGCTTGCTTTAAATGAATCTCTAAGTCAATTCCTGCGTCTTTTACGGACTGTACTTTTAGTACGGCTGTCTGATTGATTTCTTCAGATAGCTTGGTTGCGTATCTTTTGATTTGACTTAGCTTTGTGTTCGACTTATCTAGCCTGCGGAGTCCAATGGTTACTGCAACGCTTGCTAGAAATGGTATTAAAATTTCGAGACCCATAGATTATGTCACATTACAATAATGGATGAATAATTTTGCAAGTAGAATTTCACAAGAATTTCATTTTTCAAACATGAAAAGCCTCAAACCCTACCAAATTTTCGCTAAAATCTACGATTCAAGCATGATAGATGTGGATTATGAGGAATGGTCGGCTTATATATGGAATTGTTTTCGAAATTTCAAGTTACCGCGACCTCAGAGCTTGCTTGATCTAGGCTGCGGAACGGGAAGGTTGCTCGTTGAGATGAGTCCAAAATTTCCTATCTCAACTGGTGTTGATTCATCCTCGGATATGTTAGAAATCGCTCGAGCTAGAAATCTAAAAAAAACACAATGGATCCAATCTACAATTCAAGATTTTATTCCTGATCGAAGCTACGATCTTGTCCTTGCGACTCATACAACGATCAATTATCTTGCAGATCCTTTAGAATTATTTACAGCAATGTCTAAATCACTTCGTGTTGGCGGAATTTGTTTTTTTGATTATTCAAGTCTGTTTAATCTTCAAATGAATTTCCATGAGAAGAAATTTTCCGAAATTCATGATAATATTAAAATGGAATGGACAACTTTTTTTTCCGAGAAATCTAAGAAGATAGATGTCCACTTGGATTTCTATGATAAAATTAGTAATGAATGGTTTGGAACCGAATCACATCCGCAAATTTACCATACCACAGAAGAATTGGTAGGATTATTAGAGAAAATGAAATTTAGAATATTAGAAATTAGAGGAGATTATAACTCGTATACATCGTTGGATCGAGCCAATCTCTTGCATATTCTAGCAATTAAGGAGTAAGAATGCTCATAGTAGACAATTTAACCAAATATTATGGTAAGAAGAAAGCAATCGATGGAATTAGTTTCCGATTAGAACGAGGAAGAATTACTGGTTTGCTTGGCCCAAATGGTGCTGGCAAAACAACGACTATGCGAATCATGACGGGATTCCTAGATGCTAATGAAGGGTCTGTAACTTACGATTCAGATTCTATATCAGCAAGCCCAATGGAAATTAAGAAAAGGCTTGGTTATCTTCCAGAAAATGCCCCTTTATATCCTGAAATGTTGGTCTGTGAATATTTGAAATTTCTTACAGAGGCAAGATCCATTCCATTAGAGAATAAGAAAGCGGCAATGGATCGAGTTGTTGATCTCTGCGATTTGCGTTCTCATTTCTATCATCCCATTGGTCAGTTGTCAAAAGGATTCAAGCAGAGGGTTTCTATCGCAGGAACTTTAATTCACGATCCAGACTATATCATTCTGGATGAACCGTCCAGTGGACTTGATCCCAATCAAATCAATGAAATTCGAAATCTTATAAAAAAACTTGGTAAAGAAAAAACAGTAATTCTATCTACACATATTTTGCAAGAGGTCGTTGAAGTATGTGATCATGTCCTCATACTGTCTCAAGGCAAAATTGTTTTGGATAGTCCAGTTGCTGGTCTAGGTGAAACGGAATTAGTTTATTTTGTCACCAAGTCTGGGTTAATGCAGATTGCACCATTTTTTACTGATACAGGAATGGATAGCTTAGAGAAAGTAGATGATCTACCTAATGGATACTTTGGGTATGTAGTCAATAGCAATGGCAAAGGTAGCGAAGCTGTATTCGAAGTTCTTAAGAAATCTGGCAAATCTGTCTCCGAACTAAGAACGTATGAGAAATCAATGGAAATGATTTTCTCTGATCTAACAAAAAGCAAAGGAGGATTTTAGATTATGGTATTTGAGAATATAATAATACTTTTTAAAAAGGAAATGCGTTCCTATTTCAATACTCCGATTGGTTATATTTTTTCAGGATTTTTCTTACTTCTACTGAATTTTCTATTCTTCTTTGGTCTAGGTCAGAATTCATTTTGGGATTTGAAATCCGCAAGTATGGAACAATTTTTTTTATGGGTGCCCATACTTTTTATAATTTTCATACCTGCAGTAACAATGCGTCTTTGGTCTGAAGAAGAAAGAAGCGGCACTTTGGAAATTTTGCTTACATTGCCATTTCATGATTTCGAAGTTATATTAGGTAAATTTTTATCTGCGTGGCTTTATATAGGAATCGTGTTGCTCGCAACATTTATGACACCGCTTACCGTTTTTTTGTTGGGCAGTCCTGATCTTGGTTTGATTTTAGCTGGATACATTGGCTGTTTTTTTATTGGAGGAGGATATGTTGCCATAGGAATTTTTATCTCATCTCTTACGCGAGATCAAATATCAGCTTATGTTGTTACTTCTCTTGTCTGTTTACTTTTTTTTCTTATGGGGTATCAGCCTGTTTTGAAATTTTTGGGTGCCGATCTCGGTGGTTTTATTTCTTACCTTTCACTTTCAAGGCATTTTGAATCTATGCGTTTGGGAATTTGGGATCCAAGAAATTTCTATTATTTTATAAGTTTTATGGGATTGCTCCTCACTTTGAATATTTATGTGATTAGAGGTCGAAGATGATTGGTAGATTAAAGTTACAATTGGAGACAAGATTTTTTATACTCGGACAGATTGTTCTCTTTTTCTTCGCATCAAATTATTTAATGAGTAGCTTCAATTGTAGATTGGATATCTCCAAATCGGGTCGATTCCAACTTACTGATAGTACGAAAAAAATTGTTAACGAATTACAAGAAACTGTATATATTGATGCATACTATTCTTCGGACATCCCGGCAGAATACAAAGCAAGAATTACTCTTGCTCAAGAAATCCTAAAAGAAATACAATCAGTCAATTCGAATAAAGTAAAACTCCGTTTCTATGATCCAGATTCATCTGAATCCGATAAAGAAAGAGCCATTGAATTAGGAATTGAACCGCAAACATTGCAAAAAATTGAAATGAGCTCAGCTCAAGTGAAATCTGCTTTTCTTGGGGTGAGTCTGACTATGGGCAAATTGTCCGAGACTATCCCTGTAGTATTTTTTGCAGAAGAAGTTGAATACCAGATCCTATCCAATCTAAAAAAAATGATTCGTAAGCAGAAGAACGCAAGCTCTGGTTTAGGAATCATTGTCGAAGAAGGTTCGTTAGATGCACCGCAACCTGGGCCACGGTCTGGTAAAGATACTTTTGGCGTATTTGTCTACCAAGCTTTTGCACCAGAATATGGATCTGTGTTTTCATTTGGAGTCAATGAAGATCCACTTCCAGAGGATTTGGATACTGTTTTGATAGTTGGATCGCCTGAACTTACTGATTTGGGTCGCTATCATATTGATCAATTTCTTATGAGGGGCGGAAATTTATTGATTTTTGCTAAGTCGATGGATTTCAATTTGCAATCTCCTTCTCAGATGGGTCAACTAACGATGGGAAGTCAGGGATTTGCACAACCAGTTCAAAATATTTCTGGGTATAATGAATTTTTCTCACACTATGGATTCTCTGTGAATACGGATATGGTTTTTGATAAAGTGAATTCAATGCCCATGGGACCCATTGTTCAAACAGAGCAGGGTGGCTTTGGAAGATATCATTATCCTCTTTGGGTTTTGGTTGGCAATGAGGCTGATAATTTTTCTACAAGCAATCCAATAACTCGGGATCAAGAAATTTTACTTTTACCATGGGTTTCTAGTTTAGAAATGCTATCATCCAAGCAACCAAATGTTGTTATAGAACCTGTTATCAAGTCTACAGCTTCGGCATTCAGAAAAGCTGATTATCTTTTTATTGGAGAAAAGGAAGTAGCAAAAATGGATAATCTACCAGATGGCGAAGAATACAATCTTGCTCTTCATCTAAAAGGTAAATTTATTTCATACTTTAAAGACAAAACTTTGCCACAATTTGCAAATCAAACAGATTTTAAAGAATCAAATGATGAAGGAACTGAATCCAATATTTTCGTCATGGGGACCCCTTACCTTGTGTCTGATTTATTGATCCTTCGAGAATTTCGTGAATTGTACCAAGGTGCAAATGTTCCATTTCTTATGAATCTCATCGATATAGTGCAAGGTGATGAAGATTTGGTTCTAGCAAGATCTAAGAAACCAGCCTTTGAGTCGTTAAAAACTTTTAGCCCATCAGAAGAATGGGTTTTTAGTATTTTGAATATCTTTGCGCTTCCATTCCTTATTGGAATTTTTGCAATTGTTCGATTAAAATCAAGAAACCAAGGTAAATGGAGGAACTTCTGAGATGCAAATAATCTATCAAAATATAGGCAAATCTCTGTTAGCTCTGAATTCTGTAATTTTGTTGTTGGCTTTTGTATTCAATGATCCATTTTCTTGGTTTGCAAATGATTATTCCCATGCAAGAAATCTGATTCGTCCAAAAGGAGAAATTCAGAAATTGGTCATCTTAGATTCGCAAGCACAAGACAACAAATCGATATCATCTTCAACCAATGGAAATACAGGAAAATCGATTGAAGATAAGAACATTTCGCGAATAGAAATCAGAAAAGCGCAAGAATGGAAAATTTTTATTGATGGATTGGAGCTTCCGGTTGATTCAACCAAATTCACAGCTCTGATGGAAGCTCTACTTTCGCTTAAGGAATTTACAAACCTTGGATCAGATGGATCAAAGTTTGGATTCGATTTACCATATAAAAAGATTGTAATGTATGATGAGTCAGGAACTGAATTCCAAATCGAAATTAGTCAACAAACTGCTACAGGCGGAGGCAATTATATTCGAAATGCAGATTCTGATATATACCTTATGCCCATAAACATTCTCAATCTCTTAGACAAATCGGATCCTCTGCATTTGGTTGATCGTAAACTTTTTGCAGATCTTACTCAAGAGAATTCATTTGTATTAGAAATTCTTTTATCTAAGAATTCTAAGATAAATTATAAACTTGGTTTGAACGATAAAGAGTGGTTTTTTCTAGAACCTGAGATCATTGCTGCAAATTCTGTCCTTGTAAACGAATTGGTCAATCGACTTGCAAGTATGGAAAGCCGCGCAGTATATTTAAAAGAAATTTCCAATTGGAAGAACATTCCAAGTTTAGAATTAGAGATTAAATATTCAAAGGGAGTCGTTCGTGATGACGAAGTTTTGAATTCTGAAGATTTGAATACTCAATTAATATCTGAAAGAATTACAAAGTCACTTACTTGCTTCGCAAAAGATTCTGACGAAAATACAATTTGTAAGTTATCAGGAATTCCATTGTATTATGCAATGGATACTTACCAATTGTCACAATTTACGGATAGATCGAAAGAGGATTTTAAAGCGGAAATTCCAACACCGTAGAATAGTTAGCGCTTGGAATTATCGAGGCTAGACCAAGGAAGAAAAATCTGGGCGATAGTATATCCGCCCTCGTTGAAAATTTGGAAGTTCTGAAGTTCCACTTGCAAGCTCTTCATAATTATAACGATCAAGGCGATTCCAATCCCTTCGCCTTCAGAATCATCAGCTCTTTCTAAATAGTATTCCATAATATCATCGTAGTTTTGAGCATGCATAAGTGCACTACGAATCTTGAGCATTTCTGCTGCGACCATGGACATATTGTTCGTAACAATGATTTTGAGTCCGTCATCTCTCCAATCTATACTTGCCTCTACCCATAGATCGTTCGTTTCTGCGAGTTTACTGAATTCAGGCAGACTTCCCGATGTGATTCTACTTTTGTACATTCTCACGCCCAATTCGTAGTCGCTTATATGATGAATGTCTAAACCCGCATCCTGAAAAAATAGCCTTTTGTAATTAGCTTTTAGTCCATTCAAAATTAGATCTTTAACCATTGTATAAATCTCGGAAACAATAGTAGGATATCCGCCATCTTTAAGAATTGTACTGAGATATTGGAAAACCCTATCATCTGTTTCTGGATTCCAGAGAAAATATTTGAATTTTCTCTCAGCCATGAAATTTATAATCAGCATCGAATAGAGGATCTATTTTCCTATTTTCATTGCTCATTATTTCTTCCAAGGTTTCTTTGAATTGATTTGTTAGAGATTGAATCATACCTCGTTTATCTTTCTTATAATCTTCATATACTTGATTCAATAACACGGGTTTTGCGACTTTTATTTTAGCAATATGAGGTCGCATTTTTGTTTCGCCAAAAATTTCTTGTTCATATCGATACAACCATTCATAGAGTCGCTCTGCAGTTGGATGCGAGGTTAAATAAGTCGTCTCCATTGTAATATAGTCATATGCTTTTTGCGCTGCCTTTCTTGCCCATTTTGCAACTTCTGGATTTGGTCCTTTTTCCTTTACCGATTCAACTCCAATTGCAGAAAGCTCTAAGTAGGATAAAATTTTTCTCAATTTTAGAATTGCATTTTCTTTCTGGTCAAATTTAGGTAAGTCAATCTTAAGAGATATATTATCAAGTATGGTATGTCTCAATTTGCCCAATCGATAATCAAAATCTTGTCCTTCTTCGGGCACGATTCCATATTCTCTTTCTTCTTTTTCAACAAGTTTTTTACCTATTGAAAGAAAGCGATGAACAATATCCTTACCTAGTTTCGTTAAACCCATTCGATTTTCAAGAACGGATAAAGAACGATCCAAATCTTTCTGTAACCAATCTCTTGTTTGATTCATACGGTATTTTATAAAAATTGGAAGAACATAGAGTTTTGCATCAGGATCTTTTTTTAAAGAATCTTCCAATCCCCAAAACCCCAATTGAGCAACACCAGGTTGGAAAGGAAGGAGTGTATCATTGAGTCCACTTGTTGGTTCGCCCTCTGGAAAAAGTACGAGCTTTCCTCCTTCAGAAGATAGAATCTCTCTTGTCGCTTTGAGAGATTCTTTATCACTTGCTCCGGCAATTACAGAATATGCGCCGATGCTTTGAATGAATTCTCCAACAAATCCAGATCCCCAATCAAAGACTTCACGAGAAGCCATATAATGGAATCGACTAGACATCATATTGGCAAGAGTATATACGACTGGCGGCTCTTGAGTAGTTGGGTGGTTTGACAAGATGATGAGTCTTTCTTTTCGAAGGGATTTGATTACAGATCGATCCTCTTCGGAAATGTCAACGGAGTCAATATTGTGAACGGTTTTTAGTAAAAAAGGTAAAGAAAAATCAGTGAACCATAATAAAGGGTAGTTGAGCTTAGGCGGTATGAAACTATTATTGGACATAGAAAGATTTTTAAAAATACAAGGATTGAAATCAAGTAAGTTTTCGTAATAAATATGGCATTAATTGAAGAATTTGACAAACAAGGTAATTTTCTTTTTCGTTGGAGAACTTATGTTCCAGGAGTTATCTTAATCAGTGCAATAGCTGTTTTACCAACTGTTGAATATTGGGGTGGGAACTATGATACGAATGTTTTGTATACACTAGGCTGCTTTATTGTCAGTTTATTTGGATTGTTCATTCGCTGCTTAACAATCGGAATAACACCAGCAAGAACTTCAGGAAGAAATACGAAAGAACAAGTCGCGGATGTTGTCAATCAGACTGGAATCTATTCAACCGTTCGTCATCCTCTTTATCTTGGGAATTTTTTCATGTATCTGGGCGCGGTTTTTTTGACGCAGTCAATTTTTTTCTCAGCTTTATATGTTCTCTTTTTCTATCTATATTATGAGCGAATTATGTTCGCAGAAGAATTTTTCTTAAGAAATAAATTTACAAAAGGTTACTTGGATTGGGCGAATTCCACTCCAGCATTCATACCAAGTTTCAAAAATTATAAAAAAGCGAGCCTACCATTTTCTTTTCGCAATATTATAAAACGAGAATATCCAGGATTGTTTGGTTTGGTTGTTGTTTTTACGTTGTTTGATATTGCGATCTTGTATTTCAATGAAACTGGAAGATTTGCTGCTGGTTTTTTTGAAGCATTGCGAATCGAACAGATTGTATTTTTCTTGATTGGTTTGGCTTTTTATATTGTTGTAAGATTGATTGTGAAGACTACCAAATGGCTTCATGTCGAAGGAAGATGATTCTAGAATAAGAAAACTTCGCCAGGATCTAGTTTGGATCCTGGACTCTCCTTCACTCATATCTAATCAATATTTTCCATCAGATATCCTACTCTTTCAGAATACAGATTTTCTATTCCAAGAGTTGCGAAGTGAAATATTCAGCAATTTAGATTCAATTCTTTCTAATTCAAAAGCCGTTTTGAAATTTTTCGAAGAACGTAAGACCAAGCGTTTAGGTCGTTACTATGAGACTCTTTGGGAATTTCTTTTCCAAGAATCAGAAAACTGGGATCTATTGGGAAGGGGAATTCCTGTTCGATCGAATGATTCAGAAACCCTCGGTGAATTTGACTTTTTATTGTACCATATAAAATCCAATCAGTACATACATCTTGAAGTGGCGATCAAGTTTTACTTAAGATTGCACAGAGAAATTCTTGCTTCCTCCTACGTTGGACCAAGCTTCAATGATCGCCTAGATCTCAAATTAAAAAAGCTTACAAAACAATCGATACTCACAAGAAATCCCGAGGCCAAAAAATATCTAGATCCGATTTTGGGTTCCTCTAATCAGTATTTTCATCCTTATATATTAGTGCAAGGAATCTTGTTCTATCCTAACAACGATTATAAATTTTATGAAGATTCAAGCAGTGTCCCTGCATGTGTTAACGAAGTTCATTTAAGATCCAAGTATATATTCTTTCGAGAACTAAAGTCTATGCATAGCTTTGGTTCTAAGTATATTTTAGATCCAAGACTCGACTGGTTATCTGATCCGCTTGAATCTGATTGGAAAGATGCAATGAATTTTTCTACTTTGCTCAATCGATTGGATGAGTTTTTTGCAAATAGAAATGAATCAGTATTTGTATCTAAACGGAATCTCTTACACTCTGTTAGTCGATTTTTTGTTCTCCCGGATCAAAAATCCCAATCTCAGTTATGATTTTGGTGATGAATCTTGCGGGTGTAATATCGAAGGATGGGTTTAGAGCTTTGGCAGAAGCTGGTGCTATAATTCCTGCTGGAATGAGATTCTCACCTTGTGAATTTTTCAAAAAATTCAGCTGAGTGACTTCCATTGGATTTCTCATTTCAATTTCTATCTGGCTGCCATCAGATGACTTCTGATCAAAACTATCTTTGGTTCCAGCTACATAAAATGGAACTTTGAATTCTCGTGCAATCATGGCAAGTCCGCAAGTTCCAATTTTGTTCGCGGTATCTCCATTTCTTGCAATACGATCACAACCAACGATCACCGCGTCAATATGTCGATCATTCATAAGCCAAGCGGGCATTCCGTCCGTTATGATATAGCATGGTATACCTTCTTCCATCATTTCAAAAGCAGTAAGTCTTGAACCTTGTAGATAAGGTCTCGTCTCATCCGCATAAACTGTAACTTCGAAACCAGCATCTCTCAGACTACGTATGATTCCAAGAGCAGTTCCATGTCCTGCTGTTGCAAGAGCTCCTGTATTGCAATGAGTGATGATATTGAGTTTTTTATTTTTACCTTCGAAAAGACTGAGTGCATTCTGTCCGATTTGTAAATTGGATTTCAGATCCATATCATATTGTCTCTGAGCAAATTTTTCCATTCCATCAAGAATTTCTTTCCAATCTGAATTCCGTACGTTTTGTTCTGTAAACTCATTTAAGAAATCACTGATCATTCGGCTTAAGTTAACGGCTGTGGGTCTTGAATTTTGTAGCCTTTCGCAGATTGCACGAATCTTAGAGTAAGGCGGAGCAGCTGTGAATTTCTGGAACTCCATAAAAAGACCGAAACTTCCAGAAATTGCAATTGCGGGAGCTCCTCGAACTGCCATTTCTTGGATCGCAGTAATGACATCAGCTAGATCTTTTGTTTGGATATAAGATTTCTGCATAGGAATCAAACGTTGATCTAAAAGTCTGAGTGTTGGATTTTCCCAAAGAATCGGTTTTAGGCTTGAAGGCATAGATTTACCAAATTATGGAATGGCTTGATCTGTCAAAAAAAAGGATCAAATTGTAAAAAAAAGAGTGACATTTCTGAAGGGGTGGGGTAGTTTTGGTTATAGATTTGTGCAACGCACAAATCACTGAAAAGGAGAAAACAAATGGAAAAAGAACTAAAAGACGGGTTGAATTTTATTCTCGGAGCAGTTTCTAAAGTAAAAGAAGAATTTGATGGTGGATTTCAAGGTCTACAATCTAGCCTTCAATCTCTTGTAGAAAAAGGCGCTCAAGACAATAGTGAATTGTCTGTAAATGTTAGAAAATACGCACAAGAAGGTATCAAAACCATCCAGTCCGTAATTCCTACTTCAGCTAAATAATATCCTACCTGCTAAGGATTGTTTGCCCCCTGCAATTGCTGCAGGGGTTTTCTTTTTTTAAATGTTTTACGGTCTTGACCAACTTCAGACCAGCGAGAAAAACATTCTTGATACCTTTTTTGCATTAATTTAAAATTAGTTTACACCTTCTATACAATCCAATTCTTTTGTATTCTATGAAGAAACTTATTATCAGTTTAACTCTTGTATTTTTAATTTTAAACAATTGCACTGAAATGATTATAAAATCTAGGAACACAAAAAAACTACCGTTTTTAGAACCTTCTATGTTGAATAAACAATCTGGGTTAATTGTTCACTCTAATTCAATCAATCTTCATCATATAGGAACAGTCTATTTCACAGACATTGGTAGCTTGACTTTTGCTGGTATGCCCGCATATCTTCCAGATGAAAATGGTAAGATGGATTTGATTTTCAATTTTCAATTGTATAGATCTTATTCTCCTACTTCTGCAATTGTATCTATTTTTTTGCAACCAACGCAAGTTTATGTTATATGCGATAATAAAAATGATAAAAGTTGGAGCCCGACTATAGGTCTGTTAAAATACAGCGCAGAAGTTCTTGCAAATAAATGGAAGACAGACTTATTATTAGAATCAGAAAATTTTTGTTCGCAAAAAGAAAAATACCAGACAGACATAAAACAAGCTCGGGTATTAACTCAAGATGAAAATCGAGAGTTATCCAAATTGTATATACGTAAAAAATAAAGACTTCAAAGAATCAACTCCTCAAAGATTCAAAAGATTCATATTCTCAAATATATCATTTCATTCTATCCAAAGCATTTTCTAGATTTACTATAATTTTATGATCTATTAGCCATTGAATAACATCTTCTTCCGATTCATAGTTATCATAATCTACTTCAAAAGAAGTAAGATTTTTCTGATCACTCAATGAGTTTCTAAGAAACTCAATCGTGAGGTCTTTGTATTTTGTGAAAATTTCAATTGTCGGAATCTTTCGCAAGTTAAAGAAGCTCTCGATTTTTCGAATCAAAATATAATTTGCTGCAAGTTGTGAATACTCAATGGAATCCTTTGCAACAATTGTAAATAAACCTTCCCAATTTGCGGACGAACTGTTCTCCATATTTTTGCATTCATAGCCTAGACAGATACTACTTCCGTAGAATGAATAGTTCTGACTTTTTGGATCGCCTGTCCTTGCCGGATGTATCATACATCCAAATTTTGTCTGAGTCTGAATATCGAGGTATCCAAGAAAAGGGCAATTGTAAGTTGACTCATCTTTTTTGGGAAATTGGTTTTCAATTTTTTCTCTCGCTTGGCGATAAGCTGGAATTGTATGAGCTATGTTAAAATCAACATGTGATTCAAAATAGGTAGTTCTCTCGAAGAGAAGAGTTTTATATTGTTCTCGACTGAGATCCAAATTGAAAAAGCCACAACATGATCCGCAGGAAATATTGCAGCCGTTAGGTTGACAGAGACTCACGGTTGTATTATTTCGCTAGGAGACCACTCGAACCAAGATCGAGATTGCCAAAACCTGGGTAGGAGAGTTCCAATTCCCCTTTTTCTTGATTATCAATGATATTTGCAAAAAGTGGAATTAGAATTTTCTTTTTCTCATTCAAAACCACAAGATTGCCTCTGTATTTTTCTATTTGTTGACCAACATAATCTTGCTTCACCATTGGAGCTGTGATCAGAGAACTTTCTGGACGAACACCGCGGAAAATATAGTGGTGATTGGAATTCTCGGACACAAGAAAGATATTGATCTTCTCAAATTCCTCTAGCTCCACCAATAAATTCTCATAAAAGTATTGGTATGTGATGAGATAGCTTTCCCAAGAGTCTTTATCGATTTTTCCTTCTTGATAAAGAGTTGTCCAATTGAGAATTTTCTGAATGACTTCGCGGTTCGAGTTTAACACGTCAATCACCGATTCTAAGTGAGGTGTGATTTTGAGCTTTCGAAAATCCCATAAACAGGCATAAATGAGATCCCACCATTTCGAAATAGAAATTGAATCATCCGGATTCTCTGGAAATATCTTGCCAAGTGAATGGAATTTATGATCACTAAAAATAATTGTACCAAGAACTTTCGAAAATTCTTCAAAGCATCGAATCAAGTAAACCAATTGTTCTTGTAATGTAAGATTCTCCCGCTGTGAATTCATGAATCGCTGATAGGAATTGGCGATTGGAGTTGGATAGAAATTCATAATAAAAGATGGGTTAATGATTTTCTGAGTTGAAGGATCTTCTTCTGGATCCTGAAGAATAGTAAAATCTGGATTCCCATACAACGAATAGTTAGCCCAAGTTAGGTCACTCGTATCATAATTTCTTCTGGCATATTCACGAGTCATGAATAAGGATTCACCTATTGTTTTATCGCTAAATAAATAGGTATAAAATCGAATCGTAAAATCTAAAGTATTCTCGTTATCCAAAATCTCCCAGTTCGTTCCGATAAAAGTTTTGATACCAGACATTAGAAAAGACCCAGCAAAATTATTCATAATATTGGTATTGATTTTGCCTTGAACAGACTTAGAAGACACGCAAGAATTGCTAAAGACGATATCTGTTGAGATTCCACTATTTTTTATTTCACGAGATTTTAGAATTTTGCCACCAGAGAGAAGCCATCCATTCTCGAGAGGATCATCCGAAAAAATCAAATGACCACAATAATGAATAATATTCTTATCTTTGATGAGAGATAGCAGCTTGAGTTTGTTGACTTGTTTACCGCCAATGAATTCAAGTTCAAGTCTTGACGGAGAAACTTTTTCGGTGAGAATACGAAATAATTCTTCGCCTTCTTTTTGTGCCCAAACCAAATCTTCTGTTGGATCTGCTATGATTAGCATTTTTAATTTTTCTTTGCCAGGATCGGGCTTAGTATGAAATCCACCTCGAATTGTTTTACCGATTCTAAATTTATCAGCGAGAAAGCAGTTCCCATCATGAAAAAGTTCCCAAGGAATGGATGCAAGTTTTGGATCAATATTGAAATGAATACTTTTGTCTGTTGCGAGCTTGAGTCTCTCTACAATTTCTTTTGGAAAAAATTGATAAAAAAATGTCTCACCTAGAACTTTTAATTCATTTAAAATATCGGTATTGAGAACGGCTTTCTTGTTCGAAGTGTTCTGAAGAGCATTGGATACGCGAAACAGATTCTCTATTTCGGAATTGAATTCCATGATGAGATCATCATCAATGACAGACTGAAGATGGGATTCTCCGCTGGGCGTATTTCCATCTAGGACGTTGAATACGTTTACATTTCCGACTCGATCTATGATCAGGTTGATCATAGATAAAATTTTAATCTACAATCAGGTAGAGGTCAACCATTTTATTGGCAGCGTTTCCAAGAAACTCAACGCTATAAGAGCCTTCCATAAGTCCGGAAAAATTTACAATTCCTTCCGTATTGATTTTATTCGAAAGTATAAAACGACCGTCTCTTCTGAGAATCACTTGTCTATAATCATCCAGATCTGGTGTATCAATCTTTATGCTCATAAAAACTTCTTTAGGAGTTTCTCTGACGAGTTGATAGAAAAATTTCTGACCATTTTGTATTTTTTCTTCGAAAACCACATATCCTGCATCATTGCTAGTTGTTGGTGCAACAGCCGATCTCATTCCAGGCGAAATGGCAAGACTCGGAGTGATATCCAATCCTTGCTTGAGAGATTCAAATAAATGAATCCCAGCTTGAGACAATCTTACAACTAAGCTCGTCTTGCGTTCAGGTTGTTCGATATTTTTCTCCATATAACGAAGTAAGTAATCGGGAACAGGAAGGTTTGTTCTGTCACGAAGCTTCATTTCCGCTTTTGCGAAATCTACATCCGCAAGGAAAGAAGAATAGGATTCATTGTTTATGCGATCTAATAATGAATCAGAAGAAGAATAGATTGCATTGATAAGCGTTTCTTCAGCCTGAACCAAAGACTTAAAACTCTGATTGTCATCTAATGCGGAGTGGAGAATTGTCTCATCTGATTCCAGATATTGGGATAAGGGTATATTGTCTATTGGTTGCATATCTTCTTCCGCGTTGCCTTTAGAATTCATAATTCTATCACCCCTTACTTGAATAGATCAGACGAAAAAACCTAAGTAAATTCCTCAAAATTTATTTTTTTTTGTAACTTTTCTATCACTCGGATTAAAGTTACACTTACTCCACCTTCCGAGATTCCAAGTATATTGGAGACTTCTCTATAAGGAGTTTTGGCAAGAAAATGACCTTTTTGCCTTTTATCTATCAATTTCTTACGCTGTTCGTATTTCTTCTTGAGCGATTGACCCAATCGATCGATGTCTGGAAGGTTACTTGTGCTTGCAGCTGTGTTATCGATAAGTTTTTTTTGTTCTTTTAGATCCAAAATGTTTAAATAGATCGAAGTGATTTTGTCTTCCATCTTTTGATTATCATCTTCTTTCTCAGATAGTTCAGAGCGAACTCTCATGATCCACGCTTTTAATTCATCAAGATTCATCCCGGACTTATCTATGATAAATTGGATCTCTTCAGGATCTAACTGAAGATAATAAATATATGACAATTTGAAAACAACTCGATTGTCTAGACGAATCTCTTTTAAAGTATTATAAAAGCTTTCCGAAAAATCTTGTGCATCCCGCTTAAGGTCTATTAGTCGGTCAGGTTCATCTTCAATTGTATTGTATTCTTTGCCTTCTTGGTTGACTTTGTTAATGGATTGAATCTTTACTTCTTTGCGAGTTCTCTTCCAATCGATGAGAAGATTTCGCAATACAGAAAAAAACCAGGTCTTGAATGTTGACTTTCCACTAAAGCTTTGGAGTCTCTTCCCAGTTTTCAATCTTTCAAAAGCATAAATATAGAAATCACCAGCGTCATCTTCTGATAAGTGAAAAACTCGGATCGGAAAATTGTAAATATCTTCGGAATATATATCAAAAAATTCTTTTATTGCTTCTGGATTCCCTTTACCGGCTGAGGCAACTAGAGTCAAAATGTCTTCTTTATTTAAAGTTTTTTGCATTGCAAGTATGGACATACAATTATTCTAGAAGCATGTTGAATGCTCATAGAAATCGTTTCACTCTAATTATCATCCTTTTTATATCTATGTTTGGCAAGGATTTTTTACCAAATTTAAAGGCAGAAGATTCCCAATCTTTTAAATTTATCTGGCCAATTGCCACAGAAAAAATCTCTGAACGCGTAACATCGGTATTTGGTGAATCAAGGTGGGACCATTTTCACAATGGATTAGATATTGCCTCATTTTATGAGCCGGTTATTGCAATAGGTGATGGCAAATTATTGTATTCTCGATATTCAGCCGATGATCCGTTCCGAGAAGAATGGGGATCTGGCGATACAGTTTGGATTGATCATGGAGAAGGTGCCTATTCTGCATATTACCATCTCAATCCAGGTCGCAAGAAATTTATAGACTTGAACATTAAGAAAGGCCAAGAAATTGGAACTACCGGTAATACGGGACATTCTAGCGGTGGTCATTTGCATTTTGTTCTAACTCTCGACTATGGTCAAAAAATTATCAATCCACTGATTTTTTTGCCAAAGATAGAAGACGAAACTCCGCCTTCCATTGGTGGATTATCCATACATGTCGGTGAGAGATATACAAATATCAATTCAGGTGATACCATAAATCTATCCAAGGAATTTCCATTCACTGTGCAAATTATGGATAGTGGAGTTCGGTCAAGCCAGAGATTTGGAGTTGAGTCTGTACAGTTCAAATTGAACGGCAAACTGATTAAGGACAGTAAGTTCAAATTCATCCGATTTGAAAATGGCGTCTGGGTTAACGATGCTTCCTTAACTTTTACGGATCTATTCATGAAAGACCGTTATTTTATTGGAAACCTTGCTCTGCCTTCTGGTGAGCACACAATCGAAGTTACAGCAATCGATTTCCATGGAAATGCTGCCGTCAAAACTTTCTTATTCTATGTTACTCGGATTTAAATGGTGGAGCCAATCGGGATCGAACCGATGACCTTCTGAATGCAAATCAGATGCTCTCCCAGCTGAGCTATGGCCCCATTAAATGAAAGGTTGAAATTGGTTCGAACTCTTCGCAAACTGTTCAGGAAATTGCTGGTATCCTTTACACTTTACATTCTAAAACCAATCTGGGCCTGACAAGACTCGAACTTGTGACCCCTCGCTTATCAAGCGAGTGCTCTAACCAACTGAGCTACAGGCCCGTCAAAACCAATATTTAAAATCATAGACTGAAAGCAAATTATTTTTAGAAGTATTTTGTAAAAGGCGCAGGCTTTATTAAGAAAATAAACTGCCTTGTTTCTCATTCTCAAACGGATTTATGAGTGACGGGGAATCTGTTTGAGTTGAGTTTACGAGCTTGGATACTTCATAGGATTTAAGAATTATATCTTTTTGCGATTCAGCACATCTTTGAATCTCTCGAAGGTTGAGATTTGGATCCAGCCAATCTAAATATAAATTTTCTGGTATAACAAGAGGCATACGATAATGGATATTTGAAAAGGATGCATTTGAGTTCTGCTCTTACGAATTCATTTACTCTTGGTTCAAGTTCTAGATCGACCAATGAATCGAAGAAAATATTCAAAATACCTTGGTTTCTTATTCATTACTTGAGTTTATTTTCCGATTGATTCTAACATTTTTTTTACATACCTAGATTTTGAATTGATTTTTAATCAGGCAAATGTAATCAGATGTAGATTCAGGGTTGACTTGCTTTTTTCGGGAATCCCCTGATCTCGGACTCTGGTTTGCAAATGTATGGAGGATATTGGATATGAAATTTCATTTTCTGATATTCATATCAATTATATCTAGTTTTGCTATTCGGGCAGAAGTAATCCTTCTTAAATCGGGAAAATATTTATCTGGGAAGGTATCCAGTATCGACTCAAATAAAGTAATTTTCCAAAATCAAAAAGGAGAACAATTAACTCTCGAGAAAAGCAATGTTGATAAAATTATCTATAAAGATGGAAGTGATCTATATGAAATTATCGAAATGGAGAAGCAAAAACTCAAGATAGAATTTGAAAATGAAAAATCGAAAATTCGTGAAGAAGAAAAACTAAAGTATGAAAAGAATCTGGAAACCGAATCTGTAAAGACATCCAATGAGACTCAATTGAATGGAGAGTTAGCAAGCCCAGAGAGATCTTTCACTACTTCAAATATTTTTTATTCACCTGGAGGCAATGCAATTCTTCTTGCCGGCCCGAATGGAACCTGCAGTATTGAAGCTGAAAAAAAACAATGGTTTGCTATCTTTGGAAGCATCCCGATCAATCGAATCGATTCGAAAGATCTTTTTCCTTCTAAAGGGGAATACCGTGTTCACCTCAAAGCAACCGCCTTGGACGTCGTAGTCACAATATTTATAGGTTTTTTTACAACAATTACAGTGAGAACAGTTGTAGTTGAAAAATGTAAATCCCTCACTCTTAACTTGTTAGATGTAGAAGAATACATCGCATCACATAAATATAAGTATATGCAGTTTGCAGAATCTGATCAAAAAATTCGAATCTACGATATTCCAATTCAATCCGAGAGTTTTAGGTAGGCTAAGTAGAAGATGTGAAATTTACCGTCCGTTTCGATTCCTTAAAATTTAGTAAAATTATAGTTATATTTTTATTAATTTTCTTTTGCTCTTCTTGTTTTATGCATCCTTTGTGGAAGCCTTACTTTTTTCCTGAAAAAGATGATACATTACAGCCTTATTTATTCGGGCTGATTCCAGGAAATGGAAGTGGAAACGAAGCAAGGATAACTTCACTCTCGAAGTCTTCCGGCGTGGAAGGAGAAACAATTACCATTGAGGGTGCAAATTTTTCCTCCAATTCTCAAGAAAACAAGGTTCGCTTCTCTGGTTCAGTTGAAGCAGAAATTGTCTCTGGAAATGATTCAAGCCTCACAGTGCAAATTCCGCCAGGTGCAAAATCGGGAATCATCTCCGTCGAAACTCCGTTAGGATCTACACAAAGTGAAGGAGCCTTTACAGTTTATCGCTATTTTATAAGCTTTTCCACAAATTCGAATTCGGAAGTCTACGCTCTGAATTTACTGAATGGGGAAATCACTTCAATTCCTGGTTCTCCGTTCTCCTTGGTTATAGAACAAGGGCCAAAGTTTACTTTGAACGGTAAGTTTGCCTTCTCTGGCGGATTTGGTGGATTAACGCAATTAACAAGTTATTCTGTAAATCCTGAAAATGGAAAATTGACAGTACTGAATGCAAATGCAGGTTCGACTACGCAGAATCCCGTTTTTTTCGCTTTCCATCCATCTGGCAAATTTCTTTATGTTTCCAGTAATGCAACGGGAGCTGCTGTAGCGGCATTCGGCTTGGATCAAGAAACAGGATCTCTTGCAAAAATCGCAGATTATACGGGCTGTGGTGGTTGTAATTTAAATCATATAGCCACAACTCCAAACGGGAAATTTCTTTATGTAAATGCTAATAGCGGGGGTGAGCCAATTATTGGCTTTTCAATTGATCAAACTAATGGTGCACTTACACGTTTAGCAGATACAACAGGAGAGCCGAATATGGATGCCTTAATGATTGATTCCACATCTAAATATTTATATTCTGTTGCCGCGGCAAATATTATAATTGGCAAAAATATTGACCAAACAACAGGAGCCCTCGCTAACATTTTGGGTAATCCCTTTGCAGGTACAGCAAATAACTTTCGAGCAGCTATACATCCTTCTGGAAAATATCTTTATACTGTGAACATTGGAAATCGACAATTAGCAAAACACGATATATCATCAGCCGATGGATCTCTTTCGGCGGCAAATTCGATTTTACAATTCGGTGCACCTGGGTCAAGTTTACAATTTGTAAGATTGGATCCTACAGGGTCATACGGGTTTGTGAGCAATCATGACGGAGCTCAAGGTTATTTTTTTCAGTTTAGAGTTGATCCTGATTCAGGTGTACCTAGCTTAATGAATTCTGGTAACGGCATCTCAACTCCAGGTGGTGTTCCCACTGTGCCAGAACCTTTTCGAGTTGCACAATAGTTTTAGAATCAATTCATTTTGATTCTTTCTTTAAAAAACCAAATCGCTTCTACGGTTTTGTCCCTATGACTTGTAGGATAATACAATAATGAATGATCAGTTGAGTCTCATTTCTGAGACTTTAACAATAGTTGTATTGTATGATGTCAGAGTCTCGTCCATCACTAGCTAATCTAGAGACACGAAAAACCAATTTTTAAAATTTTAGGCTGAAAGCAAATTCTTTAGAAGTATTTAGTAAAAGGCGCAGGATTTATTAAGAAAATAAACTACCTTGTTTCTCATTCTCAAACGGATTTATGAGTGACGGGGAATCTGCTTGAGTTGAATTTACGAGCCT
Organism: Leptospira sp. GIMC2001; assembly: GCF_028462125.1. Taxonomy (NCBI): domain Bacteria; kingdom Pseudomonadati; phylum Spirochaetota; class Leptospiria; order Leptospirales; family Leptospiraceae; genus Leptospira; species Leptospira sp. GIMC2001. The sequence continues at coordinate 2,707,325 of NZ_CP115468.1, read as the reverse complement.
GGATACCTCATAGGATTTAAGAAGTATATCTTTTTGCGAATCAGCACATCTTTGAATCTCTCGAAGGTTGAGACTTGGATCCAGCCAATCTAAATATAAATTTTCTGGTATAACAAGAGGCATACGATCATGGATATTTGATACAGATTTATTTGCATTTCGAGTGATAAGGGACAAAGTGAACTCTTCTGATCCATCCTTACCAGCCCAGATATCCCAAATTCCTCCAAGAGCTAAGGACTTGCCATCTGGCTTATGAATGTAAAAAGGAATTTTGTCTTTTCCAATAGTTTGCCATTCATAGTAGCCTTCTGCTTGGATAAGGCAACGTCTTCTGAGATAAGGACCTTTGAAGCTAGGTTTTTCTGCAATGGTTTCTATTCGTGCATTAGAATATCTCTGGCCCAATTGATCCTTACTCCAACTAGGAAGAAGTCCCCAGGTAAAAAATTCTAAATTGGGTGATTTGCCATCGTGATGAAATGCTTCCACAACAGTGCCAGGAGAAATATTGTATCTTGGAGCAAATGGCTTTTGTTTCCAGGCTTGCAAAGTATCTCTAGGCAAATATTCTCCAAATAAACTATCTTGGTCATTTCGAACAAATCTTCCGCACATAGTCGCAATTCTTATATTACCAAATTAAATGCCAATTCAAATATTAGTGCGAAAAACCTTGAGAAAATTGAAAATTGAACAGAGAAAATGTAAATGTTATGATTTTGGATTTGGACAAAAAATACGTCTGGGAGCATTCCAGCAACGAATTAGGAATTCATTATCGGAAATTATCGTATTCCAAAAATTATATTTGTATAACATGCATTTTGTTGGATAGTTTATTGAACTTTAAAAATATTGTAATATGAGTTATACGATAAATTGGTGGAAAACTGGTTTTGGTCAAGAAGAGATTGAAAGAGTTATATCTTCTTTTCGAAATGAGAATATCAGTCAAGGAAAAGTGACTGCAGAATTTGAAGAAAACCTTGCGGAGTATTTACAGGTTAAGCATGTCGTCGCAACTTCTAGCGGAAGTACAGCTTTGCTGCTTTCATTAATTGCATTGGGAATTTCGCCAGGTGACGAAGTTATTGTACCAAATAGAACTTGGATTGCGACTGCACATGCACCCTACTTATTGGGAGCAAAAGTAGTTTTAGTCGATGTAGAAATAGATCGCCCCATAATTGATTATTCAAAAATCGAAGAAAAAATTACGAAGAAAACTAAGGTAATTATGCCAGTGCACATGAATGGTCGCTCGGCAAACATGAAAGCAATAAATGAAATTGCTAAGAGAAATAATCTTTTTGTAATTGAAGATGCAGCTCAAGCATTAGGTTCCAGAAATCAATCAGGTTTTTTAGGCACCCAATCTGATATAGGATGTTTTTCATTATCAGTCGCAAAAACTATAGCTACTGGTCAAGGGGGTTTTGCAATAACGGATAATTCTGAAATCGCTAAGAATTTAAAAGCAATAAGAACTCACGGAGTCGAAAATGTAAAAGATCCTGATAATTGGATTATGCCTGGATTCAATTTTCGATTTACTGATATACTTGCCTCTATTGGAATCGAACAATTGAAAAGATTACCAGATCGTTTAGATAAACTCAAAAATATTTACAGTATTTACTTAGATAAATTAGATGATCTACCAATCAAATGTATTCCTGTTAATCTTTCGTTAGGTGAGATCCCAGTCTATATCGAATATTTGGCTCCAAATCGAGAATTGTTAATAAAAAAATTGGCAGAAAAGGGAATTGATTCAAGACCATTCTATCCTGATCTAAACAAAGCAAATTATTTTTCCCAAGAAATGAATGAATTTCCAAATTCAAAAAAATACAGTGAAAATGGTATCTATCTTCCATGTGGACCAATGCAAGAAATAAAAGATATTGAATATGTTATAGAACAGATTAGAGAATTTTATGTATAAATACATTGTAATAGGTACATCAGAATCAACTTTAGCTTGTCTTGAAGCTTTGGTTGAAGCCGGAGAAGATATTACAGCGATAATTAGTCTTCCAAAGGATTTGCTTCCTAATAATTCTATTAATTTAAAAAACTTCGCAGCGAAATATCAAGTATCATATTATGAAGTTTCGGACATTAATTCAGAAGAATCTGAAGTTCTATTGACTAATCTAAAGCCAGATTATATAATTTCTACCTGGCCAAAAATTCTGAAAAAAAATATATTAAAAATTCCAAAAATGATTATTGGAACCCATCCGACGCCACTTCCTTTTAATAGAGGTCGCCATCCTATCCATTGGCTGATTGTTCTAGGTATAGCATCATCTTGTGTTACATTTTTTAATATGGATGAGAATGTTGATAATGGCAAAATTCTATCACAGGTACCATTTAATATTGGTTCTGGAAATATAAATCAAATTAATATCGAAATGAATCGTGCTTTAAAGGATGGAATCATTTCATTAGTTGCTAATTTTAGAAATTTTTCAGAATTCGAAGGGTTTACACAAAACTCAGATAATTCGAACATTTGGCGAGCTAGAAATGAACATGATATTACATTAGATCCTAGGATGTCAGTATCGATTGTTAAAAGAATTGTAAATTCCTTTTTGGAACCGTATCCGATGGCTCGGCTATTTGTAAAAAAAGGAACTTATATTAAAATCTCTAAAGCAGAAGAATTGAGTTCAGAATCATATCCAGTAAATTGGAGAAATTTTGAGCATGGTCAAATATTGAATCAAAAAGATAACTCAATAATTTTTAGAGTGGATGATGGAATGATTAAGCTTTATTCAAAAAATTTATATGAAATTGAGAATATAAAAAGAATTTATCCACCCAGTTTCTATTTCTAGTCTCGATTAGTTTATCTTACTATTGTTATTCCGGCATTATCTCGTTATTCATGTTGATCCCAAAAAAAACTCCTATTCATGTATCTATTATATATGAATAGGAGAACATTCTGTCCTGTTCCTTGACAATTTTCCATTATGATCAATTAAGGAAATATCCTACCTTTCAGAGTAGGGTAAGGATTTATAGGGCGTTTTCTTGAATTAAGGAAAGGTAGAGCGAGATTTTCTGAAATTTTCGAGATCTAGAGGTCAGAATTCCGAAATTATGGATGGATGCAGTTTGGACAAATTTTACTTGCAGCCTTGATATTTAGAAAGAATTGTGGAGTAGGTCGATCCACTTATGTCATCTAATGATAAGTTAAATAAAAATGCGCTTCAGAAGTTTGATTTTACTCAAGAAATTATTGATTCTTTTCATCAAACTCAATCCATACCTGTAGATTTCTATAATAAAGACGGTCAGATTCTCATTCATAAGAAGCCGAATGCGGCTCCAGAAGACTTTAGTAAACTTTTAAAATTTGAGTTTCAGGGAATATATTTTAGAACCAGTGATTTAGACAAATTATTTACAAAAGAATCTCAGCCAACATCAGTAAATGGAAAGGCAGTATCGTTTGTTAATCTCCTCGATGAAGAAAAAGCTAAAGAGCAGGCAAAACTTGCTAATGACCTTTTGATCGACCTTAAGAAATCGGCGTTCAACTCGGGTCATGTCAGGTCTGTGCAGAAATCGATGGATACGATGCTTAGTGATTTTACATCTGTCCCCGAGTATGAGAACGGACTTATCAATATCATGGAAGTTTTGTCGGGTGCTGGAGTGTCAAGGCAGTCCGAGCTTATGACCAAAAGAACTGTTGTTGCTATGGGTCTTAAGATTCGAAGCAAAAAATCAATATCTAAAGGCGATGAGAAAAAAGATAAGAAAGAACATATGAATCTGATGACTGCTTCTTATCTAGCTGATCTTGGTTATACCAAAATAGAGACCTCATCTTCCGCTGACTTGAAGCCTGCAGAGTATGAAGTTATCAAGACGCACCCAATTATTAGTTACCTAATGGTTGCTAACTCCGGTGATTTGGACCCAATGGTAAAAAAATTGATTTTGCATCATCATAGGCCACATAAAGGCGGTGGAGTCAATAATAATTTTCCAAACGATTCTTTTCTGATTCAGAAATTATTGACATTTAAAGAAAAATATCTCAAAGAAACTGGCAAGGATGTGGCAATCGCTGATATCGATCTACAGATTCAAGAAATTCAGAATCAAAATTTCGGAACCCAAGTTGAAGAAGATATAGCATATCTATCTTTAGCGAGTGAATTTGCATCTCTTACAACAGAGCAATCCTGGCGTGGCGCTAAGGATTCACGCACGGCTCTTAAGATGATTTTAAACAATTCATTCTTCTCATATTCAGATAAAAATATAAGAGATCTGTTTGATTATGTTGGTTTGAGTTTGAACAACAATCAATCTATAATCAATCGCGGTGACCTTGTTATAACTGCTTCGTGGGATTCTAAAAAGAAAATACATTTTGAAATTTGTAAGGTTCAAGACATTGATCGGTTTCAGACAAGGCCATTACTTGAGAGAGTGGGATCGATTACTCCGATCTTCCATAAAGAAAATAAATTTCTATTGAAAAATTTTGATATGAAAACTTTTGTTTTGGATCGCAGGCGTGCTGTTTACAATTTGATGAATGCCGTCGACCCAAGGCGAGTTATCTATCTTATCGATCCAGAACTCAATCCGAAACTCTACGAAGATATCAACCAAAAGTTAGTTTAGAACCTGGGTATATTTACTCAATCTTAGGAGCAAGTTGAACAGTTTGTTCATTTGTATTCCATTGATCATTGCAAATATGAGGTAGTTTTGTATCTAAATCCTAGCTTCTTTTCCTTGACGATTTACTAATCCCGTAACAAATTTAGAGAAACATAAGAATTAGGAGTTTTATATTTATGATTTCAGGTAATTATTTCTCAGAAAATAATGATATTATTGATCAATTTGAGAGCCTTTGTGATTGGAAAGAAATAGTTTCCGCGTTTGAAGGTGATTTTGAAGATGCAAAAGAATACGTTAAAACCAATAAAGATGAATTGGCAATGGCTCCCGATTCCATTGAGTCCGCTTTAGAATATTATAAATCCAGTTTAGAATCCTTAGGAGAATTGGTTGGTAAAGAAATAGCACCAATCGTTAAGGAAATGGATGAGATTGGTCTGAAATTTGATAATGGAAAAGTAATTTTTCCAGATTTGATGATTGAGGCAGTTGATAAAATTACAAAAGCAGGTCTTCTTCCTTACGCAGTGGGTCGCAGATATGGCGGTCTTGGAATTCCAGGCGTTGTGCAAACTATGATGAATGAGATTATAGCTCGCGCGGACGGAGCTCTTGGAATCACACTTGGATGTATGAATCTTGCAGAAACTGTGGAACGATTTGGATCTAAAGAGATGGTAGATGAATATGTTCCCAAGATGGCAAGGGGTGAGCTTTGCGGAGCGATGGCACTGACAGAACCAAACTACGGTTCTGACCTACCAAACCTTCAAACTAAAGCAACAAAAGATGCATCAGGCAAATGGTTACTTACTGGTACAAAACGTTTTATCACTCATGGATGTGGATTCGGAAAAGTTCCATCTATTATACTCACGCTTGCTCGAACTGGAACTCCAACGAACGGTGCAAGAGGACTTTCATTTTTTCTTGTTAAATCAGAAGATGTAGAAATTGCATCCATTGAAAAGAAGATGGGTCTTCACTGTTCTCCAACTTGCGAGGTAGTCTATGAGAACTCTCCAGGAATTCTCATAGGTCAAGAAAATTATGGACTAGTTAAATATTCAATGGCAATGATGAATACTGCAAGACTTTCGATTGGAGCTCAAGCTATGGGAATGGCTCAAGCATCTTATGAAGAAGCTAAGAAGTATGCTTCAGAGCGAGAGCAATTTGGCAAAAAGATTCAAGAAATTGGTGCCGTTAAGAAAATGTTAGATAATATGGAGCGCGAAATCAGTGGTATGCGTTCTGCTCTTTATGAAGCTGCTCGTTCAATAGATCTCTATCACTGGAGAGAAGAAAGAATGAAGCACAATGGTGTCGATGAAAAAGAAATCAAAAAAGACACCGAGATTCGTAAATGGGAAAAGCTTGCTACAATTTTCACACCTGTAACTAAATACTATATTACAGAAGTTGCAAATAAGATCGCTGATGATGCATTGCAGATTCACGGCGGATCAGGATATACAGAAGATTATGATGTATCCAAATTGTATAGAGATATGCGAATTACGAATATCTATGAAGGAACAACTCAATTGCAAGTCGTTGGATCAATAGGTGGAATCGTGAGTGGTATGAGTCAAACAGGGATTCTGAGAGCTTACTTGGAAGACGAAGCAAACAAAATTTCGACTACTGGTGAATGGACAAGAAACTATAAATTATTCCAAGAGATTGTTGAGTCCTACCAAGGACAATCAGATGCAAGCTTCAAGGAATCTATAGCTTTTGAAGTAGTAGAAAGTTTTGCTAGAGTATGGATTGGATTGCTTATGGAGAGAAACGCAAATCGGATGCAAGGTGCAAAAAGAGAAAAAAGAAAAGCACTAGCTTCTGCTTTTAACCATGAGTCTTGGGCGATACTCAGTTCTAACAAAATTCGAGCACTTGCAGCTTAACTCACTTAGAATAAATTGTTTTGCGATCTCTCATTAAGGTCGGTTGCAAAACGTTTTCGTTAGTTGCGTCTTGAAGAAGAAGTGGGACAAAATGAGGCAAGAGGGGGGGGGGCTTAAGCCCCGTCCTGGAGCAATCCTCTCACCCACTCCAATTAGTCCCAATAAATCAAAATCCAGTATTATATCTAGGAATTGATTAATAATCCAATTTCTGGTTTTGTGAAAATTTGTTTAGATAGCAGAAAAAAAATAATTTTTCAATTTGAAAAAATTGAATCACTGGATAGGCGAAATCCATATGTTATAAAATTCGATCCACAAGCAGGATCAGGCTTGCAATACAAACCAAAAATTCCAGAACGATGATGGATACGTATAAAAGCCCTTGGCCAATTGCTGGACGGCCTTCCGACTTCAAATTCAACCATCAAATAATTGAGTAGGTTTCGAGACTCGATTGAATTGAACTGGAGGCTAAAATCATCCAAGTTGATTCCTTTGTCTTTATTCTCTAGCTTAGGATTCTCTGAAGCAAGGGAGAGCCCTTCGCCTATTGCAAAACTAATTGGAAGATCAAATGGCTGATTGATTCTTGCAATATAGAGAGCGTTAGCTTCCATATGAGTCATCAAACCAAAATGTTTGCCAATATTGGCTTCAACTTCAAAATCCAAAAATCGTAATTTGTAATTCAAAGGTCGAGAAATTCCAAAAATCAACAGCCTTGAATCTCTGTAATCGACTCTCCTGCTAAAAACAATTGGTAACAAATCTGTATTGGTAAAGGTTCCTCCGTAAAAAACCAAATCCCAATCGGATAAATCTTTATAAAAAGTTTTGGAAGGTTTTTTCTGAGAGTTAGATCCTAGTTTAATTTCCTCGGGTTTATTGGATGAAGTTGAATTAACTTCATTCGTAAAAATTAACGATGGATAAATGATTATGAATATTAGAATATAGATTAGGAATAATTTTCTCAAAGTATGCTCTCTTTATTTTTCACGCTATCGAATCCTAAAGGTATCTTGAGGCCAACAGTAAAGTAATTCGATCCGCAGGCAGGTGATGGATCACAATACAATCCAAAAACTCCGGATCTATGATGTATTCTTGTGAATAAACGAGGCCATGATGAGTCTCGATCACCAAATTCTAATTCAAACATTAGATAATTCATGATATTTCTTGATTCGATTGAAAATTGATAATTTATTGAATCAGTTACAGGATCATAACCTCGGTTGATGTTTTCTGCTTTAGGATTTTCGGAAGCAACAGATATTCCTTCTCCAACAGCGAAGCTTAAGGGTAGTCCAAACAAATCATTGATTCTTGCCACATACAGGGTATTCCACTCTAGGTGGTGCATGAGGCCAGTATGCTTTCCAATATGAGACTCTAATTCAAAATTTATGAATCTAAACTTAAAATTCAATTCACGATTCAAACCCATCACATAAATATCTGATTTCAAAAAAGGCTCAGGGCCACTCAAGACATAAGTGACATTCCAAATCGAATTGGCAGTCATCGCATAACTATCAACCGATGACATTGAATATCCACCATAGAAAATTAGATCAGTATTTCTATTAGGATTGAAAAAATCTTTCGCATCTACAGGATTGTGGGAATTTAGAAAAGTAATTAGAGTAATGGTAATAAGATGTAATGAATATTTCACGACTTAATGAATCTCTGATAAATCATTTTGAACTTTTTTTTCAATTGAAAGCCAAGCGTGAAATAGAAATGATTTATATTCTTTGCAATATTCAGTATGCGTAGCTTCTAAACTTTCCCTAAGTCTAGAAGGTTTCTCGAAAATACAATAATTTCTTAGATGCTCAGGTTTCCGATATCTATCAAAGCTTGCGAGAATTATAGAAGAAGCAAAACCAATATAAGGTGGCATTGGTGTTCGGAACTTGCGTACGGTTTTAGATTGGAACATTTTTTTTTCTTGTTTGGTATCTTCCAAATATCTAACTACAAATACATAATCCGATTCAATATCATGGAATATTCCTATGGTTAGTGTTGCTAATGAATAGAGTAGAGAACGGTGTGCGGGAATGGAAGAATCAATCGATTCAATTTCAACACTGGCAATTCGTTTGAAATCTATGTCTTTTTCTATTGGGTTTTCTTTCTCATAGCGTTCGGAAAGAATTTCGCGAAGCATAGGATCTTCAGAGATCCAAATCCAATTGTAAAATTCTGGATTTGTATCACTTGATTCTATATCTTTGGATTCTCCATCTTGAAAGCTAACACAGTTTCCAATAAGAATTAGAGAAATCATTGTAAATAAATAGAAGCTTTTTGAACTCAAATGTCTAAATTGTTTATGCATGAAACCAATCGCTGTATTTCGTCAATTTAGAATGAATTCAATTTTTTGAAAATGGGAAATTTTCTAAAATGCAAATTGTCTTGAAAATACCAACATTTCTTGGTTATTTTAATTCCCGCTACCCCATGTAGCATTCTTGAATTCGACTCTACCTGAGCCTACACTATAACGTTTGTAGTGTTCTGGACTTTTTTTGAAGTATTTCTGATGCATTTCTTCTGCTGGAAAGAATTGAGTGGCCTCAGTAATTTCAGTAACTATTGGATTTGCGAATTTTTTTGATGCTTCGAGATTTTTTTTTGATTTCTCTGCTTGAACTTTTTGCTCTGCTGAATGATAGAAAATTCCTGTTCTGTACTGAGTTCCCAGGTCATAAAACTGTCCATTCAATTGTGTTGGGTTTATGTTTTTCCAGAATACATCTAATAGGGCTTCATAGCTTATAATATCTGGATCAAATTCTAATTGCACTGCCTCAGTATGACCTGTCGTTCCCGTGCAGACTTCTTTATAAGTGGGATTGATGGTCTGTCCACCGATATAACCCACAGTAATTTTTTCAACTCCAGGCAATTTATCATAGGGGGGCTCCATACACCAGAAACATCCACCAGCAAACGTTGCTAATTCCATAATTACCCCCTGTCGTATATTAGACAAATATCAGGTCGAGTGGGGAAGTTTTCCAATATTTTATTTATCTGCAGACTCAACTTCACGGAATGTTTGGTATCGATTGGCATCAATATCCCAAAGATGGCAAGTTTTGATTGTAGAAATAAACAATTTCCATGTAAATTTTTCTTCTTTAAGATCATTTTTTATCGCAGATTGTTTCAATTCTTTTTGAGCTTGTACTAAATTATACGATGGAATCCTAATATTCAGATGATGTGGAATATGGATATCGATATGAAAATGCAAAGACGATAGCCAAGCCGGCATGTAACAATTTCTTGTTGATACAATTTGTCCTCTATATTGGTTCCAGTCATTCTCTTTGTAAATTTTGATATCGGGAGAAGTATGATGTAAATAAGTATACAGAGACATCCAGAATTGAAAGCAGAGCGCGGGAATTATCCAGAAATGCAAAACCGGATAAAATGATTCTGTTAGAAGATAACTTGTTGCAGCTACGGAAAGAAAAAACAGTCCAAGAATCCAGTAAGAAAAAAGAACTTTCGGTTTATGAGAATTTTGGTATTTGTTTATCTGATAGTGAAATAAAATATTATGTATTAGTGAACCGATTGGTAACAGAACACGAGTTATTTTGAAAATCACAGCATAAATTTTTGATTGTTTTCGCAAATCGATATATTCTTTTGTAGTAAAGGGAATCCAAGCATTATCGAAATAGACATCCGTTGTGCTAGTCTTTAACAAGTTTGTATTCTGATGGTGAGCAGCGTGAGTATAGCGCCAAGCATGATGAGGATAGAAAGTAGGAAGAAATAGTATATGACCCCAGAAGCTATTCCAGAATTTTGTTTTGAAAAAAGATTCATGTGCACAATCATGCGCAAGAACGAAAAGAGAAGTAAAAACTGTTCCTCCAATAAACCAACCAATTGGATAGAGCCAGTAGATTCTTGCCTGATAGATATAATAGAGAAATCCAATTCCTACTATAAACTGGATCACTCCAGAAATTATATAGATGATTGCCTTATTTAAATTTGGTTCAAATAATTTTGGGTTTAGAAACTTTTTTATCTCTGAAAGAGTTGGGTCTTTTTTAAACGCGGGTTCAATAACTTTCCGAGATAGATGCATTCATATACTCCTAGACCAAGCCTAGGAATATATATCAGATCATCAAGTCGCAATTCAAAGCTAGTTTACAAAGCAAATAATTGAAGAATCATAATGCAATAATTTGAATTTTTATTCAAAACAAGTTAGAGAAAATTCCGAACAGATTGTAACTTGTCAGTGTGCAGCTCCTGTATAATCCACTCCTATTCCATAGAAAAAATGCTTATAAAGTTTGGAAATATCGGCATTTTGATTCACTGTTCTTGCTTTGTATTGCTCTTTGATATTATATTCTTGAATGGTTGTTCCTGAAGTGATGATTGCGGATTCCCATCCTGAAACAAAATCAGCGGAACTTATATTATTGATCTGGCTCGCAAATCTAGAAATTTCTGAACGATTTTCTAAATTGTAAGTTACTATACTGGAATCACTGGCAAGAATGGACGCCGTTTCTCCGAAACGAGTTTCTGTAACTAGATGATTGGACCGGTAGTTGAGTGTTGGAATTGATGTGATCGTTGCTGTCTCAGCATTTATGATAACGATACTGGATTCTGTATCTCCTCCACTATTTGCAACAAATAATGGTTTGGCGGTTTTGCCTCCACGCTCAATATTATTATTCATAATAACTCTTTTGACATTGAACAAGACACTAGAGTTTGGCGTTGTTACGGAAGTATAGGAAGTTGTATTCGTAGAATCATTGTGCTTAACAATATGAATTGTATTTCCACAGGATACAACTACGTAGTGCAATTTATTATAACCAGTATTGAGATTCGAGAAATTGGCATCTGAAGTTGGAGTCTCTGTGAAGGCTAGAGTTTGGTAATTATTGCAAGAGAAGTTTATTGAAGTATTTGGTCCAGGAAGTGTGGTCGTCCAAGCGGTTCCATTGTAGTGTTGCGCTTGGAATTGACTTACCGTTGTTCCATTGGATGCAATTGGAATCAAAGCAAGGTTCTCACGTATCATGACTGCCGCACCGTCCATGTTAGCGGGTAGACCAGCTGGTCCCGCCAATACAGGAATTGTTTCCTCGGTTATGATATTATTTTCCTTAACAAATTTGATTGAGGAGTTAGCTCCACTGGTATAATAGAAAGCAACCCATCCGTCTTTTGATAAGGCAGTTCTCGCGTTGGAACCTGTAAGGTCAATGCGAGTCGTCGAAACGGATCTATAATAGTTTTTTCTTTCGTAATGGAAATGATCACCATGTGGAGAAAGATTGAGCTCTGTATCCAAGATTCGAAATCCACCTGCAACTCTTAGATAAGCAAAACGTCCGCTGCCCGATTCAAATATTTGATTGACACCAGAAATTTCTGAATCCCCATTTCGTATAGACAAGAAGGCTTCTTGATTCCAATCGTAGACTTGAATAGTTCCTCCTTGGTTAAGACCCACAGATCGACCGCGAAAAGGTCTTGGTTCTTCTACTGCCCGCGGTGCATTGAGTGCGGCTGCGGCTAAGAGTAACAAAATACTATCGTCATCATCAGACTTCGTTTCTAAGCAATTGGATAAGGTTATTAAAATGAAAATAGGAAAGATCAGAATCTTTTTCATTCTTCCAGGTTTCGGTTTACACTTTTTTTGTCAATGCAAATGAAACTGAGTTGTATTTGGGAATCTAGGATAAAATTTGGTAAAGAGAGAGAATTTATGCGAAGACTTGTGCCAATTATATTATTATTATTTATCACTGCAAATTGTTCTGAGTATTTCGGAAGAAAACCAGCAGACGTAGATATGCAACTTGCTGAGTTATTGCTTCAATATGCGTCAGGTGGTGGATCTGCATCTTGCGGTCGTGTGAATTTTCCACCGATTCGAGGTGGTGCCGATCAAGCAAACATCCAGACAGGTGGAACCAGACAAGGATTCAATTTAGTCGGATGTACGAGTGATGCAGATCTCTCACGACTTGGTTTTACATCCAATGCAATCAATTTCACTCCAGGTGGAGCCAAAGGTACAGCGACGAACAGTAGAATTGCATCTTCAGTAGACTTTGTTACCCAAGGTGGACGAAAAGATCAAAATGTCGAAGTTACTTTTACTTTAGATCCTGGTGGAAGCTTGGATGTAATTTTGAATGCAAGCGTTGGCTCTAATGCAACAGCTAGTGGACCAGGTTTTCGAATTACAACGGCAACCATAGTTGCGATCGGAACTGCAATCGGAACTACTGGACCTTTTAATCAAGGTGCTGCACCTGCAACACCAGAAGGCACAGAAAAAACCTATTGCTTAGAAGTTCATGACGAGGGAACAGCCCACCTTTTTGGTTGGGATAGACCTTGTGCGTCACTTACACAAAATGATAGGACGAACTACCAATTTGATCTAATAGGTTTTGCAAGTCAGAATCCTGGGAACAGAGTTGGCTTTGTTTTGAATGGAGCAACTATCAAGAGTTTTGTGGTGAGTGAGAGAATTGGTCTATCTGGCAAAGTGGTAGGATTCTAGAAATCGAATTGAATCCAAATTTGTTGGGAAAATTCTAGTTGCCATCATGATATTTTGGAAATAATTTACATCTATGGCAGATCCATCATTTGATATTGTATCCGAAGTAGACCGTTCTGAATTGAAAAATGCTGTAGCGCAAGCAATGGCAGAAATTTCCACCCGTTTTGATTTCAAAGGATCCAAATCCGATATCAAAATCGAAGAAACCCAACTTGTTCTTACGAGTGAGAACGATATAAAAATCAAACAAGTCATTGATGTCTTAATTGCAAAACTTGCCAAAAGAGAAATTGGACTCAAAGCTTTCAATTTTGAAGAAAAGCCCGATCAAGCAACTGGCGGAACCGTCCGACAGAAAGTAAAAATCCAGACCGGTCTAGAAAAAGAGCATACCAAGCAAATCACAAAACTCATTAAAGATTCCAAACTCAAAGTAACTCCTACAATTATGGGAGACAGTGTTCGGGTGACAGGTAAGAAGAAAGATGATCTTCAGGAAGTCATGGCGATGATCAAGTCCAGTGATCTTCCTTTTGATGCGAAATTTACAAATTTCAAATAACTATTTTTCTACATAAAAAGCGAAACTCTTCCGAAATGGAGAGTATATGTCTCCCAAAAAGGAATTTATTCCCTATCTATTTGTATTTGTGGGCGTTTTTTGTCTTTTTTCCATGCTTTCTTTTCAGGAAGCCGATGATTCCGGTGCAATCAATTGGTTTGGAAAGCTTGGATTCTATTTTTCATTTGCCTGCTTCTATCTTTTAGGTAAGGCATCTTATATAATCGGGATTGGACTTCTTGGCTTAGGAGCTCTGCTCTTCAAGAAAAAAGATCTAGATATTCTTGGAAAACTTTTGCTACTCCCTCTATTGATTCTTTCTGTCTCCCTTGCTTTCGGATTTCTATCGGAGCCAAGTGAAGCACTTGGAAGTGGAGGAGGCGTGCTTGGAGCGGGTATCGGGCTTGGTCTTGACTTTGTCATCGGTGCAACTGGCAAAGCGATCCTCACTGCTTTTCTATTTGCCTATTCATTATTTTCTATTTTAAAAGATGATAGCCTTGAAACTTCTAAGGCATGGTTTGGAGATATTTTTTCTTCTCTCCAAAACTTTATACGCAGTGGTGAATTCCGTTTGCAGAAAAAAGAAAATAAATCCCCATCGGATGTTCATTCCGATTCGGAAGCTGGTGCGAGTTCATCAGAAGAAAAAAAAGTTGGTTATTCGCTGGATGATTTTTTGAATCGCACGCAGGTTCAATCCAATTCCAAGTCGATGGAAATGTTTGAGAAGTTTAAGAATTTTTTTGCTTTAGAATCGAGGAATGAAGAAAAATCCGTTCTAGTTCATGCGATGTCTGGAGGAAGTAGCGGATCTCAAGGATCTTTTGCTTCTGCGTCCAAAAATTCAGAATCTTCTTCTTGGAATTCAGCAAGAAACGAAAACAAAATCTATCCTAAGTTCAAAAATACTTCTTTATACGAAGGATTTTTTGAAGAAGAAAGGATCTTTCGATTTCATGACACACCGGTAACTCTTAAGAGAAAATTATCCGAAACTCCCGATTCAAACTATCTAGGCTTTACCGTTTTAGATTATACAACGGATCGAAAGAAAGGATCAGAACAAAGTTTTGGCACTGGCGATTTTAGCATTAGAAATTATGGAACGAATCATGATTCAGATTATTCAAACGAAGATTTTGAAGAATCGAATGAGCTAAGTAAATTTGATTCTCACGAAGAATCAGAAACCGTGAGCGTTGAAGATAGTTTAGGTGATGAATTCGAATCAGACTACGAAAACCAATATTCGGATGAGAATGAGACAGTTTATTCCCAAGAAGATTCACAAGATGACGAGGAATCGCAGGACTCTCCTGAATTACAAAGTTCGGAAGATTCTGAGGACTTGCTTGACTCCGATGAATTGCAAGACGAAGAAGATCTAAGAGCAAATGAGAAAATCGCAGTGAATTTTCCTGAGGCAATATCCCAGATTGCGAATTCCAAAATTCAGACAGAAGTTAGTCCGACTCCAAAAGAACCTATAGAAAGTCCAAAGACTTTTGTGAATCCCGTAAAACTTAAGAAAGGTGGATACTATATTTCACCTAAGCTTCTCGGACTTGCGAAGCCTAAGATTCATCCAAGCGAATCGCGAGCCGAGACCGATGCTGTCGCACGTAAAATTGAACAAATCATCGCGGATTATGGAATCCAATCCAAAGTTGTATCCATGGAGAAAGGTCCAATCATCTCAAGGTATGAGCTTACCATTCCAAACGGAATCAAACTTGCCAAGATCACATCTCTTGCAGACGAATTGAAACTATATATGGCTGTCAAAAGTATACGTATCGTCGCACCGATCCCAGGAAAGTCAACAATTGGAATCGAAGTCCCTAACCAAGTGCGTGACGATGTCCATTTAACGGATATTTTGCGAGATTCAAGTCTAGCAAAATCCAGTGGCGGACTCAGCATTTGCATTGGTAAAGATATTGCTGGGCGATCCATGAATATTGATCTCACAAAACTTCCGCATCTACTTGTTGCCGGAACAACAGGTTCAGGTAAATCGGTTTGTTTGAATTCCATGATTACAAGTTTGATCTTTACTCGGTCACCAAGTGAACTTCGTTTTATCATGATCGATCCGAAGATGGTTGAGATGACTCTGTATGAAGACATTCCCCATCTGCTAATGCCTGTTATAACAGATCCTAAGAAGGCAACCAAGGCTCTCGCTTGGGCAATTCAGGAGATGGAGACTCGTTACCAATCTGTATCAAGTCTCAAATGCCGCGACTTCCAAAGCTACAATCAGAAAGTTGAAGACTGGGCTCACAATAAAGGTTATCAAAAAATGCCTTATATTGTGATATTTATTGATGAGTTGTCTGACCTTATGATGGTATCTGGAAAAGATCTAGAAGAGCAGATCACAAGAATTTCTCAGAAGTCTAGGGCTGTTGGTATCCATCTTGTTATGGCGACTCAGAGACCAAGCGTGGATGTGATCACTGGATTGATTAAGGCGAACTGTCCTGCAAGAATGGCTTTCCAAGTTGCACAACGTACGGATTCACGAACTATTTTGGATGCGAATGGAGCTGAGTCTTTATTGGGTAAAGGAGATTTTCTCTACAGATCACCGACCGCATCAGACTTGGTTCGAGTCCAGGCACCATTTGTCTCCGAAGAAGAAATTGAAAAAATTGTAGAAGAATCCAAGAGATTGGGCTCGCCCAGTTACGTTGAGATCAATTTGGAAGATGATTATTCCGAATCCGGTGACTCATTTGATGAGGATGAAGATTTGATTCAAGACGCATGGAGAATTATTTCCCAGGAGGGCAAGGCATCCGGAAGTTTAGTCCAGAGACATCTGAGAATCGGATACAATAAAGCGGCTAGGGTGATTGAGGCACTGGAGAAAAGAGGAATTATTTCTCCACAGATTGGCACGAAACCAAGAGAAATTCTCAAGTCTTTATAGAGATTAATTATTACTGGTAGGGAACTCGTTTTACCAGACTATAGTCATTTTAGAGGAGTTTTTCTTGTGAAATTTGGCAGATATCGAATCATTTTACCTATTATTGCAATTGGTTTATTCATTCTTCCAATCTTGCTTTATGCTGAAGGCGATAAACCTTCGCACAATTGGCATTCTCCATCCGAAGTTGTCAAAAAAGTAAAAAAGAAATTCTCAGATATCAATTCATACACATCCAATTTCAAAATCACAACTACCGAAGGTAAGACTACGCGTGTCTTAACTGGGACGAGTCTGTATAAGAAGCCTGGCAAAATTCGCTATGACTTCAATCAGCCTGAGGGCGATGCAATCGTAAGCGATGGTAAAACTCTGTGGATTTATATCAAGAGGCTCGGTGCCGTCGGTAAACAAGATTTAGAAATCGATAAGAAGAATTCATCTGGCGCAATTTTTACTAGTTCGTCGCCTGAAGGTCTCAATAGACTTTTTCGAAAATACCATTATAAATTTGATTCGACAACTCAACCAAGGAAAATTGATGAGAAAGATGCGACCGAATACTTCGTGTTAGCTCTAGATCAGAGAGAAAAGATTGGTGGTTTCGAAAAAATGACACTGTATATCGATTCCAATACCTATTTGGTTCGTCGAGCAACAGCATACGACGGACGCGGTAAGGAAACGAATATCAATTTTTCAAATATTGATTTGAATCCAACAATAGAAGACGGGTTATTCAATTTTCATATTAGTGGGAACGCAAAAATCGTAAACAACCCACTTGTCTCAGAAGACTGAGATAGACAAGACTAGGAGAACAACATTGAATCAGAAGAGAGTAGGTCAGATACTAAAAGAAGCACGAGAAGAAAAAAAGCTTACCGTGAAAGATGTATCCAAAGACACAAATATCGCCATTAAATATATAGTTGCTCTAGAAACCGAAGACTATTCCCAGTTTCCTGCAGAAACATTTGCACTTGGCTTTCTTAAGAACTACGGATCTTATCTCAAGTTAGATAATGCAATGCTTATGAACCTCTATCGAGGTGAGCAGATCGAAGAAGCCCAAGCTCCACTAGAAGAGCTTACGAAACCAACCACGACAACATATATTGATAAGAATCAGATTGTTACGGGAATCTCTATAGTTTTGATTCTGATTGCTGCATACATTGCGTACTTAAGCTTTGCTGATAACTCAGGAATCTCGGAAGATCAACTAACGGAAGATATTCCCAAAGTTGATAACACAGAGAACGGAATTCCCAACACTGTACAATTTGTAAATCAGAGTCTTCCAGAAGGAAGCAGTGTTCCTTTTATACTTACTGAAGATCGCGGTGTGAGTTTTTCTGTAAGTAACCAACAGTGTAAGATCTTTATCAAGTCCGTTCAAGAAGGTAGAACAGAAGATAAGAATAAAGCTGAGATTGGATTCAATCTTTTCCCAGAAAAAGGGATCTACTATTTCAAAACTATGGTTGGCGAAGAAGTCATACTCAATCCTAGAATTCCAGAACTCGGCAATCTGAGACGAGACATTCGAATCTATACTCAAGCAGTAACTGAGAAGTCCGCAAAGATTCTTGTGACACTTGGTCAAGAACGTGAAGGTGTCAATGCCAAGCCAGTCGGTGATGTGCCGATTCAAGTTACCCTTTTCTTCAATAAGAATAGCTATGTGGAATTTGTCATAGACGGTCAGTTAGGTGAGAGAGGGATTGTTGCATCAGGTGAGACCAAAGCTTTAGAAGCAAGAGATCGACTCGAAGTTAAAGTTGGCGACGGTGGTGCAGTTGAGATGATACAAAATGGCAAAGAACGAGTTGTATTAGGAAAGCCTGGTAAGCTTGTCAAAAAAATATTTGTCCGAACACAGAATCCTTATGATAGTACTCAATCTGTCATCAAAGAACTAGGAGAATGATTCTTGGACAATTCCAGAAGGTCATTTTATATTACGACTCTGGGTTGTCCAAAAAATACAGCCGATTCGAGTGCAATTCACCAATCCCTACTTGTGGAAGGATTGGTGCCATCAGAGAGTCCGGAATCTAGTGATTTTCATCTCATCAATTCTTGCACTTTTATTCAGTCTGCAACAGAAGAAACCATCCAGACGATTCTTCAAGCAGGCGAAGTAAAAAAACAAAAAGATCAGAAGCTTATCGTTGTAGGATGTTTTTCGCAACGATACCCTGAAGCCATTCGAGAAGATATGCCCGAAGTGGATTTCCTATTCGGGACAGGTCGTTATCATGAAGCAGGTCAAATTCTCAAAGAAGCTTTTCCTCTAGATTTTTCCGATAACAAAGAATTCAATCGTGACCTTTTAGAGCGGATGAAGTATGATCCCTCGATTGAGAATTTCTCTAAACCCTATTCTTATGTCAAAATTTCTGATGGATGCAATCGAGGCTGTGCATTCTGTATCATTCCTAGTCTTCGTGGTAAATTTGTTGATGTGGATGAAGCAAATATTATCTCACAAACAAAACGTGCACTTCTATCCGGTGCCAAAGAAATATGCTTAGTATCTCAAGATACAATCTATTATAAAAAATCCGAACTAGAACTTGCGAATCTTCTAATGAAACTCAATGATATGGAAGGCTTGGAGATTTTACGTCCTTTATATCTTTATCCTGACAAAAAAACCTATCGATTGTTAGATTATTTTTCCAAGATTACTAAATTGGCTCCTTATTTAGAAAGTCCTTTGCAGCATGTTTCGACCAATGTTCTCAAAGCGATGAATAGGTCGGGAGATTATGAATTTTTCAAAGATTTATACAATAAAGCTCGATCTGTTATGCCTGATTTGGAAATCAGAACCTCATTTATCATGGGATTTCCTTCCGAAAAACCAGAAGATGTAGATCTCGTAATGAAATTTATAAGCGAAGTAAAACCCGAGAAAGTCAATTTATTTCCTTATTCACCACAAGAAGGAACTAAAGGACTCGATCTAAAGGGCAAACCGAGCGATAGAGAAATTGCTAAACGAGTCAATATGGTTCGCGACCTTCATCTGGAAAATCTAAAAGATATTCATGCGCAAAGATTGGGTAAGATCTATCCTGCTATTGTTGATGAGAAAGCCGAAGATGGAATATGGGTAGTTCGTCGATACCAAGATGCGCCCGAAATCGATGAAGTTGTGTTTGTCGAAGATGATAATTTGAAAGTGGGCGATATTGGTCATGTGCGAGTGGATTCTTTTCAGGAATACGATATGACCGGAAGTTGGGTTCAGAAATAGAATGGAAGACTTACGTAAGAATTTCAATCTACCAAATATTCTTACTGGGCTACGTGTATTATCACTTCCTGTGTTTATATATTTTTTATTTCGTAGCGAGCTAATTTATCAAGTATGGGCTTTTGTGATTTTTGCCATTGCATCTATTACTGATTTGGTGGATGGATATCTAGCTCGCAAGTGGAACCAAGAGACTGAACTTGGAAAATTCTTAGATCCCTTAGCTGACAAATTTCTAGTGATTGGATCATTTACTGCTTTCCTATTTCTGAATAATCAGATAGAACTTTGGATGGTTCTAGTAATCGTATTTCGTGATATTCTAATAACCTTTCTTCGTTGGCTTGCGATCCGAGAAGGGTTCTCCTTACGCACAACAAGAATGGGTAAGATCAAGACCACCTTTCAAATGGGTACAATCCTAATTATCCTTGTGATTTTTATGCTGATCTCGGGCAAAAGGCGAGCTCTTATCAATGAATTGTATGATATGCAAGGAGCGGAAGGATTAACAACTTTTGAGATTGCTTCGACTAATTTTGCGCAATTTATTGATGATTGGAATAATAAACCAGACTTAAGTCTTCAACAAATTATGAATCGAATTGCGAGCTTTCTTCCTTATTACGGAATGCTACTCACTACGATTATAACTCTATGGTCTGGGATTCGATATCTGATTTCTAATTTTCGACTACTTCGACCGCGCAATATCTATATCGCATTTAGGGGGAGACATGCAGGCAATCGACATACTTCATAAAGTTACAACAGGTCAGAATCTAAATCGAGACGAAGCAAGATCCTTTCTTGGATTTGTTATGAAAGGGGAAGTATCGGAAATTGTTTTGGCCTCTTTTATAACTGCACTCAAGGTAAAGGGTGAAACGGGTGAAGAAATACTCGGGTTTGCACAAGCCATGCGCAAAGCAGCTGTTGCACCCAAATCTGCACCATGGGATTTTCCAGTTTTGGATACATGCGGAACTGGAGGAGATGGTAAGGGTAGTATCAATGTGTCCACTCTGTCCGCTCTCACCTTATCTTCACTTGGTGTAAAAGTTGCAAAGCATGGCAATAGATCCGTATCATCTGTATCCGGCTCTAGTGATTTATTGTCGGCTCTTGGATTGTCTTTAGAGTTGAGTCATTCAGAAGTTGAGGATAGATTTATTTCTGCAGGATTTACATTTTTATTTGCACCTGCTTGGCATCCTGCGATGAAGTTTGCCGCAAATGTCCGAAAGGAACTAGGTTTTAGAAGTTTCTTTAATTTGATTGGACCTCTATCCAATCCTTTTAAACCAACTCATCAGATCATTGGAGTTTTCTCCAAAGATTGGATTGAGCGAGTTGCTTTTGCACTAAAGGAATTGGGAATCGTTGCAGGTGTTGTCTGCCATTCAATTGATGGTTTAGATGAATTTTCTATATTTGCCCCAACAGATTATATGGTGATTCGAAATAATAAATTGATCGAAGGACATTTTGATCCAACAATTTTAAAAATTTCGAAGCCATTGAATCCGGGCGAAGTGTACGTTTCGTCACCTGAGAAAGCACTTGAACTTTCAAAAAATGTAATCAATGGTGAAGATACATCTGGTGCACATTTAGTCGCACTGAATGCGGGAGTCGCTTTATGGATTCTAGACCGGGTGGAATCCATTGAAAACGGTTATAAAATGGCAATTCAGCAGATTTTAAATAAAAAGGTTGCTCAATTCGCAAGAGAGAATTTGCTTTTCAATTAGGTATGCATATATTTGAAACAATCCATTTCACCCTCGCCCAAGCAGGCAAAGAGGGTGGTTCTCCATTCGGCACTTTACTTCTCATTCCCGTTATGCTTGTGGTCATGTACTTTCTAGTCATTCGCCCACAAAGAAACGAAGAAAAGAAAAGAAAAGAAATGATCGCCTCCCTCAATAAGGGTGATAACGTAATTACAACTAGCGGAATTCATGGAAAGGTAACGGAAGTTAGAGAGGCTGACCAGACGGTAGTTCTTGCAATCGCTCCGAACACAAGCGTGACTTTTAGCCTCAATTCTGTTACTTCGAAAAAAGAGAATACTTAGAATTTCATGTCTCGTCTTCTGAATTCAAGTTCAATCATTCTTCCTTTGCTTTTCATCAGTCTATCTGTGTTCGCTCAGGAATCTGTGGATAACTTGGATTTTTTGGATAAGGTTGAGAACATTCAAGTCCCTGTTGAGAAAGCTCCAACAAAAGTGGAGCCTACATCGAAGACAGAACCAACTAAGACATCAACCAAATCCACGCAGAAAACACAAACGAAGTCGACAACTAAGACTGCTACCAAGAAGACAACCGTTACTCCGACCACAACGAAGAAGGCGACAACGGTAGCACCGACGACATCGCTCACAAGCCCAAGTTCTACCACTTCGAAATCTACAACGACTTCTCCTGATCCAAAGCTATCTACGAAATCATCAGAGATAGAGCCACAAGAAGAGGCGGGTTTAGATGAAGGAATTTGGGTAGACGAACCTCTTGCTATGGAGCCCGATTATCTTCCTGGTTTTGCAGCAAACGTAACTCCAGAAAGTCTACCTGTAGATGAAGGTAAGGAAAAGTCCGCTGATGCACAGGTGGTTCATCCTCTTCCAACAGTTACTGGAGATTATAGCATTTTTAAATCTTTTACAGGCTTTCTATCTAAATACCAGAAGGCATTTTACATTTTTGGAATACTTTTGATATTCGCAATCTATCGGCTCAGATCCGGCCGAGTTTCTTCTTCGTCTCGTAGGTCAACACCTACCATTCGAAGAATGAGACGCTAACCTTTTAATTAGAATTTAGGAGTTTAAATTGAAGTCTCGCCAAGCATCCATCATTCCCGTCCTGGCAGTAGTTGCAGCTATTCTTGTCCTCTATCCATCGTTTGGTGAGAGAGAATTGGAATTAGCTGTTCGTCCAGAATTCAAAGAGCAGACCCAAGAACAACAGATCCGAATCTTAAGCGAGTTCGAAGATCGATGGTTCAAAGATTATGATCCTGAAAAGGAATGGACGATCTCGCCGAAACCTACTGAATACAAAGGCGAAGAGATTTTCAAAGTAAGCGGAAGGTTCATCACATCCGCGAAGATCAACCAGATATCTCAAGAAAATTCAGAACTGATTTGGGAATCTAAGAACCATTTGGTGCCAACACTCATTGAGAATTGGATTAAGTCAGGTAAACCT
The DNA here is from genome assembly GCF_028462125.1 of Leptospira sp. GIMC2001. Classification (NCBI taxonomy): domain Bacteria; kingdom Pseudomonadati; phylum Spirochaetota; class Leptospiria; order Leptospirales; family Leptospiraceae; genus Leptospira; species Leptospira sp. GIMC2001. The sequence continues at coordinate 2,684,151 of NZ_CP115468.1, read as the reverse complement.
CTTGCAATCAAGTTTGGTTTGGACTTACAAGGTGGAATGAGAGTCGTGCTTAAGGGTGATTTTGATATTTACGTTTCAAAATTAAGAGATATCTATTCTAAAGAAATTTCCGACCTAAATGCAAAAAAGAATGATCTAACACTCACAGAAGATGAGAGAAAAGAAGCAATTGATAAATTGGAAGAGATCGAATCTAGATTTGAACTTACACCTTTTCGTAAGCAGATCGAATTAGAAAAAGCTAAAACGATTATAGACAATAGACTTACGAATCAGAATCTTACCGAGCCACAAGTTCGTATCCAATCTGAATCGGAATCCGTTGAAGTATCACTTCCTGGAGTTACCAATTCCGCTCGGATCTTGGAAATTTTGCAATCTACAGAAACAGTTGAATACAGATTGGAAGAACCGGCATCATCGGATCTCGGAAGCAAAATTGCTGCCGAAGAGAGAAGACTTCTTGAAGCAGGCAAAAAGGAAGAAACCGATATTGTCAAATTACAGAATATTGTTAAGAATCGACTTGGTAAAGATGCCCAAGACCGGTTCATACAAAGTTTGGAAAAGAAATACAATATCCCAACTGATAGATATAAATTATTTACTCTATGGGCAAGGGGTGCGAATTCCACATCACCTCTTTTACCAAGATCTTTTATCGTTCTTGAGAGATCTATTGCTCTATCGGGCAACGATTTAACGAACGCACAACCAGCTTACAATCCAAATAGTTTAGCTTGGACTGTGTCGTTTTCTTTAACTCCACAAGGAGCAGATCGATTTTTTGAATTAACATCGCAGAATCGTGGTCGGAATTTAGCAATTGTATGGGGAGATAAAGTCGTATCGAATCCGACAATCAATGACCCAATTGCTGGTGGACGAGCTGAAATTTCTGGAAGCTTTAATCAAGAAGAGGCAACGCGACTCTCCAATGTGATCAGTGAAGGTTCACTTCCGATCCCATTGTCCGTTCTTGAGATGAGATTCATCGGACCTACTTTAGGTCTTGAGTCAATCAAAGTTGGTATCAAATCGGTAGTTATTGGTTTCATTCTTGTGATGTTCTATATGATATTCTACTACGGATTGGCTGGATTTATCGCAGATGTTACACTATTGGTAAACGTTACTATCCTCATGGCACTTTTGAGCTTGATGGATTTTACACTAACGCTTCCTGGATTTGCTGGTATCATTCTGACGGTCGGTATGGCGGTAGATGCAAACGTGATTATCTACGAAAGAATTCGGGAAGAATTGGATGCAGGCAAACATATCACTCAAGCAGTTTCTCGCGGTTTTGAGAATGCTTTCTGGACAATTATAGATGCAAACGTAACCACATTGATTTCTGGTATTTTGATGATCAGACTTGGTAATGGTCCGATCAAAGGATTTGCGATTACTTTATGTTGGGGTATCATAACTTCCCTTTTCACATCTTTAGTTGTGAGCCGGATACTTATGGAACTCTCAGTCAATGAGTTAGGTGTATCCAAGTTAAGGCTTGGATTCAATCTATTCAATAAAAAGAAAGAGGCAAACTAATGATGGATTTTATCAAATACAAATATTTCACTTTAACCATTTCTCTCGCGTTCATCATTGCTGGTTTTGCAGTAACTTATGGAGTCCATGGAGGATTTGCAAATTCTTTAGATTTCAATGGTGGAATTCGTACGACGATCCAATTTCCTGAATCCATTTCTCGTGACAGATTGAACGCATATTTTACTGAGAAAAAAATTGAGGCTGTTCTTATTCAATTGGATAAGGATAAGAATATCTGGCAGATGGATATGGCTTTGAGTGTGTTAGATGAATTCATAACCAAAAGAAAAATAGCCAAGCAGACGGAAGGATCAGCGCTTCAAGATTTTATGAATCAGGTTATCCTTGATTTCAATCTCAAAAATGGTGATATACTCAGTGCTGATCAAGTGGGTGCTGTAGTTGGTGGTGAGTTAACTGAAACAGGAATTTCTTTGATATTCTGGACATTGATTGTAATGGCAGGTTATCTCACCTTTCGATTTCGATTTATCAAATTTAGCGTGGGCGCATCCCTTGCTCTATTGCATGATCTTGCTATCACATTGGCAATGATAGGTGCTTTTCAGATCAAGCCAAGCGTTCCATTGATTGCAGCAATTTTGACTTTGCTTGGTTATTCAATCAACGATACAATTGTGATTTTTGATAGAATCCGTGAAAATACATTAAACAATCCTGACATGGCAATGGCTCCAGTGATAAACGGATCCATCTACCAGACACTGGGTCGAACGATCAATACATCTTTTGCTACATTGATTTCAGTGGTTGCTTTGATCGTCGGTGGAGCGGTAGAGTTGTATGACTTTGCTTATGTTCTGGTTTTCGGTGTGATTGTCGGAACCTACTCTTCGATTTTTATCGCAGCACCAGTCATGGAAATGTTTGATACATTCATGAAAAATCGAAAAAAACGAGCAACTGCTTAGTTGATATTAGCTTGGACGAGTCGATTCTTGAAGCAATCGTCCGAGCTTCCTACCTTGCATTAGGATTCTCATCTCCCAATCCGCCTGTTGCTTGCGTTATATCAAATTCCAATAATGATATTCTTGCAACAGGATTTACCCAAGTTATTGGTGGCAATCATGCAGAGCGAGAAGCCTACGCTAATTTAGAAAAAAATCTAAAGATTAATCACTATATAGAACAGTTTGCTGATCAAATTGCGGATGACAATGCAGATCCATCTACAATTCAATTTACGAATCAAAAAAATATTTCCAATAGTGATCCCTCGGCTAATACAAACTTAGAGCATGATGTATACGTTACACTTGAGCCTTGTTCGCATACTGGAAGAACTCCTCCTTGCCGAGATCTGATTATTAGCAAGAAACCAAGAAATGTATTTGTGGGATCGCTTGATCCCAATCCAATCGTTGAATCACAACGTGATAACAAGATCTATTCTCAATCAGGAATCGCATTTGCCATCTCCACAGAATTGCAACTTGTCGGGCAGGCTTTCCTAGCTGGATTCTTTAAAAGAATCAGAAAAAATCGGCCGAAAATAATTATAAAATCCGCAATTTCGGCAGACGGTTTTTATTCAACTGAGCCCGCAGAAAGACTTTCAGTTTCCAATCAGTCATCTAATGTATATTTGTCGATGCTACGAGCTAAAGTTGATGCAATCATTGTAGGACCTAAAACTACAGAAATTGACAATCCTTCATTGAATTTTCGAATTCCAGAATATATGAAAGCTGATAATTCGAAATCAAAATTGAACAACGAGAATCCAGATGTTTTGTTCTGGGAGTCAATTATGAATTTTTCACTCGATCAAGATATCCAAACGCATCATAGAGAAAATATCATTGAATACCAACCGATTCGAGCCTTTGTAATAGCTAAGAATCAAATTCTTTCCAAGGATTTTATTCATAAGCAAAAAGTTTTACAAGAACTCTACAATCATAAAACAAAGATAGTATTTTATATTTTACCAGAGAGACAATCCAGCAATCAAGCTACCGTTTTTGATTCAGGCGATCTTAATAAGAACGATCCAGATTTGATAGAATTCGGAGACTCCCACGGAAATTTGATTGAGACCGATCCAAATAACGCAAGTCGGCAGATCGATCAATCATTGCAAGATTCCATATTATCAATTTCTAATGTTAGAATTCAGCACCTTCCTAGTATCCAATGGGCAGATTATATTTGCAAAGATCTTGCGGACCTTGGAGCAAACAATCTTTTGGTTGAAGGTGGGTATTTACTTTATTCGGAATTCGGTAAAATATTAGATGAAGAAGATGAGATTCTCGTAGTTCAGAATAAAAATTTGAGACTGAATAAAGGATCAAAATTTGACTTGGTTTCTGGAATAGAATTGGGTTCTGATACCGAATTGGCAGCCGACCAGAAATCCAATCCGCAAACTGTATCTAGGAAAATGATTTTCCAGAAAAAAATAGATTCGGATGAATGGAAAGTATATAAAGGGAGATGAATATGTTTACTGGATTGGTTGAAGGCAAGGGTATTGTTCGTTCAGTTGAAGACACAGATGGAGGCAAAATTTTGCAAGTAGAATTCGATTGGATAGACAATGATCTTAAGCTTGGGGATAGTATTTCTATTAGTGGAGCCTGTCAGACAGTTACCAAACTTACAGCAAATAGAAACAAATTCGAATTCTATTCATCCTACAAAACTTTAGAATTAACCAATCTCGGCTTATTGAAAATAGGTGATCCGGTAAATCTCGAAAGATCTGTTACTCCAACTACGCGACTTGGCGGCCATTATGTCCAAGGACATGTAGACGGTACAGGAAAAGTGACCTTTGTGGAAACTCGCGATAATGGAAAGGTTTGGATCTACTACATCGAATATCCAGAGGAAATGGATTCCTTTATCGTAACAAGGGGAAGCATTGCTGTCGATGGAATTTCCCTTACGGTTGTGTCATTGCCTTCTAAGAATCATTTTGAGCTGGTTTTGATTCCTGAGACTATACAAAAAACCACCGCATCAACTTGGGTTGTTGGATCGGTGGTGAATTTGGAAATTGATCTAGTCGCAAGATATCTTGAAAAAATGGTTAGAAAATCTTAAATATTCCGAAATGATTGGAGACCCTTTTGAAAAGATTCAGAATCAAAAGGGTGTGATTGCTTACAATAAATTATTATTTCTTGAGAAGGTTGTCGATGTCGCTATCGTCATCGTCCATGTATTTTGCTTCGAAGTCTGGTTTGGAAAGGATTTCAAAAAACATATCCAACTTAGCTAGTTTGAATACATTTTGTATCATTGGCTTCATTCCAATCAGAAGGAGTTTCCCATTTTTGGATTTTAGAGAATTGAGGCATTTGATTAGTGATCCAATTCCAGATGAGTCAATATAATCCAACTTGCTCATATCAACTGCGATATATTTTGGTTTAGATTCAAGCTGCTTGTTAAAGATGTTTTCAAATTCTTCGGTAGATTCTATGTCGTATTTTCCAGAAATTTCAATGATTTTGATATTTCCTAGTTGGCTGAGCTTAAGTTCCATTCTATATCCTTCGTCTGCAATTGTTCGGTTCATATCATTAGAAAGAAACTCGTGTTGGGATCAATGATTTTTCAGTGTCTTTTATATCAATTTTGAAAAATTTGGTATATAGGAGTTCCTACCTATGGTAAAACCCATCGAACAAGCTATCGAAGATATTAAAGCAGGCAAGATGATCATTCTTGTCGACTCGGAGGATCGAGAGAACGAGGGAGATTTGGTTATTGCGGCAGAATTTGCTACCAAGGAGCAGATTAATTTCATGGCAACTCATGGACGCGGGCTGATATGCATTCCTATGACCAAAGATCGGTTGCGAAAGTTGGGTCTTGGCAAGATTCAAACCGGAAGTGGTGATAAACATGGAACTGCATTCACCATTTCCGTAGATGCAAAAGAAGGAACAACAACTGGGATCTCTGCCGCTGATCGTGCCAAAACCATTGAAGTTCTTTTGGATCCGAACTCTACAACAGAATCATTGATTTTTCCTGGACATTTATTTCCCTTGGAAGCCGTTCCTGGTGGAGTGCTTCGTCGTGCGGGTCATACGGAAGCATCCGTGGATCTAAGTATTTTGGCTGGGCTAAAACCTGCTGGTGTGATCTGCGAAATTATGAATGAAGATGGGACGATGGCAAGACTTCCTGATCTTGAATTATTTGCCAAGAAGCATGATTTAAATATTTATACAATTGAAGACTTGATTCGCTATCGTCAGAATCAAGACAAGCTGATTCATCTTGAAGTAGCAACACGATTGCCAACTGACTATGGTGATTTCGAAATTAGAGCCTATTCTACGTTAGTTGACGATAAGATCCATGTAGCATTGGTGAAAGGTGATATAAAAGCCGATGATCCAGTTCTTGTTCGTGTTCACTCGGAATGTCTCACTGGTGATATTTTCTTCAGTAAACGTTGTGACTGTGGATCGCAACTTCATTCGGCTTTGAAGATGATTGAAGATGCTGGTAAAGGAATCCTTCTCTATATGAGGCAAGAGGGTCGTGGAATTGGACTTATCAATAAACTAAAAGCCTATCAGATTCAAGACACAGGAGCTGATACGGTGGAAGCAAATCTTCAATTGGGATTTGCCGCTGACTTAAGAGATTATGGAATTGGCGCGCAGATTCTAAAAGATATAGGCGTTCAGAAAATGAAGCTTATGACTAACAATCCAAGAAAGATTGTTGGACTGGAAGGTTATAACCTAAGTGTTGTCGATAGAGTTCCCATCGAAATCATCGCTGGTGATGAGAACCATCACTATCTCATGACCAAGAAAATGAAAATGGGTCATCTATTAACCATTGATGCAAGTAAGCTTACACCACTTCATAAAGAAAAAAATTAACTGATCTAGTTAGTTCAATGATATACTCATGGAGATAGACGAATCTTTTGCCATGTGGAATTTTCTTTTTTGAAAACAATTCTATCGTGCAACCTCGATGGTCTTCCTTGCCAAAATTCGATTCGATCGGAAACCAAACCATATCCACCCCAATTCTCAGGAATAGGAATCGGATTAATATTGGCAAATTTTTGCAAAAATTCTTCGTATTTTTTTTCTAAACTTTCACGCGAATCAAGTGTTGAAGACTGCAGTGAAGTATGTGCGCCAATCTGGCTTTCTCTCGGTCTCGAATGGAAATAAATAGTTGATTCTTCTCTGGAAAGTTTTTCGACTAGACCATCAATACGAATCTGTCTTTCTAATTCTGGCCAGAAAAACAATAGACTAACATTTGGATTTTGCGCAATTTCTTGTCCTTTATTCGATGAATAATTGGAGTAGAATTTAAAAATCCCATTCTCCACTCCTTTTAGAAGTAGAATCCTAGAAGATGGTCTTCCAGATTTTGAGACGGTTGATACAGACATAGCGGTTGGTTCTGGAATTTTAGCATCCACAGCTTCACTCATCCAAAGATTGAAAAATTGGATTGGGTCATCTCCCACATCTTCTTCATCCAATCTTTCCTTAGAATAATTTTTACGTATGCTAGCTAGATCTATCTCACTCATAAGCTTCTATCTCCATTCCCCATTTCATAAATACCAATTTGGCAATAAAACATATCAACAATCCTAAACAAAAATATACACCCATGGGAATGGGAGTATTTCTGATTCCTTTGCTCCTGTCTCGAAAAATAAATGTGAATAGAACTGCAGGAATATATGATGCGTTGATAAAAAGCATCCACCATGGATGTCCAGTTAGAAAAGCAAAGACTGGAGCGAATAGAACATCTCCGAACCCGATTCCTTGCGGATAGAATAGATACAATATCAAGAAAAAACCAATGAATCCAGCTAGAACATAGTAATCTTCTAATATAGGGAATCCGTCGTTGATCAGATAATTTGCAATAAATCCCCAAATAAAAATCCAGATTAGATTCTCATAGTCCAGAGAGAAATAAGTTATATCTGTATAGATAGAAATCAAAAGATGTCCTTGCAGTAGAATGATTAAAACAGCAATCCAAGGGCTATCACTCAAATAAAAATACAAACATCCGCTAATCGCAAATAGCAACTCTCCGATCGGATAGATCAATGGAATTTGATAACCACATTCTTTGCATTTGCCTCGAGTAAGAAAGTATCCAATAATTGGAATGAGTGCAACTGCTGGAATTTTCGCCTCGCAATTCTCGCAATGGCTCGGATGAATAAACAACTCATAGAGGCGTCTTGCACCCTTATAAATTTTCCTATTCTGAGAATAGTATAAATCCAAAATTCTATAGGCTAGATTGAAGTAGAAGCTTCCCAAGCAAGCTCCGATAAAAAATAGAGCTATATAAATAGGAATCAATTCGATGTTAGTCTCAAGCATCAGGCAAGTCTCTGAAGTGCAGCTATTCCTTTTTTCAAACTATCCCATTCACTTGCAAAAGACAAACGCACATGATTGTGGTCTTCACAGAAAATATATCCCGGAACTAGAATCAATTTTTCTTTCTCTACAGCCTTGTTCACAAAATCTTCATCACGAATGGGAACTTTTAGAAAAAAGTAAAAAGCTCCATCCGATTTTTCAACTTCATAATGGTCTTTTAGATTATCATATACATAATCTCTTTTTTCTCTATAATCTTGAATATAGGAACTCATATCTGTTTTGAGTGCTTCGAGTCCAGCCCATTGAACGGGGGCGGGTGCACATACTACCGTGTATTGCTGCAATGTTGTAAGAGCCGTGATGATTTCTTGCGGTGCCAATATAGTCGATAAACGAAGTCCTGTCATATTATAAGTTTTGGAGAATCCAGACAGAGTGATCGTTTTTTCGTAAAATGAACCAACAGAGATAAATTTATTATCATAGTCGAATAGTTCATAGATCTCGTCGGATATTAAATGAGCTCCAGTTGATTCCGCAAGCTCTGCCAATGCAGTTAATTGAGTTTTCGAAAGAATTTTTCCAGTTGGGTTTGAAGGTGATGAAAAAATAATCAATTTGAATTTTCGATCTTTTAACTTAGATACCATTTCGGGTGTGAAATTTTGATCCAGTGTTGTGACTTTTGCGCCATAGAATCCGAGCATAGAAGGATACATTAGGAAATAAGGACTGATCACCAAACATTCATCATCTGGATCAACTAAGGCATTGAATAACAGAAATAATGATGAACTAATTCCCGAAGTAACTAAGACTCGTTCCGCTGTTGCATAAGATATTGAATTTTCCGTTCTATATTTATTTGCCATTGCCTCTCTGAGTTCGGGAATACCAGCGGTCAATGTGTACGAAGTTTTCCCGTTGTCTAAGGCTTTTTTCATTGCTTCTACAATATTTTGTGGACAAGGGAAATGAGGCTGCCCAATAGAGAAGTTGATTGGATTCTCAATTTTGCTTGCTAATTCAAATGCTCTTCGAATCGGTGAGCTATCTATGCGTGACATTTTTTTGGAGAGAGACATTGGTATAGCGTCTTTTGGACAGATGATGCGTCAATAGAATTTGGTTGTCAAAGTAAGTGTCTGACAGATTCTAAACCTATGAAAAGCGTAACCATCGCAGGCATTCAGATTCCTTTATATGAGAACGGAAATAGGTCTCTGATCTTTCCTTCCGATTTAGTTGAGACAGATTCTACCATCAAGCAATTGCAAAATATTCTTTATCCAATGCTCGAAGGTCGTCCAGTTCTACTTGTTGGTGATGCTGGAGTTGGTAAGAACGCATTGGTTTACTACATCAACTCAAAATTACAGAAACCCACTTTGAGGTTTAGCTTAAATGAAGATACTTTACCAGAAGATTTAATTGGCTCCTACCGAGTTCTAATGGATGGCAAGGGATTTGAATGGGCAAATGGTCCGCTTACAACTTCTCTCATGGAAGGTTATTCATTTGTCGCGGACGAAATGAACTTAGCAACTCCACATATACTCAAGAGATTCTCTTCTGTTTACGAATCGGGATTTTTGGATTTGTTAGAGGGTTCCGGAGATCGAATCTATGGACGTGATGGTTTTCATTTTATTGGGACTCAGAATCCTTCAGAAGGATTTGAAGGAAGAAAACCTTTACCCTTTGATATTACGAAACATTTCTCTGTGGTCTATATTGATCCGCATACTCCTGACGAGATTTTATTTATACTTAGTAAATTGTATCCAGACATTCCAAATGATTTTCTAACTCGTGCAATTCGTACATCCCTGGAAGCAGAACTTGCAGTCAAGCAAGGAGAGATCGGTCGAGGTGATTTAGAAAAATACCATTTCAATATTCGAGTTCTTAAGAAATTTTGTGAAAGGGTTTTATTATTCGGCAAACAAGATGAAGAAATTTATCTAAGAGAAGCGTACAATCTGTTCTATGAACCCTTTCGAAAACCAGACGACCGAGCAAGAATCAGAGAATTGCTAGCTGAGATTTGGAAGGATAAAAATATTCCAAATCTTCCTGTAAAATTTGAAATCAACAAAAATACTTTGTTCTGCAATGATAAAGAATTGAAGATTAATGATGAGTCGGAGATGAAACAAACTCTAAGCTCATTGCCAATGCCAGAACCGATTCTTTCTTTTATGGAAAAGGTTGTAACAATCTTCCAGAATAAGGAAAACCTTCTTATAGAATATAGGCAAGATCAAGATCCGCAGGAATTTTTCCCATTGGTAACTGAACTTATGGGCAATCCGGTAGAACTTGTATCTTTATCCAAGGGTGTGCACACATCAGATATTGTTGGATCACTTAAGCCAGTTGGCAAAAATGAAGTGGGTTGGACGGATGGTCCTCTCACAAGAGGAATTCGAAAAGGTGCAACGATTGTAATCACGGGACTTGAATCAGCAGGTGCAGAACTCGTAGAGAAAATGAACATGCTTACCGATGATGCTAAATCTCTAGCCTTACCACCTGAAAGTGGTGAAGTCATTCCAATAAAACTTACTGATAACTCTAGAGTAATTGCTTTCAAATCCTTCAGAAGTTCGAAATCTCTACCTACAATTTCTCGTGCATTTCGTAACCGTTTTACGCCTGTTTTATTTCCTGAACTAGAAGATATAGGAACGCTTAAGGAAGTGTTGAGTTTTTATTTACCTGAAGGATTTCTTCCAGAGGCAATGGCGAAATACCATTTAAAACTCAAAGAACTATCTCATAAGCGTACAATTGGTTCGGCAAATTTGGTTCCGTACTCATTTGGACTATCGAATCTACTGAAATGGAAAGACCATTTGATTCGATACAACCAGAAAGATCTGAAGGAGATTGCGATTCGAGGTGGAAAAATCGCATACACCAACCAAATCTCAGATCCAAAAGAACGAGCCGAGCTTGAGAAAATTTTGGATTATACAATCCAAGGAATCGAGTTGGAATCAGGACTCTTCGAGAAAATCGAAGAGAAAAAAAAAACTTTTACCCAGGCAACTGATCTAGAAAAGAAAATGTGGTGGGACCCAGAACTACATAAAAGGGAACCACTTACTGGCAAAGCCAAAAAACTCAATTCTGGTGATCCGCTCAAGCGAGGTCTTGAAATCAATACTCCACCTACCGGCGGTAATGTGAAAGAAGGTGCTGATGCTTGGTATGGCAAGGACACCAGAGGCAACATGGGTCAAGGCGAACCTGCTGGTGGAGGTGGTGCTTGGGGATACCGAACGGAAGAATTGTACAAACAATTTCTTAAGAAAAGAAGACTTCTCTGGGACTATAAGATGGCAGTTTCTCAGCAGGAATTTTACGAAGTATTTGGCAAAGAATTAGAAGAAGTTGAATTGAACTTAGAACGTCTATTTGATCCTGAAGTTGATATCACGAGAATGTATCGAAACGAAGGATCTAGAATTGATGCAAGACGATACCTCAATTTTCGAAATGGAAAAGGAGATAGTCGCATTTTTGATAAAACTCTAATTGAGAAAAATGAAGAGAAACTAAAAGGGGTTGAAGTTGCTTTTCTAGTCAGTAAGTGTCGTCGGGTTTTTAACTTCGATTATTCGGTTGCTGTTTTGTCTGCACTTCTCACTTCCACCTACATTCTTCGTGATCATGAAGTTGATTTTAGCGTGCATACTTATAGCGACATCAAGAATACAAAAGAAAAAATTGATATCATTCATGCGAAGAAATACGAAGATGAATTCGATGAGAGAGCAGAGTCGGAATTGTTCAACTTTTTTACCCAAGGTTGGGAAGGGGACTCAATTCCTGAATATCAGATTCTCGAGAACTTGGATAATTTTTTTACTCCTGACTCGCAAACTAGAATTGTTGTGATTGTCTCTGATTTTCGGGGTCAGAGGGCAAAAGCGGAAATAGATGATGAAATTGCAAGCAGAGAGACTCAGTTACTAAAACAAGCTGTCCGTAAGAACGAGTCAAAAAATTATGTATTCTTAGGAGTTGGTTTGGGGAGTCGCTACATAGCGGAGCATATTTTTCATGATTCAATTCAAGTTACTTCTGAGAATTTCTACAATATGCCGAATCTCATTGGATCAGAATTGTCAAGGTTGATTCTGACTCATCATAGCCAAAGGAACTAAGAATGTCTAAGACTGATAATTCAAAATCTAAAGCACCTGATGCTCTCGTTAATAAAAAAGCGAGATTCAATTTTGAATTAGGAGAAATCTTTGAAGCGGGAATGGTTCTTACAGGATCCGAAGTAAAATCGCTAAGAGAAAAAAAGGGAAATCTTACTGATGCTTTTGCAAAGGTAAAGCGGGGCGAAGTGTTCTTAGAAAATCTACAAATCCCGAAATATAAAAACAAAGGTTACTCAGAACATATTGAAATACGCCCAAGAAAATTGCTACTTCATAAGAAAGAAATTTCCTTAATGGAAAAGGCAATAAAAGAAAAAGGTTTGGTGTTAGTTGCAGTAAAATGTTACTTCAAAGATAATAGAAGATTTAAAGTGCAAATCGCAATAGCAAAACCAAAGAAATTATATGATAAACGAGAAGATTTGCAGAAGAAAGATGCAAAAATTGAAATTGAAAGAGCAATGAAGGGAAGATTACGAACATGAAAAAGCCTCCTATAGTAACAATTGTCGGAAGGCAAAATGTCGGTAAATCGACTCTATACAATAGACTTGCAGGCAAAGCTGCACATTCGATTACAAAAAATATTCCCGGTGTAACGAGGGATGTATTAGAGATTTTCGTTGATCGAGATGATTTAACTGGGCCTATACTTTTGAGAGACACACCAGGTCTAGATTTAGATTCACTCGATGAGATGTCTCAGTCAATAATTGAAGTTAGTATGAATCATCTAAGCGAATCTGATCTTATCATTCATGTAATGGATAAGAAAGATATTCAAGAATATGATCATAGGCTTATGGAACTTTTTCGTAAAGATAAAGTTTTACGTAAGATCCCAACTCTGGTTGTTGCAAACAAAGCAGATTCCGAGAAAGAAGAAATGGATCTTGAAGATTTATTTAGAATTGGAGTGAAAGAAGCAATTCCTGTATCGGCTCTAGGCAAGAGAAATCTTGGACTTGTATTCGAGAAAATCAATCTATTACTACCGAACCATCGTGATTCTGGGATGCTTGTTCCTGATCTAAAAATCGCAATTGTTGGTAAACCCAACTCTGGCAAATCTTCCCTTCTCAATGCAATTCTTGGTTATAAGCGAGCGGTTGTAAGTGAGATCGCCGGAACTACAAGAGATTCTTTGAACTCGTATTTTAAATACAAAGATAAATTAGCCGAGCTTACAGATACAGCTGGAATTCGAAAGAAAAGTAAAACGGCCGAGAGTTTAGAATTTTATTCTTATAAGCGTACACTTCGTTCGATCGATGAGTCAGGTTTGGTTGTATTTTTACTGGATGCAACGAAAGGAGTAGGCGATTACGACAAAAGGATATTTGCTTATTTAGAAAAATCAGGTAAACCAGTCGTAATTGGATTCAATAAATGGGATCTGATTCCAGACAAAACAGATAAAACGCTAAATAATTATAAAAAAGATATATTATCTCGCTTTCCCGCGATGACAGATAAACCAATTATAACTTTGAGTGCTATGACAAGGCAGAGAGTGAATTCTTTACTTGATAAAGTATGGGAATTGGATGATCGAACTAAGGTAAAAGTATCTACTTCTGAGCTTAACAAAAAAATCAAAGAATGGCTATCGGATGGTAAGATCGCGATGGCATCCAAAAGACCACCTAAAGTTAAGTATGCGACTCAAGTATCTGCCTTACCATTCCATGTAATTTTCTTTGTCAATAGTAAGGAATTGTTTACACCCAATGTTCTGAGTTATTTTAGAAAAAAAATCAATAGTGAATTTGGATTGGGTGGTGTTCCTGTAAAAATTGAAATTAGGTCGAATGAGAAATGAATGTTGTTGTTTTATTTGGAATAGCTTCCTATATTCTTGGTGCTATTCCTTTTGGATTTATAATTGCGAAATTTTTTACAAACGTTGACATCCGCGAACATGGAAGTAAAAATATTGGAGCTACCAATGTTGGGCGTGTTATAGGTTGGAAATACGGGTTCATAGTCTTGATTTTGGATGTAGCAAAGGGTGCGATTCCAGTTTTATTTGGCAAATTTATTGCCGCGGATCTGCATGATTGGATTCCCCTGAATCTATCGTTATTGCTTGGTTGTCTTGCAATTCTTGGACATGTATATACTCCATTTCTTAAGTTTAAGGGTGGAAAGGGTGTTGCAACAGCCCTTGGAGTTTGCCTTTCTTTAGTCCCCCTAACAACGCTTGCTGCAGTTGGTGTTTTTTTTGTTGTCTATAAATTATCTGGATATGTATCACTCGGATCTATGATAGCGAGCTTGTCTATGCCTATCATTTATTATTTTTTCGATAGCCTTCGTGTAGTTTCGGCTTTATCTTTTCCGCTACTTTATGTTTTATCTGCTGTAGCTTTTGTAATTATCATTAGTCATCGCGAGAATTTGGTTAGAATATATAAAGGTCAAGAGCTTAAAGCAACTTTGAGAAAAGGAAGCTCTGCAAATTTGGACTCAAAATGAAATTAGAAAGAGACTCGGTTCTATCGAAGCAAGCTAAGATATATCTTATGAGTCGATTTTTCGATTTTCACAAAAATATCGAAATTCAAGATCTTTATAAATGGTTGTACTATGGCGAATTTGGTTACGAAGAACAGAATGCATTCTTGCGAGCAAGGAAATCAGTTCCTCAATTGCAACTTTTGCTTGATCAGATCGATACAGAAAAAAGTTTTGAGCAACAGATTGATAGAGTTTGGGAGCCTATGGGTTGTTCGCATCGATTCGTAATGGTCTATATAGCGCCATACTTTCGAAAAGAATGCCCGCTTGTAAGAATGGTCAATTTAATGGAACGATCTCCTGCGTTTCGAGGATCAAGAATGCAATTCAAATTAGATTGGAGTATTCTAAAAGAATATGCAATGCAAAGAGATAAAAAATTTACCAAAGAAGAATTTTATCAATTTGAGGATCGAATAGGATTTCATCAGTTACCGAGTCAAGAATTCTCTGAAGAATTTCAAGAAACCCATCCCTATGCTTATCGAGTTGTTAGTCAGAAATTATTTTTTGAATACTTTCCAGAATTTTATGATGAAGATCGATTGTTTTTGGAAAAGAAATCAGGGTTCATCATCGGATAGATTTTTCTTTTTAACTTCTTAAACTCCCTCTCAATTGTATCCAATGTCAATTTTCTTTTTCGAATAGAATCGAGTTGGTCTCTATGCCGCAATAGATAAACTTCTGTTTTGCGATACAGTCGTCTTAGATACAATCTACTTTTGAACCAAGATTCAATTTCGACATTATAGTTTTCAGAATTCTTCCAAATTTTCACTTTATTGAGTAGGTCTAAAATATCATCATAAATGACATTGGCTGGATCTTGCCGATCAGATTTTTTGATGTGAGTTGGCTGGGCATCTTTAGAACTTTGATCTATCCATGGCTTCCAATTTCTCCAAGGATAATTATGAGATTGCTTCGTTGCTAATATAACTTCGGCTTCATGGGATTGCATATTTTCCATTCCAGAAATATTTGCTCCATTCAATCCAATATTAATTAACCGCATATTCGCCAATGAAGAAGCAGATTCTTCAAACCAACTTCTGTATAAATCTAGAACATAATCGGTTAAAACTTGCGATCCATTAATTGAATCTACGTATCTAGTATCTCGTTTTCGTACTATGATCTCGTTGATTCTTTCTAAACTATTTTTTCGATTTATGAGTCCGAGCCATTTTTCGTTATGATGAGTTCCTGTAGAGTGAATTTCTCTACCAGTATAGGCAAGATCTTGACCAATAAAAAATATTTCTTTACATCCCATAAAGCGCAATGCATCAAAGGCAGTTGTTGCAACCGATCCACCTGATTGAATATCACCGATGTCACCGATCCAATCTTGAGCAAATTCTCCACCTGCAGTTACCTCGCGATTGAGATTGCCCGCAGCATCATTTGTATACTTTGCTGTCATACTAAATACTACGGATCTAGGTTTGATCGTGTCTAGTAGATATGGGGCAGAAACCATGTCAGCAAACAACGGAACTTTTCGAATATCCTCACCAAGAAAATGAAAAATACTATTCATCTGAGCATCCAGGGTATATATTCCATCTGGAATTATATTGTATTTTAATAATACTTTTAGCGATGTATCGCATGACATTATAAAAAATTTGTCTCGAAATTTATGAATAAATTCCAAATTTTTTCTTAAACTTGGACCCGCTGATACGAGTAAAGCCGGAATCGACTGCAATTTATCTCTAAAATCAGATATCAAAAAATTATTACCAGAATGGAAATATCTTATTGTGTTTCTGAGTATATTCGAAGTCCATAAAGTCTCAAATTCAAATTTGGTAAGCAAGTCACTCATCTTTGCACTAAACGTTGCAAGAATTCTTTCCTCCACATGATGATAAAAATTTGGATTGGAATCGATACTCGATTTATTTCGAATGATTTTTACTCCAGAGATTCGTTCAATAGGGAGTCCGTCGAAATAGTTCCATAGCAAACTAATAAAGCTCTCACCGCAAAATATATGTCTTCCAGGAACTTTTGCAAATTCTTGCAAATATTGATTCCATAGCAATGGAACTATTTTTTCACTATCATCAATTGCAATGATTACTTGGTTAGGTGGGATTTTGGAATTGCTGTATCTGATTATTTCTGGGTTTCCGAGTCCTAGTAAAATTACCAAATCCCTGTCAGAAGGTGAGGATGTATCAAAATTTCTCTGCGCTTGTGTATAACTGTCATAAGAACTTGCCAAATTTACTTGATTCTTTGTTACATAGTTACAAAGTATTTTGTTCTCGAACTCTTCTTGAATTATTGATTTACTCAATGGAGTAGAATTTGCTCCACGATCATTCGAATATTCCAATTTTCTATTTGACTTGGATTGGATTGAAGCAATATCCTCTTTTGGAATTTCAGACTCGATGTTTTCTGATTTAGTGAAATCGGGAATATTTTCCGATCGTTGATCAGTTTCGAATGAAACATGATTCTCAGAGTCTCCATCAGGATTAGAATTTTTATCTTCATCAGTAGTCAATGAGACATAATCCACACGAATTAGTTCCGGATTCGAATTCATATCATTTTCCAATGAGACATAATTCAAGTTAGCATCTGCATCAAGAATCGAATCCTTATTTGTATCTAATGTGACATAATCCACAGTGTTTACATTAGGATTTGAGTTTTCTCCTTCATCCAATGTGACATAATCCACAGAGCTAACATCATGATCAGAATCCTTATCTCTATCCAATGAGACATAATCGTCACCAAGATTTGCATTTTCAGATCCAGCGAATTCAGTAGTTTCACTGGATGCTGATAAACTCTCCAGCGAATTCAATTTTTGAATTTTTGTAGGAAGCAATTGCAAGTCAGAAGAGTCATCATCCGACAAAACAAAATAATTTTGCAAATATGGTTTGCGTTTAAAAATTTCACTTTGCAGACGATCTGGAGTTTGAGACATAATACTTACAGGTAAAATTATACCTCAGGAAATTCTGGTCAATAGGGAATTTTCATTCTAAAACAAAAAGAGACATAAAGAGAATAACATGCATTTAAAAAGCTTAAATATTGTTGGATTTAAAACTTTTGCTGATGAGACGGAAATTGTCTTTGATCCAGGATTTACTGCAGTTGTTGGACCGAACGGATGCGGTAAATCGAATATTGTCGACTCGGTAAAATGGGTATTTGGTGAGAAGTCTGCAAAAGGTTTACGTGGTGAGAAGATGGACGATGTAATTTTTCACGGATCCGAAGCTCGCAAATCTGCAGGCTTTGCCGAAGTCTCTATACTTTTTGATAACTCCGACCATTTCTTTCATGTTGATTATCCACATTTTAAAATCGCACGTAGACTATACCCTGATGGAGAAAATGAATATTATATAAACGACGTACGTTCTGCACGCAAAGATGTTGAGAAGACGCTTCTTGATACGGGAATTGGCAAGTCCAGTTATTCGATCATGGAACAGGGTAAAGTTGATCAGCTTCTCAATTCAAAGCCAGAAGAGCGGCGCGCCATTTTCGAAGAAGCTGCCGGCATTTCACGTTTCAAATTAGAAAGAAAAGAAGCTTTAAAAAAACTAGATGATACTGACAAGAATCTCCAACGCATCTCGGACATTTTGCACTCAATGCAAAAGGAAATGGAGACTAAAGAGAGGCAATCTGAGAAAGCTGAAATTTATTTCAAATTAAAGAACGATATGAATGAAGCTGATAAGAATATTCGGTATATGAAGATTCGTGATTTCAAAATCAGACTTCATAAATATGAGTCGGAACTTGCAGAAATAAAAGAAAAAAATCAACTCCTATTGTCTCAAATTTCGGAGGAGACCGGGAGAATCGAAGCACTTGAGCAAGATAAATCCAATGTAGAAAAAGAAATCGTAGAAATTGATAAAAAATTAATGGATCATCTATCTCGAACTCAAGTTCAGAAAGAAAAAATTGCCAAAAATAAAGAAATTATTTTGGACTATGATAACCGAATTTTGGAAATGAACGATTCGATTCGAAAAGAAAATGAAGCATTGGTTCGATTGCAGTCGGAACGAGAATCCATTCTAACTCAGATTCAAAATCTAAGAGAAACCTGTGAAGCTTTGCGTGAAGAATTATCTCTTGTCTCGACTTTAAAAAACGACCTACAGGCAGAGGTTGAGGCCGAACTTGAAGCAATTAAGAAGAGAGAAATTCGCTTAAGTGATAATGAGACGACAAATACGAAATTACGTGAAGAAACAAGGGATGTAATTTTGGAACTCGTGCTTCTTCTTGAGTCTAGAAAGAAAGATGCTCAAGGCAAAGAAGAGGAGAGGTTGGTTCTTAAAGAAGAACTTTTGAATACTTTAGAGAATTATACATCTCAATTCCTAGATGTGAAAAATCAAATCGTCCAAGGGAATTCGAACAATGTTGTCTCCTTGATCGAGCAGATTGATCTATCTGGATTCAAATTGAATTTGCAGAATTATATGGACTTGGATGACCACTTCCGATCTATGTTTTTGGAAAAAGACGGAATCCTCTCTAAGAAAGAAGATCTAGATCGTCGGATGGAAGATTTGATTTTGGATAATGAGAATCTAACACGCGCTAATCGAATTTCACAAGAAAGAATGGATACACTTCGTTCCGATATAGAAATTAAATCACACGAAATCGTTACATTAGAAAAGAAAATTCTAGAGAATACAGCTCGTGAATCCAATCTCCAAGAAAACCAAGAAGGCTTGGTTCTTAGAGAAAAAGAACTTTCTGAACGAATTCAGGGTATTGCAGAGTCGCTTGTGCATTTGCAGGAACGTAAATTTGAATTCGAAGAAGAAGTTCGTAAACTTGAGAAAGAAATTGAAGATTCATACAATGAATTTCTTTCTATGAGTAAGGCTCTTGAATCCCAGAAAGAATCGCTAAAAGCAATTTTGGGAAGTATCCATGAACTTAAGAGCAATATTGCCAAGAATCAAGAAGTATTCCAGGGACTCTTTCCCATTCTTACTGAGAAAGAGAAAAATTGCTCAGCTCTTCGTGTTCAGATCGAATCTGTATCGGAAGAACTCTACAACGATTACTCGATGACTGAATTAGAATTAGAAAACGAGAGATCCCAACTCGAATTGAAAAAAACGGATGAAGAAGCAAGACTACGCAACGCCAAATTTGAAATTCAACAATTAGGATCGATCAATCCTCTTGCAATAGAAGAGTATAGAAATACAAAAGAAATCTACGAACACCATAGAAAGCAAAAGGAAGATATTGAATCATCTAAAAGAGATATTGAAACAGTTCTAGATGCAATCAATAAAGAATCGGAAGTTTTATTTCGTGAGACTTTTGAACGTATACGGGAGAATTTCCAAGAGACTTTCTCCACATTGTTTAGAGGTGGTCGTGCATCGTTGGAACTTACTGAGAAAGAAGATTCATTGAATTCCGGAATTGAGATCTTGGCAGAGCCGCCAGGTAAGCATGTTCAGAACCTACGATTGCTTTCTGGAGGAGAAAAATCTCTTACTGCTATTGCATTGATGTTTGCGATTTATATGGTAAAACCTTCGCCTTTCTGTTTTCTAGATGAGATTGACGCTGCATTGGATGAAGCGAATAAATTGAGATTCTGTGCAATCTTAGATAAATTCAAAGATAAAACTCAGTTTATTGTGATATCACATGCCCAATCCACTATTTCTCGCGCGAATGCAATCTTTGGTGTGACAAATGAAGAAGCAGGTATATCCAAACTTGTCTCTTTGAAACTGGAACAAGCTCGAACATTTGCAGAGCATTTACCTAGGGCTTCGGTTGGATAAGGGCAAAAAAATCTAACGCACTTTAATTTCTTGCTTTTAAATGTTTCAAAAATTCACTTGACGTAGTGTGCATTCTTTGCACAGAGATTTAGGAGAATTTTAAGATGAACATCTATGTAGGAAATTTGTCATATGGTATGACTGACAGCGCTCTTGAGGCACTATTTACTCAATTCGGGTCCGTATCAGACAGCAAAATTATTATCGATCGCGAAACAGGAAGATCCAAAGGATTCGGCTTTGTTGAAATGTCTAACAACCAAGAGGGTGAAGAAGCAATTCGTCAACTCAATGGAAAGGAAATCGAAGGTAGAAGTCTACGTGTAAACGAAGCAAAACCTAATACCGATAAACCAAGACGAGGACCACGTCATTAATAATGGAACAGCTCTACGCCTGAGGCAACTCAGGTGTGGAGTATTTTACTTCAAATTTTAACCTTTTTTAGAATTCTACAAAATCCGCTTCTTTTTCAAATCCCAAAGCTTCAAGAAAACAAAATCGCTTACCAACTTGAACTCGAACTTCAACTTGGACTTTTCGACTTCAATTTCGAACTTCAGAATGATATTTGATAGAAAATGCAGATTTGATTCGAACAAATCAAAATCTTATTTTTTTAGAAATTAGTGATTTAGTCACCTAACTTAAAGTTTTCGAGTCGATCTACAATCTCGGAATTGTTAGGATATTTTTTTATAGCTTCTTCCAAAACTCCAATCGCAGCTTGCGTTCGATCTGTATGATACCATAGATCCGCTAATTCAAGAGAAGGTCTTGGATCCATCGGAAATTTTATTCTTAGTTCTTGGTATATATCTTCCGCTTTGCCAATCTCACCAATGAGTCGAAGGGAAGCAGCCTTTCCAAGTAGGGCATAGTAGTCATCACCTGCTAGGAGAATTTTATTGAAGCACTCGAGAGCCTTATCATACTCACCCATTCCACGTAAGCTATCTGCATAACGATTGATGATGAGCTTATTGTCTGGATCAAATTTTAATATCGCTTCCCAAAATTCAATCGCCTTCTCGAAATTTTTCATACCCCGATAAGATTCTGCAAGACCATAGAGTGCAAAAAAGTTCTTATCATCTAAGCTTCTTGCCTTCTCATAATATATGATCCCCTTTTCAAAATCTTTTATCTTACGATAGCTATTGCCAATCTCGGTCAAAATTTTTATATTTCTTGGTTGTGTGGAAAGTAATTTCTCCCACCATTGAATCGCTTCTTGGTACCTTTGGCAGGCAAAATACAAATGACCCAAGCCAACGATCACATATTGATCATTCGGATTGATCTGTAGAGCTGCCATATAATAGACTTCGGATTCTTTGAAATTCTTTAGCTTACGATGGGCATCAGCAACACGAGAAAGAATACTTGCATCGGTAATCATAATATGGCGAAATTCTTCAGCGACCTCAATTACTTTCTTAAGTTGATTGAGATCCCGATAGCAATTCATAATTCCCATTAGGGAAAATTTATTCGATGAATCTGCATCTAGACATTTTTTATAAAATTCAACAGCGGACTCAGGATTTTTGGTTTTGAAAAGAAGATCCCCCATTCCCACAAGTCCATAAGTATTGGCTGGATCAACCTCAAGTAGATTTTCTAGCTTAGCTTTAGCTTCCGAATATTTTCTCGCGTCGAGATATCTATATGCCTCTTTCGCTAAACTTTTGATTTTTGCAAAATGTTCTTCTTCTTCACTCGTTGGAGTTGTGATTGGGTTGCCGTTTTTGATTTCTGATAGTGGATCCATTTTGCTTAAAACTTTTTCGTTTATCTTTGTTTGCTTCTGATACTAAAAAAAAATATCTCTATATCATTTGACTATTTTAATCATTGGAATCATTCGATTTCATTTCTGTAAAGCCTTTACTGAATTATTTTTTCGTGAGCCAAAATGTATGATTATTTATGTTTTAATGTTGTAAGAATATTACAAAAGCAAGGCGAATGAATGGAAAGCAGTGGAAACTTGGCAGGAAACGAAGTTGACTTCCTCCTATTCTATGGAGTCATGACTTTTAAGAGTAATTTCATGGATAACCCAGACAAAATTTCAGGCGCGAGGCTACTCGTTGAACTTTTAGAAGAAAGAGGAGTTGATATTGCTTTCGGATATCCCGGAGGCGCAATTCTTCCTTTCTATGACGAACTGTATCATAGCAAAATAAAACATATCCTGGTGCGCCATGAGCAAGGTGCAATTCATATGGCTGAAGGTTATGCAAGGGCAACCGGCAAGCTGGGTGTCTGTATCGCAACTTCGGGTCCAGGTGCGACCAATTTGGTTACGGGTTTAGCTGACGCAAAAATGGATTCAGTTCCAGTTCTCGCAATCACCGGACAGGTTGCCACAAATGTGATTGGAACAGATGCTTTCCAAGAAGCTGATATATTTGGAATTACCATCCCTATTACAAAATACAATGCCCTAATGAAGTCAGCGGATGACATCGCTCGTCATTTTGAAGAAGCTACGAAAATTGCAATGGGAGGCAGGCCAGGTCCTGTACTTTTGGATTTTCCAAAAGATGTACAAACTCAACTAACGAATGTTCGCAAAGCAGGTAAGTTGAAAATTGATTCCAGACATTATGAGAGACCAAAAGTTGTCGGTAATGTGGAAGATTTTGCGGAAGCATTGAACCGTGCAAAACGTCCGCTTCTATATGTGGGTGGCGGTGCAATAAATTCTTTTGCTGCAGCTGAAATAAAATTACTCGCTGAAGCGGGAAATATTCCTGTTACTACCACACTTATGGGAATCGGGGCTTTTCCGGGAACCCATGAACTTAGCCTTGGAATGCTCGGTATGCATGGAACTGCATATGCGAATAAAGCAGTAATCGAATGTGATTATATTTTGAATTTGGGTGCACGCTTCGATGACCGCGTTGCAAAAGTGGGCGAATTTGCTGAAACAGCAATTCGTGCCCATATAGATATTGATTCAGCGGAATTTAACAAGCGGATCGATGTGGATTATATTTTACATGGTGATCTAAAAGATTCCATTCGCGAGATTCTACCTTTTGTAAAAAAAGTGGAACGCTCAAGTTGGATTGAACGAATTCAAGAATTAAAGAAAACGCATGTATTGGAATATGATTCATCCAGCAATACAATTAAACCTCAAGATTTTCTTGAAAGAATGTATCGTAAGACAAAAGGCCAAGCAATAGTATCAACAGACGTTGGTCAGCATCAAATGTGGGCAGCTCAGTATTATCTCTTCGATGAACCGAATAATTGGCTCACATCTGGTGGACTTGGAACTATGGGATATGGATTGCCTGCGGCAATCGGTGCAAAATTCGGAAGACCTGATAAAACAGTTATCTGTGTGTCAGGCGATGGTTCTATTCAAATGAATATTCAAGAGCTTGCAACTATTTCGATGTATAAACTTGGAGTGAAGATTGTTATATTCAATAATAATTTTCTTGGAATGGTTCGCCAATGGCAGGAATTGTTTTATGAAGAAAGATTTAGTGAGTCAGAATGGAATTACAATCCTGATTTTGTGAAGCTTGCTCAAGCCTATGATATCCCTAGTCTGAAAATTTCCTCTAAAGACGAGATAGATAAAGGATTGGATTTTTTATTCAAAGATGAAGGCTCAGCTTTGATTGAGGTTATGATTCCAGCAGAGGAAAAAGTTTTCCCTATGATTCCATCTGGACTATCACAAAAACAAATGATCCAATTCAAAGATCATATGAAGTTAAAGAAATGAAGCATACATTAAGTATATTGGTCAATAATCATCCTGGAGTAATGAGTCATGTATCAGGACTTTTTACAAGACGAAGTTATAATATTGATTCGATCGCAGTCGGTGTAACAGCTAATCCAGAAATCAGTTCTATGACGATTGTTGTAAACGGAGACGATGCAACAGTTGGTCAAGTGAAGAAGCAACTTCTGAAGTTACCGGATGTTTTATCAGTTGAAGATCTTGCTTATCATGAATCTATCAATCGGGAATTGGTCTTAGTTCAGGTCAGCTTGACGGATTCAACTCGAGTGGAAGTCCTAAATACTCTGGAAGCTTTCAATGCAAGTATTGCTGAATTGACCTTGGAGTCGGTCTTGGTTGAATTTTCTGGTAACACAAGGCAAGTTACTAATTTTATTCAGATCATGCAGAAGTATGGAATCCTGGATATATCAAGAACGGGTCAGATTTCCTTAAAATACAAAGGTAAGTAACAGCTAAATTTTTTTTTTACTTTCCGAATAGATTGGTTTATATATAATTGAACCAATTTATTTATGGCCTTCACATTTAGAGAACTCAAAGAATTCGATCCCAAAACTAGACTTAGAGTGGATGAAGTTTTTCATCTTTCTAGTGCTGGCTTGCAAGCTGATGATCCACTTGGTGATTTATTAGTTCAAAGCCATAGTCCGGGCGAAGCACCTGGTCAAGCTTTTCAAGATTTTAGAACTAAGGGACATATCACTGCAGGATTGGTTCAAGTAGAATCACCAAAAGGTGGTCAATATTTTCTTTCCTTGAATCATCGTGGAGAAGTCATTCTTTTCGAAGTGAAGGGCGGCAAGGCTGCACCGTCATGGAATATCACAATCCCAGGCGCATTTTATAGAGGAGCTGTAATCGTAGATGGAATTGCTTTTGTTGTAACTAAGCAAGGAACAGTTACAGGTCTTAAGTTGAATTGGGATGCTGAAGGTAAGCCTTTAGAGCCAGAAACTATCTGGCAGAGGGCGATGAATCAGACCGTGTTTTCGAAATTACTATCGACTGGAAAAGTTCTAATTGTCGCTTCAATGAATTCAATCCATGCTTATGACTGTTATGCGGGCGGAGTCGGTGAGACTGGCAAGCTCGGCCGCAAACTTTGGGAGACAAGAATATCAGGGAGTGTTTCCTCGCCGGAAATTGGTCGAGGATCAGTTTTTATTGGATGCGAAGATCGACATATTTACTCGTATTCTTATTCAGCGGATGGACTTAGTAGTGGCTGGAAAGTAAAAACTGACGGACCAATTCGATCCAAACCATATCTCGCTAAGAAAGGTAGCTTTCTTCTTGCGGGTTCAATGGATGGAGTTTTGTATGCAGTTGAACCTAATGCCGGCAAGATTCTTTGGACATTTCCCGCAAGAAATCCTATTCATTCAGATATAATTTCATTTATGGAAGGCAATGATGAATACTTTTTGTTCGGTAATGATTCTGGTACTGTTTTTTGTTTAAATTTTTACGGCAAAGAACAATGGAAATACAATACTGATGGACGTATTCGAAGCGAATTCTTGATTCACGAGAATAACGTGTATTTTGGCTCGGAAGATAACCATTTGTATGGTCTTAACAAAATGACCGGCAAGTTGGTATTGAAGTATGCGACTGAAGGTAATATAAATGGCTCACCAATTATTTTTGATAACCGATTGTTTGTGGGTTCGACCGACTGTTTTATTCATGGGATTTTCGTTTAAGGAGAATTTATTTTGATCTGGTTTCTTGCTCAATATTCAAGTCCCTATTCCCCAGAGTATATAAAAAGAATAGAATCGAAGGCAGAGAACTTCGAAACTTTATTCTATTTCTTGCTTCTGCTTAGTATATTTTTGGTTTTTTTGATAGTTTATCAATTCATTCGTTTAAAAAAGTTAAGCGTGCGGTCTCCGTTAGACAACCGGTACAAAACAAATATTGATTCTCCAAAAACTAAATCAGTAACGCCAGATGAGCAATCCCCTAGAAAGGCTACACCGGTCCCGAAGGAAGTGAAGGTTGTTTCGCCAATCAATCGTGATAATCATCCGAAACAAAGTGATCTTCCCGATCCAGGTTTGATTTATAAATATTCTGTTCATGGGGATAGCCCTGAGAAAATTATAACGATCGGACAGAAAGAAGGAACCATTAAGACCTATTCGACCGAAATCTCCGATCATCATCTAACAATCATGATTCGGTCTATCAACAAAAGCAATAGTCGAGATATCTATGACCTACCAGATAAAATTGTGGAAGAATATATTATAGATTTCCGACGAGGCAACAAAATTATTTATATGCTTCCTGGAGTTACGGCGATTGAAGAAATGGGTGCTCGTATGAGAGTCTATATCAAATCAACTCCTGATGCGAGCGGTGATCCAAGTTACGCAGATATCAATCCGCAACAACCAATTCGATTTCGACTAGGAGATCGGCTGACTCAAGACGGTAAATTCCGTGCTAGTTTTTTTGAATTTCATTTTTATACAAAAGATTTTGAGACTGCAACCAAGTCAGGGATTCCCTGCATAGAGAAACAATTCTTTCTCAAACTTTACAAAATCTATCCAGGCTATGACAC
The DNA here is from genome assembly GCF_028462125.1 of Leptospira sp. GIMC2001. Taxonomy (NCBI): domain Bacteria; kingdom Pseudomonadati; phylum Spirochaetota; class Leptospiria; order Leptospirales; family Leptospiraceae; genus Leptospira; species Leptospira sp. GIMC2001. Next base: position 2,657,329 of record NZ_CP115468.1, on the reverse strand, counting down.
TGCCAGTCAAAATGAGGATGGACTATTCCCAATGATCGATCCATTTGCTAAAGCATGAGTACAGTTCATAAATCAATCAAAAGAGTTTTAGAAGGTGATAAACCAGCTGTCCGAAAATCTATTATTTTAGGTGTCGGCGGATCTGGAATGAAAGGGGTATTATCCGTTAAGAAATGGATGGAGTCCAATCTACCTAATGAAGCTTTTCGCTATCTTCGATTTGTTGGAATTGATACAACGGATATCGAAACGAGTATAGAAGCTCAGGGGGGAAAGTATCGTTTTCCATCTAAACAATTTTTCCAAGAAGAAAGTCGCATGTTGTATCTTTCTTCTCCCACACCACCCGAGCTATCATTGGATTTCCTTCGCAAGAAATACCAGTCCGATCCATCCTATGATTGGTTGCCAAATCCAGATGTTTACGACATCTCCACAAGAGCAGGACAAGGTGCGAACCAGACGAGACCACTTGGGCGAATTGCATTTTTTGAGAATCAAGAAAAAATCAGAGAAGCCTTAATTCGTGAAAGAGACAGGCTAGATTCCTTACCGAATACTCCAAAGTATTTCCAACTACTTGATGTTAAAGAAGAAGATCGAAAAGAAGAAATGATTTCTTTTGCGATCAAACCTGGAGTCAATAAATACTATTTTAATGAGTCATTTCCTAAGGGGCGAGAATTGATTGCGTTGGAGCCTGATCCTGCAGCTCGAGCAATACTTGCTCCCCATTCCAAAAATATGATTCAGATTGAATCCTTTCCTCATGATGAGAAGGGCTATCATTTTGCAGTAAACCCAACAAGGTTTGCCGGCCAGACTTTTACTTTCAAAGCTGTTCATGTTAGGCGAGCAGCACAGATTTCTATTTTTATAACCTGCTCTATTGTCGGTGGAACTGGAAACGGTATGATCTTGGATATCGCAGCCATGATCAAAGACATATTCAAAGACCATTGGCCAACTCCTAGAGTGTATTGTATCTTAGTTCTTCCTTCCGCTTTTAAGAAAGTGGTGTATAATAAAAATGCAAGAGCCAATGCCTATGCTGCTCTCAAAGAATTCGATTATTTTATGAGTGGCAATAGTTTTCGTGCAGTTTATCCCGGTGGTCGTGAAGTTGTTGTTAATGATCAGATTTTTGACAATGGAATGCTCTATCTACTCGATATCGACAATATGGCAGGCAATGCTCTTCAAGGAAGAGACCAAGTTCAGGATCTGACAGGTCAATTTATTTCTACTTTTGTTGCTTCAACAATCGGTGGTGCGATCGAAGAGCGTATGGTCAATGATTCCACTCGCGTATCAGTTTATTTTCCCAATGAAGAAGCATCCAAGAGAAAAGCTTGTTACAATTCGTTCGGAATATCTCGAGTTATTTATCCTGTGGAACAGATGGCAGCACTCGGATATAAGATTACAGCTGTCAAATTGATTGAGAATTTTATAAAAGAGATCTCACCTAAATTATTGCTCGAGACTATGGGAGATCTCAATAAAGGACTAGTTCGCGCTCTAAGGCTGAATTGCTTATCACTCTTCGAATCTCTCTATCCAGACTATAAAATGGATATGGATGTTGAATTCAAAACCTGGTATTCGAGACTTGAAGGACAACTTCCCAAGGGCGATGTACGTTCCATTGTTGGGATGCTAGAATCAATCATGGTCGATTACGGGCCGGAAGAATCGGAGAAAATAAAACAAAATTATCTGACTCGAATCCATACTCGCGCTAGATTGGAAATTGATAAATTCAAAACAATCCTAACTACAGAAATTCATAAATATCTAAAGGATCCGAATCGAGGTTTCTTTTTTGCCGAAACTGTCCTCGGACTAATCGTTGAGAAGTTAGATCTCTATCAAAAGAAATACTACCAAGAACGAGTTGCTCTTCAAAGATATTCTAAAGAAGATCTTGTAAAATGCCTGGAAGCGATTGAGGCAGGTGGTTCATCTTTTGATAAAGAATATGCAAGACAATTTATCAAAATGCAAGATCTTAATTTCCGTCAATTGGTCTTCGAATCATTGTTGTCAGCTGGAGAAATTTTTATTCGTGATCTAAAAGCTGCAGTGTTTGAAATCAGAAACAATGAAGTCATCCAGATCAAAGAAAAAGTTTTGGGTCTTCATAAGCTGCTACAAGAAGAAATAACGGAAGGCAAGTTCGAACTTCTTGAGAAGAAAAATCCTCTATTCTTCTATCTTATCAATGGCGACGAGATTGATCAATTTCTACAAAGGTATTTCTACTCCAGGTTATCTGTAGAAGACATGTCCAATGATGTTGATTTTATCGTAATGGATCGGGAAGACAATGCGACTCAGATTCTCACAACGCATTTGATTGCAACTCGTGGGCTTTCTATGTTAGATAAGAAGCCAGCAGAACTTCAAGATATAATCAAGAGAAGTTATCCAGGGTTGATTGATCGACCAGTAGCTGAGATTCGGGAAGCTCTAGCTCTTGAGCTAGAGGCAAGTGATGATAAGTTGGATGTCTCTGAAGCTTCGCGCATGAAGATCGAAGTAGAAAGTATCAGAACCAAAATCTTTCAATTGATTTACAGCAGAATGGAAGGTGTATCTTTTGATTCAATTGGAATCAAGTCAGTATTGGAAGAAAAGAAAATTCCATTGAAAAGACTATTAGAAAGATTGGATAATTTTTCAAGACCCTATATCTCAGTGGATTCAACCGGATTGGAATCCGTTGAATACTATAGAACGGTATCGAATTTTCCATTGAATACATATGAAGAAGGGGATGATATAAACTTTGTTCAAGAAAATGATCTTCCTGCTCGTATGGATCATTATAAAAAAAGAGCAGAAAGTTCACCCAATATTAGCGTTGAGAATTTTGAAGCTCCATCTGTATGCAAACCTTACGAGATGATTTCTCTTGGGATTTTATTGGGGTTTCCTGTATATAAAATTCAGAACCTTGAAGAATGCGTGGTTGACTATCATGACTTGATGTCGGAGAGAAGCCATCCTCTACATTGTTTCAACAGTCCTAAGTTAGATGCTAAGTATTTTCCAGATCCAATGCGAACTCTCAATTATTTGAATCCTGCGAGGCTCTGGGATGGATTGATCGAATTCAAAATTTTGAATCTAAAAGATGGCTTCTATCAATATGAAGATTCCCTTGCAGGAAGATTGAAAGAGATGGAAGCGCGAGAGTCTTACAAGCAGACTATCTTAGATTTGGAAAAGAAAATCATTCAAGCTGGCGGATATGAAAAATTGAATGGTAAATCACTTGCCATGTCCATTCAGACATTGGCTATGCTCGCCAAAACTAAATCCGGACAGATTGTATTTCGAAAAGAAATTTCTGATATTATAGCAGATATAATGGATGGAGATGGAACAGAAGAGCGCGCTAAAGAGAAAAATATTTCCAAAGAAGAATATATTCAAAAATACTTAAAACCACCTAAATTTAGCAGTGCTAGTGATTTAATTAAGTTTTTGGATACATTAGATTCCAAGATAAAAGCATTTTTAGTTGCTGAAATAAAAACTACGATTCAGAGAACCAAGAGCAATACGATTGCTGGGGCAGTGGTAAGTCTTCCACCGGCTCGTATTCAGTCGATTCCGATTCCGAAATTCAAAGATAAAATGGAATTTTACGCTTATTTTGAAAAGCAAGGTTCATTGGAATGGCAAAGATTGCTTAAAGATGAAATGGTTACAAAAATTTCAGCCCATTTGGGATCTTATGATTTTAGGATGGACTACGATCCAACCCTTTTAGATAGAAATAAAATAACAAAATATCTTGAAGAAATGAAAGACAAACTTCCCGACGTTGTTACTTGGGAAGTGGCAGTTGAGAATAAGATAATCAAATAGTTGTAATTTTTCAAGGAAGGAATGCCGCCTTATTTTTGTTAAATGCAGCGGCATAATAAGTTGCACATCACTCTAATAATTAAGAGTGATGGAATCAATGCTGAGATTCAAGCCATCTTTCTGCTTCGAGGGCAGCCATACATCCGCTACCAGCTGCTGTGATTGCTTGACGATATGTTTTGTCTTGAACATCACCGGCGGCAAAAACACCTTCCACACTTGTATAGGTTGTTCCAGGTTTTGTGATTATATATCCTGTCTCATCTAATTCAAGAAATTCTGTAAATATATCTGTATTGGGTTTGTGACCAATCGCATAAAAAAGTCCGCCAACAGCTAATTCTTTCTTGGATCCATCGACTGTATTTTCAAGGACAAGACTTTGCAATCCACCAGCTCCACCCTTAGCTTCCGATACAACGGTATTCCAAACCATTTCAATTTTTGGGTTGTTCAATGCACGATCTTGCATAATTTGTGATGCTCTCAATTTATCTCTTCTATGTATAAGATACACCTTTGAACCAAATTTGGTTAAATGAGAAGCCTCTTCGACTGCTGAGTCACCTCCACCAATTACCGCCAAATCCTTGTTACGAAAAATAGGCAAAGCTCCATCACAGACCGCACAAGCAGAAATTCCTCTTTGCCAATAATCATGTTCCCCTTGGATGTTCATTCTCTTAGCAGTGGCACCTGTTGCAATAATTACAGCTTCTGCTTCAGTAACCTCATCATCACAATAAATTTTGAAAGGTCTTTTGGAGAAGTCTACTTTTGTAACTGTTTGCGTATGAATTGTAGTTCCGTATTTTTTGGATTGCTCTCGAAAAAGATCTGTTAGCTTAGTTCCATCAATTCCATCTGGAAATCCTGGAAAATTCTCAACTTCTGTTGTTGTGGTCAACTGTCCACCGGCTGCGATTCCTCCAGCCATAAAACCTTCAAACATTACTGGATTAAGATTAGCTCTTGCTGCATAAATTGCTGCAGTGTGACCTGCGGGACCCGAACCAATGATTACTATTTTTTCTGCCATTTGTTTTCCTTTTTAATTATTAGACGCACGTTCATTACATCGAGCTTTCCAAAATTCTCGAATCTTACTCGAAGCGTTGACTATTTCTGAATATTGTTTTAATTTAAAGTTTTTGGTCTCACAGAAAAACAAAGATTCAAATTCTTTAGATGTTTCTTCTTGCCCATTTGTATTCCAAAAAGTTAATATTTTATTGATCTCATCTTGTCTATCTGTGGACAAAAAAAGATAGAACAATTCAACTCTGATTTCCTCATCCTTGGGCTGCAAACTCAATGCTTTTTCAAGATGCCATATTGCGACACCCCAACTCTCTGGAATCCGCGAAAGTATGATTCCCATTCTTTTATGTGCAAGAAAATAATCAGGCTTCTCCTTTAAGGCCAATTCATAACCATAAAGTGCCTGTTGAATATTCCCATTTTTCTCATCATCGAAAGCTCTTTCCGCAAGTCCTTTTGCAGGGTTACATGCGCTCGGCAAAAGGACAATAATCAACAGAAAAAAAACATAACTTCTTATCATTTGTTTATAGATTTTTTTATAAGCAATTTTCATCCAACCAAAAAAAGTTACAGGTCTTTTGTCTCATTTGTCCGAATCTTTTAATATCCTAAGAGAGTAGAAATGGAATCCAAATTGTCAAACGCCCAAAGTAGATTACTTCAAAACTTTACAGAATACCTAACCGTTGAAAAAGGTTTATCCGATAACTCTGTCCATTCCTATGGATATGACCTAAATAAGTTTGCGGTTTTTCTTGAGAAAGAACATATCGATTTTCTAGAAGTTAAAGCAAATGATATTATGCGATTTCTTGCCGAAGAAAAGAAAAGAAAAATTTCTTCCAAAACTTTAGCACGTGAAGTAGTTGCTATAAGACAATTTTATAAATTTCTAAAAGAAGAAAATAAGCTCGATTTTAATCCGACTGAGAAAATTGAAACTCCAGAAGTCAATCGTAGCATTCCTGACTATTTGACTCAAGAAGAGATTGAGGAATTATTCAAATCTATTCGTGAAGATAATATCTATGAGCTTAGAGATAAATGCATTTTTGAATTATTGTATTCTTCTGGACTACGAATTTCAGAAGCCTGTAACTTGAAAATTGCTGATATTGATTTATTGGGTATGACTCTAACTGTTGAGGGAAAAGGTGGAAGACAGAGACTCGTTCCATTTGGTGAGAAATCACTTGAGATCATGAAGAAATACCTCGCGGAGTCCAGACCAGAAATACTCAAAAAAAGACTTTGTGATTACATATTTGTTTCCAAGAAAGGTTCTTTTATAAACCGAAAGTCCGTATGGAGACTGTTAAATCATTATATTGAGAGAACTGGAATAAAGAAAAAAGTCACACCACATACTTTGAGACATTCTTTTGCAACTCATTTAATTGAGAACCATGCCGACCTAAAGGCGGTTCAAGAATTATTAGGACATATTGATATATCAACAACTCAGATATATACACATATGGCGAATAAGACTCTAAGGGAAATTCATAAAAAATATCACCCACGCGGATGAAAGAATTTAAGAATTCTAAGAAGCCTAATTATGCAAATACAATTAGGCTGCAGATTCCATCCCATCCAAAATACCTTTCTCTCTCTCGAAGTTTTGTCTTCAACGCAGCGCGCGATAATGGTTTCTCACTTTATGATTCTGCAGATATCAGACTTATCGTTGGTGAAGCGGTTCAGAATATAATAAAGCATGCCTATCTTGAGAACTACGATCGTCCTATATTTATCGATATGGAGTTCTTCAAAGAAAAAGTCGAGATCAGAATTCGAGATTATGGAGTAAAATCGAAACTAGCATCCATGAAGTCTTATGATCTCAGTGATTATAGAGAAGAAGGACTTGGACTTTATTTAATTCGAAAACTCACAGATCATTATTTTCTTGACCAATCCATGGAAGTTGGCAACCAAATGGTATTGATGAAAAAGAAATAATTTTTGTCCTCATAAAAAAATCCTTGTAATTGTAACCTTTATCGAAGCAAATCAGAAAAAACTATAGGTTTCGTTTATTGTGTACAAGATGAACGAAAGTTTTTGGTTTTTAGAGATCTGAATGAGAAATGTCATAAAACTGTCACGGTTACATGGAAAAAAAATATTTGCAATTCGCGATATTTTTTCTATTAATCAAATACTTCTTTTAGTTAAATTTAATTCTAACACTAAATCAAGATCTATATTAGTATATCTTCAGACCCTTATCCTGATTAGCATATTCATTTCTTCGCCAATATTTTCCGAACGGATTGTAACACAAAAGGATGAAGAGCCTGACGATTATTATGGGCTCAAGATTGGTGGTGTTATAACTCCATCTTTTGGTTATAGAACAAGAGATGCATCCAGTGGATATTCAGATACCTCTCCTAACGATCAGACGGGATTCTCACTACCTTGGACTCTTTTGACCATAAATAAGGAATGGGAGGAGTTAGGTCTTGAAGCTGAATTATGGACAGAAGTAATCCGATCAAGTTCCTTCTCTAATGATACGGTGACCAATCAAGGCAATAAAGCCGATCCATATACATTAGGAATTAGGCGAGGAAATATTAAAAAGAAATACAATGCGTTCGGATTCAATCAGAAAATTATTTTCGGAATTCAGGAAATGCCAAGCACCTTCACTCAATGGAATGGAAGTTGGGATTGGCGTTATATGGACAGATCTCCTACTGAGAGCTTAGGATTTTTCAATGCTCCCGCAGACTTAGGTCTTTCTTGGATAGGAGAGATTTCGATTCTCAATCTTCAGTTAGGACTAGCAAATGGTGAAGGTTATCGCAGTGTTCAGAATGTAGAATCTTCGGGTGTTGATGGTTATGCGAGAATATCTGTTTCGCCTACAATTGAGGATTGGAAGTTTGGTCTGCATGCGATAGCAAGATCCAAGAATTTAGTCGGACTCGCCGGCAATGAATGTTTGGAACGCAGATCGAATTGTATGGTAGATGACAACAATCCGAATACATTCTTAGAAAAAGATCTCAGATCGAGAAAGGGAGAAACAGCTGGATTTGAATTGACTGTTGATCACAATCAATATCTACATTTTGGTGCGGGATATATATGGCGTCGGGATTACGAAGGATCAGTAAGAGATCGATTGAATTCTACAAGTCCAGTGATTTACAATCGTGATCGATTTGGGCATGCCATATATTCTTGGTTAGGTTTTGGATTTAATGACTTCTGGATCGTTTTTCGTGGAGAAAAGGGGACTGGAAGAAATGGAATTCTCAATGCTAATTTTTCTGATAAAGATGAAGTCTCCTATCGCTTGAACAATCCGAATGATTTCAATCCAGAAAATATTTACTCATCCAAAGAAGAATTTATCAAAAGATCAATAATAGTAGAGTATAGAATTGCGGAAAATTTTCGCTTCGGACTAGGTGGGAGTATTACGACAAATTTCAATCCTCGTGGAGAGCGAGAACGAATCTATATTGATCCGATCGGAGAGACTAGATCCCAGAATGAATATGAGAGCCAATTTACACGCAATACGAATTTAGGAATCGTTTCTTATTCTAAGAGGGAAGAACGATTGTTTATTAGAGCTAGTTTTATATTTTAATGAGGAGTAAGATAAGATGAAGAATGTAAGAAGAAAAGAAATGAGTGGTTTGTTACTGGCTGTTTTGGTTTTGGTCTTGTCGGTCGCACATGTAATCGGTCAATCCAATAATGATGCAACAGTGAGCTTTGTGATTGGTAAAACTTTTGTTAAACCATCCAAAACTTCAAAGTGGAATCCCTTGAAACTTGGGGATAAAATTCCAGAAGGATCTTTGGTTAAAGCCGGAAACGGATCTCGATTGACAGTTTTGTTCAAGGGATCAGAATTCAAAATTGCTCCCAATACTGAGTTAGAAATATCATCTTTTCCAGATGGTAAAAAAGATGGAAGCGTGGATCTCAAATCAGGTTTTGCTTGGTTCAAATTAAGTAATTTGGGAGATACCAAATTTACAGCTAAAACTCCAACTTCAACTGCTGGTGTTAGGGGAACTGCATTTGCAACCATGTATTCTGCTAAAGAAAAAATGGCAATGAATTGTATCTGCGAAGGAAAGGTTGAGATTGGCAATTCAGCAGGATCCAAAAGCGAACTCGTAAAAGCTGGTTCAGGAACTTCTATTCGACCTAACGGTGATATTGATATTAGTTCTTATAAAGATGATCTCTCAAAGAATGTTGCGAATCCTTCATTTGCAAAAAAAATCAAAGCAGCACCAGTTTTAGCAAATTGTCTATCTTGTCATACTCCAAAGGGATGGGATTACAAAGGCGTTGTTAGGGATGAAACTTACGGAAAGTAGTTTCTTCCAAAAAAAAGACTGTCCACTTAACCATTGATTATCAGTCTTGGGTTGGAGTGGTGAGATGCAAGGGGTGCCAAATTTTGGCTGAGATATCTAGATGAACTAGGTGGACCCTTAGAACCTGATCCTGTTCATACAGGCGTAGGAATGCTGATAACCCGAAATGCTATTTACCCTCCATATTAAGGAGGATCTATGGCAGATCATTTTACAGTTCCCGCATTCGCTAAGCGATGTATGGATATTACAGGCAATTCATGGGGTGCATCATTTGAGCATCCCTTTGTTATTGCTCTCGCAGACGGAAGTCTAAAACCAGAAATTTTTAAATTCTATCAGATGCAAGACGCGAGGTATCTTGAAGCTTTCTCGGATGCTTGTGCTATCATTTCCACAAAAGCAGAAGATCCTGTCGACAAATTATGGTTTGTTGATGCCGCGCGCATGGCGTTGGTGGTCGAAAGTCAATTGCATGCAGGGTATGGTGCAAAGTTAGGATACAACTCAGAAGACATTGCAAAAATTGAATTAACACCAAGCAATCGAGCCTATCAGAATCATATGATTTCGACTGCACTGCGTGGAAGTTTAGTGGAAGCCGTTGCAGCAATTGCACCTTGTCCTTGGTTGTATATTGAATTGGGACAGCATCTACTCAAGAAAATGGGAACGATACCAGATACACATCCTTATGCAGATTGGTTGAAAATGTATTCGGATCCTGGATTCAATGATTACATGAACGAACTTTTGTCTAGATTGCAGAAATATGCCGATCGTTCTGATGGAGAAACCAAAAATCGAGCGCTAAGTGACTTTCACACAAGCGCAAGATACGAATGGATGTTTTGGGATCAAGCATGGACCAACCAAAAATGGCCTGCCTAATTTGATTTTCAAAGATTTATAGAATTCTGAGACAAAATAAATTCGAGAATTTTACAAATTAATTTTTTCAAAATCTGGATTCATTCATTTTCTTGGAAATGGATGAATCCTTTTGATTGAGGCAAATACAACTTACCATCTCTATAAAAATGAACATTAGGCGAATCTGAGTTTTTGTCTTCAGGCAAATCGTTTTTTAGATCGGAATTTAAGTTCAAATTTTTTGATTTGGATTCTGATGAATTTGAGATGTTACTGTATTCCTGCATCCCAACTCTACCAATGCAGGTTATAGGAATTCCGAGGATTGAACTTGGGATTGCATCTCTTGAAGTAAATAGCAATTCTAACTCTTCGCCTGAGGTGATTAATTCATCTACTTCCATATACTGAATGAATTCGGAAAACTCTGGCAGATGATTGATTTCAATTTCTAAACTAACAGAACTTGTTTTTGCAAGTCGTGTTGCATCTTGTACAAGACCATCGGTAATATCCATACATGATGTGATTTTGAATTTTTGCAATTCTGGAATGAGAATATGGCGAGACAACGGAGTGATATGCTTTGTAATTGATTGAAATTTCAAATAATCGCTTGCATTTTCCTTATGCTCTAAGTGCAATCCTGCTTTTTCATTTTCTCTCGGCCTTGAAAAACCTTGACTCAGAAATTTATAACCAAGACTGGAAAGACCAAGACTGCCCGTTATATACAATCGATCGCCTGGCTTAGCTTCGGATCGATTCCAATATGTATAGCCTTCTTTTAGTTCTCCGATCATTGTGAGACTCAGAACCGTATGAGGTGAGGAAAAAGTATCTCCTCCGGCAAGAAGGATTTTGTAGAGATCGAGACGATCATTTAGGCTTTTGGCAAAACGATTTATCCAACTTTCTTTAGAAGATAATTGCGATAAGCCTAAGTTGAGAAAACAAATCTTTGGAACACCACCTGAAGCCCCAATATCGGAGGCATTGATTTCGACCAATTTCCAGGCGATTTCTTCTGGGCTTGACCAATCATGACGAAAATGAGTTCCTTCACTCATGGAATCGGTTGTTACGAGTCGGTTTTTATTCCATAGAAAACAATCGTCGGTCGGAGACTGCTTCGATCGATAGAGGCTCTGTATGATCGAGTCTTCTTTCATGGATTTCCACGTTTTACCATTGACTCTCTGGATGAAACGAAAATCCTGTCCAAAGAAAGGAAATTTGGATGTCAGTACTATCAAAAGAACATAAAACTCCTTCCCTTAAGAAGGAAGAAACCCAGAAAAACTGGTTTCTAATCGATGCGAAAGGTAAAACTCTCGGTCGATTGTGCTCAGAAGTTGCGAGCAGATTGCGCGGTAAGCATAAACCAACATTTACACCCAACCAAGATTGCGGTGATGGTATTATCATCATCAATGCATCGCAAGTAAATGTAACAGGCAATAAACGAACAGAAAAAGTATATTACCATCACTCAAGATATCCAGGTGGTATGAAGACCAGGACTTTTGATCAACTTGTTAATAAAGATCCTGAGAGAATCATTCTTGAAGGTGTAAAAGGTATGTTACCAAAAAGCAGACTTGGATCTGCAATGCTCACACATTGTCGTGTATTTGCTGACGACAGACATAACCTTCAATCACAGAAACCTGTGAAGCTGGAGATATAAGGAATTATCATGACTAAAGACAATGCAATCTGGACTGTTGGAAGAAGAAAGACTTCTGTAGCACGTGCTCGTTTGAAATCGGGTTCGGGCAAGATCATCGTAAATCATAAAGACATCAACGAATACATCGTAGGTGGACCTGGAAAGGTTTCTCAAGCACTTAAGCCATTGGATTTAATTGATGGAAGAAGCAAATTCGATATCAATATCAATGTAAGTGGTGGCGGAATCACTGGACAGATCGGAGCGATAGCTCATGCACTAAGTAGAGCACTTTGTGAATTTGACGGTAGCTTACGAGCATCATTGAAGAAAGAAGGTTTTCTTACCCGTGACAATCGTATGGTGGAACGTAAAAAATACGGATTACACAAAGCTCGTCGAGGAACACAATTCTCTAAACGTTAATTTTTCAATCCAAATTCTTTTTGTGAAGGCACGCAGGACTAAAATCTTGGGTGCCTTTTTTATTTAGTTTCTTCATAATGATTTTCTTGACGTCCAAATTCACTTATGCAACATGGTCACAAATGCAACAATGTTGCATAAATAGAAAAGAGGTGTTTATGAAACGTTTAATAAAATACATAGCTGCATTATTTTTGATGCTGACTGTTGTAACTTGCGATACCAAAGATGAGGATGACGATTCAAGTTTGTTTGCTCTGCTTGCATTATCTTCTGGAGCTTCATGTGCAACGACAGAAGAATCAGGAAGTAAAACATTTACGATTGGTGGATGCAACGATTCTGCTCTAACTGTTTTTGGTTTTCAATCAATTACGGTAGGTGGACTTTCTGGAAGGTATTCGAACAATTTTACTTTAGGTTGGGGTGAAGCTGAACAAAAGGAAAATATAGCCAATCTTGCACGCGAGACACCCGTTGAGATAACTTTTACCTTAAACTCTGCAAGTTCTTATATATATTTAACTTCAAACGCTGCAAGTAATTTATTGAATAATAATACGAAAGCTTGGTATCGCTTAGAAGTTGGTGGAATTCGAGGAATTGTGACTACGGATGGAACCAATGCAAATGCTGGCACATTAACACCACTAACTAGAACAGGTGCTACGAGTTTTGCTTCTGCTCCAGGAACTTCCAAAACTTTTTGTCTAGAAAACCATAGAGAAGTAAAAGCAACAGAAATTGAAGCTCACTTGATCGCATGGCCTAAACCATGTTCGGAACTTACAACCAATGATAGATCCAATTATACTTGGGATTACGAATCTGAAATTTTTGGCAATTTTGGTAACACTACTGAATTAGCTAAATTTGCATTAGACTCAGGAGTTGGATTTGTTACGAGCGATGCTACAATTTCTAAAGTAAAAATCTATAGCAATAAATTTGGAACTGCAGGCGTAATAAAATAAGTAAATAACTTATTTCATATGTAATTGGCAAATAGATACAAAATGTTATTTGCCAATAGTAGGGATTTCGCAGCTTTGTTTTTCAAAGGCTGCGATTCCTTATTGTATATGTATGAAAAATTCTTAGCTTGTATCTCGAAGAAAATCGACAGACAATAACCACTTCTAAAACATTGTAAACAAAAGAAAATAACTGTGAAATTTCGAACTCATTATACAGCTCATATTATTGAATATCTTCTTGCAAAAATAGAGTCCATATCTACTAGAATAACTGTTCTTCTTATCGAGATTCTTATTATTGCATTTGCTCTACATTCTCATTCTTTGAATTCAGAATCGCTTGGATTTCAAGAAATCCAAAATAAATACGAAAACAAAAATAAATATCATAACCCAATTTCAACCAATCAAAAATCACAGGACATTTCTGATAAAAAATATTTTTCGTCAAGGTTCCATTCGGAAGAAGAATATGAACCTATGTTTTCCCTTCCTTTAAGTAAGATTTTCCCCAAGAATGTAACCAATGAAGATCTCATCTATGCGCAAGCCAACACAGGAACGAATCGTGATTCCAATAAGCAGTGGGAAGAAGAATTAGAAAAAGAACTGAGAGAAATAGAAGAGAGAGAAAAGGCTTTCGATCAATCCAGAGGATTTACATCGCCTACGCAAATTGATCCTTTAACTGGTGATAGATCCAATCAAAATCTAATGATGGATATGACGGCAGCCGTTGATTTGGTAGGATCATGGGATAACAATAAACCACAAACGACATCCAATAGTTTGGATCTGCGAGAAGCTGAGTTTGGATTTTTCGGTGCTATTGATCAATGGGGTAGGGGAAATTTGTTGGTTGCAGCACATAACGAAAATGGAAAATACATGTTCGAAGTTCATGAAGCGAATATAATTTTTCCGTTTTTATCCAAATATGTTAATCTCAAAGTTGGTAAAATGTTTTTGGATTGGGGAAGATTGAATAGGATTCATAGACACGATTGGCCTTTTACTATGGCACCAATTGTTCATGAGAAACTTATGGATCGTGAAGCTGTTGAAGATACAGGTGGCGAGGTCAGTTTTCTAATTCCTTTTTTCGAGAAATTTACTCAAGAATTGGTCTTAGGTGCAACAAATGGTCGTTATTGGGGACATACTCATAACGGTGGATTGAATAAGAATAATCCAATGTTCTATGCACATTTAAAGAATTTTTATTATATAGGTGATAACTGGGGAGCACAATTCGGTGGAACTGCCGTACGATTTGAACCAGATCCAGCTTCCAATGCAGAACGTAGGCAATACGGACTTGATGCAGTGTTGAGATGGAACAGAAGTAACCTACGCTCTTTTATTCTAATGAGTGAGCTATGGTATCGAGAAAATCGTTTCCCAAAAACAACAAATCCTGATTTGCTAATTAAAGAAGCTGTTCCGATGGATACGCAATGGGGTTACTATATATTTTTGGATTATCAATTTGCGCAGCAATGGTTAATTGGTTATAGATATGACTTTTTTAATGTGCCAAATCTTAGAGACAGCCAGGGCAATTTTGCACGGAACGCAGTAGAGGCAAATACGATTCAAGTGACTTATCGTCCTTCAGAATTTTCATTTATTCGGATCAGTACAGAACGTCGTTATACAGCAGATTTTTCTCGTAATGACAATGAAGAGTTTGTAGATTATCGATACTATGTTCAGGCAACATTTCTATTGGGTTCACATCCAGCACATCAATATTAGGATAATTTATGCGAAGTATATTAAAACAAAAATTCATTAATACGAAATTTCTTGGTTATAAAATAAGTATCCGTAATCTATTAGAATTTTCTATTATAAAGAAATTCTCATTTAATATTAGCAAATTATCGATTGTTTTAGCAATTCTTATCTCGCAACCGATTTTTTCAGAGAAATTACTTAATGTTGTTACGACCTCAACAGATTTAAGATATATTGCATCTCAAGTCGGCGGAAATCGAGTTAATGTTATTTCATTGATACGTGGTTTTGATGATCCACATTTTGTTATGACGAGACCAGATTTTCTCGTTAAACTCAATCGAGCGGATGTTTTTTGTATGGTTGGTTTAGATTTGGAAGTTGGATGGGTTCCACTCATACTTGAACAATCTAGAAACAGCTCAATTCAGAAAGGCCAAAATGGATATTGTGATGCAAGTGTCGGAATCAAAATCTTAGGAAAACCAACAATGCAAGTTGACCGATCTATGGGTGATATGCATATTTTTGGGAATCCGCATTATTGGTCAGATCCGGTCAACGTGATACAAATTGCACGGACAATGACAGAAGCTTTTTCAAGAGTTGATCCTGAACACAAAGATTACTATAATAAAAATTATTCGGATTTCAAAGCAAAACTTGTAGACTTAGTAAAAACCGAAATGAAAAAATTTGAGCCATATTTTGGTTCGAGGGTTGCTGTTTTTCATGATGAGTTTCTCTATCTTGCCAATCGTTTTAGATTCAATGCGAATCTTACTTTAGAAGAAAGACCAGGTGTTCCTCCATCAAGTCGCTATTTAGAACAGATCATTCGCTCAATGATTGCGAATAATATTAAAGTAATTCTTGTCTCTCCCGTAAACAATCGTCAGTATGCTGAGTATGTATCTAGCCGTGTTCCTGATTCTGTTGTAATAGTTATGCCGACTTCAGTAGAAGCTATCCCGGAAGCAATCACTTACGAAGATACGATTCGTATTTCTTTAGATAAAATACGCACAGCGTTAGATAAGACCAACACTCGAGGCAATAAATAATTGCTGTTCACAACCAAAGATCTAAGTGTAGGTTATAGAGCAGATCAAGTAATTTTGCGCCATGTTGATATTGCTATGCTGGAAGGACAGATCGTAGCCTTGGTTGGAGCGAATGGTTCGGGCAAGACTTCCCTGGTTCGAACAATTACAGGACTATTGAAGCCTTTGAGTGGCAGTTATGAATTTGCAGAAGCAGTGTCGAATTCGCTTGTGCCTCAGGCGAAAAGTTTAAAACTCGAATTTCCTCTCACGATACGAGATGCACTCGCAATGTCTCAATCCATTTCTCGCTCTCCATTTTTTCGTTGGACGCCAACTTCTAATGAATTGGAACTTATGGAAAAAATTGGTATATTAGAAATTCAAGATTTACTTTTGCGAGAGTGCAGCGGCGGACAGCTCCAAAAATATTTGATAGCAAGGTCGCTTTTATCTGGAGCCAAATTGGTTTTTCTTGATGAGCCCATGGATGCCCTTGATGAAAAATCTCAAAAAGATATTTTCGATGTTTTAAAAGAAAAGGCAAGCGACGGCGTTGGTTTTTTTATTATCACGCACAATCTTTCTCAAAAATGGCTGAATCATTTTGATCAAGTTTTAAAAATCCAAGATAAAGATGTGATAAAGTTATGAGTTGGGAAGTTTTTGAGACATTTTCATTCTTTTTTCCTCAACTAATGCTTGGAATTGTATTGGGAGCCTTACTTTCATTATTTGGAGCATTTCTGGTTCTAAGAAATATGGCTTTTTTTGGTGTTGCACTTTCTCAAGTGGTTACGAGCGGTGTTGCAGTTTCTCTATTCTTGGGTATCGAAGGAGAATGGTTTGCTGTTTTTGTTTCACTTGTAATATTGGCCCCTTTGATCTCGATTAACCAACGAGATAGAAAGCATAGCGATACTTTGTTAGGCGTACTTTTTGTATTCTTTGCGTCGTTTTCGCAATTTTTGCTTTCTCTAGGCGGAAATGTAAAAAACCAAATCATGGCAGCCTTTTTTGGTGATATATTAACCAATCAAGTGAAGAGTTCGGACCTTCATTTTCTGCTATTATTCATATCATTTGTTTTATTTATCATTTTCTTTCGTAAGTTTTTATTTCTATCATTTGATCGAGATGAATTCCGCGTTCGTGGATATTCGGCTATATTTTATGATTTGATATTTCATGGAATTGCAGTTCTATTACTCAGTATTTCTGTTCATCTTCTCGGATCATTCTACGCAACTGCTCATCTTCTCATTCCTGCCTACACTGGGCTTGTCTTCGTTCGAAGCGTTAAGGGATTACTGATATTTGGAGTTTGCATCAGTGTTATGTCCACTTTGTTAGGTTTTAGCATTTCTTTGATTGGGATCGATTACAACAATGAAATCGTATATTTCCCTACATCTTCTACTATTGTAGTAGTGCTTGCCATACTGGGGCTTTTCTTGCGATTGTTAAAAAGATCTTAAATAGTCAAAAAATTCTCAAAACTCCAATTTATTGGAGAATAGACTTTGTCTAAAACTATGCTGGTATCCAGTAGAAAATTGAAGGAAAAGTTAATGATCCTGAACCCTGAATACGAAGTTTTCACAGCCAACGGTGATGACCATATTTTAACCTCCATTGAAACTCCACTTCGCAAGGATGCTTTTGATAAGACGGATAATGAAAAGATTGCGAATATCCAAAAGCATTTTGCCCTGATTATGGATGAATTAGGTTTGGATCTCACTGATGATAGTCTGAAGGGAACTCCGTATCGAGTTGCAAAGATGTTCGTTCAGGAAATTTTTTCCGGTCTCAATCCAGAGAATAAGCCTAGCATTTCTGTTTTTGAAAACAAATACCAATACAATAAGATGCTTGTGGAAAGTAATATCAGTGTTGCTTCATCTTGTGAGCATCACTTCCTTCCAATATTAGGAAAAGCTCATGTTGGGTATATTTCCAACGGTAGAGTGATAGGACTTTCCAAGATCAATCGAATTGTTGATTATTTTGCTAAAAGACCGCAAGTGCAAGAACGAATGACAGTTCAGATATTCAATGAATTGAAATCAGTCTTGAACACTGAAGATGTTATCGTGGTGGTTGAAGCGAGTCATATGTGCGTATCAACTCGTGGAATCAATGATAAGTCAAGCATGACTACTACGATCGAATATGGTGGTCAATTCACAAATGTGAATATGCGCAGTGACTTTTTTCAAATGGTTTACAAGAAAACTTAATTTTGCTTAAGTCTTGCGGAATTTGTAATTCTTCAAAATTGAAATTGCTTTTCTCCAAATCGAGTAAAGATGGAGAATTGCATTCTATTTATGAATGTAGTGATTGCAAAACAGTTCAAGTAAATCCCATTCCTTCTCAAGAGTCGTTGAATGCTTATTATTCGAATGAGTATTTTACTACACGAACGGATCGAGGCTATGACAATTACTATTCGGATGATACAAGAAAGGAATTGTTTCGAGTCTGGAATCTAAACCTTTCCGATTTGAAAGTGGATCTGAATCAATTCATTATGCAATCTAGTGGCAATCTTCAAAAACCAAAATCTCTCGATATAGGCTGTGCCGCTGGATTTTTTGTAGATTTTATGAGAAACCAAGGCTTTCAAAGTTACGGAATCGAAATCGCTGACGAACCGGTTAGGTATGGTCGGGAAAATTTAGGATTAGAAATCTTCCAAGAGGATTTCTTGGAATGGGACTCATTAGGAAGCCAGAAATTTGATCTTATAACTATGTGGGCATCTATTGAGCATATGAGAGAACCAATCAAAATTCTAAGCAAAATCAAACTTCACCTTAAAGAAGATGGAATCGTTGTTATATCAACCTGTCGATGGGGAATCATTTCTCGCTTCTTGAAGCAGGATTGGCGATTTCTGAATGTTCCAGAACATCTATTCTATTTCGGCAGGACAAATTTTATTAAGGCAATGGAATCAATTGGATTTTCTTATCATAGTTCCGTTACATATGGAAGCGGGTTTACTACTAGGAAGAATGCTAGTATGCTTTATAGGATAGCAAAAAAAATATTCGATTATCTTGTTAAAATCACAAACCAAGGTGATATGATGGCTATCAGTTTTAAAGGTAGAGCTTAGATAGAATATTTTTTATATTATCTTCCGTTTTTAATTCCGCATCTAATCTTACAGCAAAATTTGGAAGAATTTCATTGTAGTTTTTTTCAATAGCTTTTAGTTTATCAAGAGTTTCGAAACGATCCATCGAACTCCGCGACGATTGGATACGATTCAATGCTATAGTTGGATCTATCTCCAAATAAAAAAGGAAATCAGGAATTGGAAATCCTTCCTTAACATTCATAGCTAATATATGTTTTGGTGATAATTGTTCATTACCTTGGTAAGCGGCAGTTGAATAGAAGTAGCGATCCAATATTACAATTTCATTTCTTGCTAATGAAGGTAAAATATTCAGTTTTACTGATTCTTTTCTATCATTGATAAAGGCTTCTAATTGCTCATCTCGATTCAATTCTATTTTTCCTGTGAGAAATTCTCTTAGATATTTTCCAGAGGGATAATCAGTTGGCTCTCGATATAAAGAAGTTGCTTTGCCAACATTCTTTAATGATTCACAAAGTCTTTTCGCCAATGTTGATTTGCCTGAGCCATCGATTCCTTCAATAACAATGAAAATTCCCATTTTTCCACTATTTATCATGGACAAATCAAGAATATTGGTTTTTTTTGTCAATAGGAGATACTTTTTATGAAAAAGATTATTACTTACATTACTATTCTGGTACTCGCACTATCATTTGCTTTCTGCTCTTCTGACAAACCTCAGGTTAAAGAAACACCGCAAGCTAATGAGCCTGCGCCTGCTAAACAACCTACTGTAAAAGAGAACTTCAAAATGAAGGAAAAAGACTTCAAATAAGTTGTAAAAATCCTATCGATTGTGAGTAATTGCAATCGATAGGTTGATCTGATTCCTTCCTGTTTTCCTAACCACACAATTAACAATGCAACAAGACCAAATTAGTAAATTTTTTCTATCAAAATCAATTTGCATAGTATTTATGTTAGGCTGTTTTGTTTTTGCTTGCTCTACTTCCACTAAGAAAGAGTCAGAAAACGAAAACGATTCCCAAATAATTGTTATTGAAAAAGAAAATTTTGAAACAGATAATGATAAAAAGAAAAAGCAGAAATGAATTGGAAATTTGCTATTCTACCTTGCATCTGGCTTCTATTAATAACTTCTTATTTTTTACAAAAGATACACTTTGACATTTTCTACAGTGACTCAGGTTTGATGTGGATACAAATCAAGGATTTTATTGATTCTAATTTCTCGAGTTTTGCCTTTAACTACCGTGGACAGTCGCTAGATCCAAACTATTCATACATTCCTTTCCATGAGCCGTATATGGGCTTCATTGATCAAATCGCTTATATAGATTTTCCTCCATATTTTCCAGTTTTCGTATCTGTCTTTTATTTATTCTTGAGTAATCTTGGAATATATATCGTAGAAATCTTAAGCTTAATTGTATCATCAGCATTTCTGTTCTTATTTATAAGGTTATGGAAGATTGATTATGCAATTGCTTGTGTTGCGGTTTTTCTTTATCTGTTTGGAACTACAATGCAAGTTTATATTTATGCAGTTCATGAATATTCGATTGCTTTGATGTTTTTTAATGGCGGAACGTATTTTTTGTTTTCGAATTCATTCCGCAAGAATAAGAAAAAATTAATACTCGGTGGAATATTTTTTGGTTTGTCTATTTACTTTCGACTAGAATTGACATTCGTATTGTTATGTTTAGGTTTACTTGTATTAATTAGAGATAGAAAAGAATTTTTGAATATTGTTTTATACTTTGGATTGCCTTTTATCCTCGTTTTTATTTCTATGCTATTTTTAAATAACTCAATACACGGTCATCCGCTTGGCTTTCGATATACTTTAACCATGCAAAATGAAATCACCGTGAATAATTCCAGATCTCAAATTATTTACGAACTATTGTTTGGTTCAAATCGAGGTTTTTTTAAACAATCACCTTACTTAATTTTATGTTTTATTCCAATTTTCTATTGGATTAAAGATTTTAAATTTCAATCTGCAAAACTATATATTTCCATCGCCTTTATTCTTTCCACGATTTTATTATTGAGTTTTGCACCAAATCATGGAGATCATATTTCGCCAAGATACCTTTTTGGAACATACCCACTTGCATTTCTTCTATTTGGTTTTTTTCTACAGATAATTGTTGATAAGTTAAAAATCGAATATAGAGAACTTAAATTCAGTCATCTAACTAGAATAATTTCAACCAACATATTATTGAGTTTGGCATTGGTGTATGCTGTAATTGCATCTATTTATTCGTTTACCCAATATTCCTGGGCTATAAAATATATCAGAGATGCTGATAATCAATTGTATTCAATAAATAGTTTACTAAAGGATCGAATCGAAGATATTTTTGTTTTTACTGAATTGGATCTTCCACTAAATCTTCAATCTTTATACTATGATAAAATATTTCTTCATGTTCCCGAGCAGAACTTAGAGAAATTCATCGCTGAACAGAATAAATTAAAAGTCGATAAAAAGAGAATGCTTGTGATTTCTATGCCTAATTCAAAAATCAATGCGTCATTGAATGGCAAGGATTGCATACGGGATTTATCGTTTTGCAAATCCAGCCAAACCTTACCAATGGGGATTACCCTTTTTACTTCCAAGTAACATTTTTATTTAGATAGAAATTACTTACAAATGCTGTAATGATTCCTATGAAATTTGACACGTAGGTTGCCAGTCCATTATAAGAATCTAAATAATGGAGCCATGCAGAGAATAGAAACGCCCAGACTGAAATCTGAATCAGAAATCCAAGAATTGAAATAAGATGGAATTTTAATAGTGAAGGCACTAAGCTATTCAATGTTTTATTGAAAGTCCAAAAATGGTTCAGAAAAAAATTGCTCAATAAGCTAACTTCAAATCCTACAATTACAGCTAGACTTGGTTTAAAAAACTGATTCTCATAATTTACTATAGCATTGTCTTCCAGTATCATTGATGATAAAAATTGAAATAATAAATTTACAAAAACCCCCATAATACCAACAAAACTATATTTGATAAATGTAGCTGTGATAGAAATATTGAAACGTATCTCGAGCAAAGAAGTGAAATATTCAATAATCACCATGGAAGACAATTTCGTTTTTCCATGAACTCGTTGGCGAAAACTATAGCCAATTTCTTTTATTTTGAGATTGGGAATTCGACAAAGAATTTCTAGTAATATCTTGAAACCTTTCGGATTCAATTTTTCTAAGTTATCCAGAATCAACTTCTTTCTTATCATGAAAAAACCGCTCATGCTATCCTTTGCGGGAATAGGAATGATAAGATTTGCAATACGATCAGCTACCTTGCTCATAACTTGACGGTAAAAGGGCATTTCGCCATATTCACCGCCAACCACTTTTCTAGAACCAATCACTAAATCATGATTCTTCATTTCCTCAAGCATTTTAGGAACAATTGATTCATCATGTTGCATATCAGCATCGAGTACGCATATAGTTTCATACTTTGCTTGATGAATTCCAAAAAGAACAGCCGAACTTAAACCTTTGTCACCGATTCGATTGAAGGATCTAACAGAATTATATTGTTTGGACAAGTCTTCAGCAATCTTCCAGGTTTTATCTGGAGAATTATCATCTACAATTAAGATTTCAAACTTAAGGTTCACTTTACTGAATAGGGAATGCAGTATTGGAATGTATTTTGTTATATTCTCAGATTCATTATAGGTTGGTAGTATAATCGATAACATCGTTAGCTATTTCTTCTTATTTAATTTGTAGATTGTCAATCCATTTTCTTTGTGGATAAATATATTGTATTTTTGGTCTAATTTACCAATTAGATCTTTGGGAAATTCATCGAGTTCTATATGGCTCTCTATCAAGAAAAAATCTTTATCCTGATATTCCAATAGATTCGGTTTAGAATACTCATAGCTCAGGACTACCAATTCTTGTTCATGTGGAAGATGATCAAAGTAGTAATTGTAATATTCCGTACTATTGAATGAATAGATTGGATTGGAATTTTTATTATTATCTATTAAATATTGTGCAGCTGCTCTGAAATCCTGTTTGAAAGGTTGGTAGTATTCGGTTGTGAAACCAAATAACAGTTTATAGCTGAGGTAAGAGACAAGAATAATTACAATCGCAAAATTGGGTCTTGCAGGGAGATTGTCCCAAAAACCGTTAGAAATCAATTAGGCGGATAAAGATATATTCATCTCTGTAAAGTTTTCTTCAATTACTTTTTTATTGGCTAAATAATTGGATAGAAATTTTTCTATTTCTTTGTATCCTTTTACTTTTCTGAAATGAAGCTCTTGTGCATATAGGAGAGCTGCTGTCCATCGTGTTGTCATGTCTCGATTTTTACGCCACCTTTTTACTCGGTTCATTTGAAATCTTGGATGTGAAAAGGCTGAATCAATGGGATTCGTTGATTGAAATGTTTTTCGAATTTCGATTGGTAATTGGATTCTATGACAAGTCAATAGATTGTCTTGACCTTCTAACAGACTCATCTTAGCTGTTTCACTGATATTCCCTAACCAATGTTCCATTGCTTTCAAAGATTCTTTAGCCTTCGAGTATTCATTCAAATTGAAAATTGCTTTATATTCAATTTGAAATTCATCATGATATTCTTTGGGCAAGCACGCTTTTATATTTCTCATTTTATGTAAAATACACCTTTGGTGATCATAGTTTTCACCAAAGTATTGCTTAATGCCTTTCTCAATTCCTTTTGAACCATCTGAGACAACCAAAACCCGTTCAGTAAGTGAAATTTCACGATCTTGTAGTTTCCTTAAAGCAGATAATACTATTTCAGAATGTTCACTTGAGCCTTGTACCACCGACAAAAAATGCTTGTGTCCTTCTTTATCTACACCTAATACAACTACTATCACTTCATCCGCTACATGAATACCATCAATGAAAATGGAAAAGAATTCTTTGCCTGGAAATTTTCTCGTATTCAGTTTGTTAAAATGTGCTCTAGAAGCATTTACAAATTCTCTGGATATCTTTGATTTTGAAACTCCAAGTTGCTCAGATACATCTTTCAAGCATTCTCTAAATCGCCGTGTCGTTAGACCAGATACCATCAGTTTGAAAACAATTTCTCCAAGATCTGCTTCGGATTTTAAATTTGCATAGCTTTCTAGTAAAACTTCTTGTCCAGATTTTCTGACTCTTGGTTTTTTGATTTTATGTTTCTGACCCAATATTGGAACAAAAACATTCTCTGAACCTGCACGATATGCTAGACTTTCTTCTACTTTACGGCTAAATCTTTTTCCGCATAGGGCTTCGATTTCCTCTTCCATGATCTCTTGGATAAATTCTAAGGATTTTTTTCGGATTTCAGTTTCTATGTTTGATTTTAAAAAAGATCGAAAACTATCAATATTCGATTGACTATTCGATGTGGTTGTGTTTTTATTTTTCATTGGTGGAACCCCTTTATGATTTTGTTGTCCAAAACTATATTATGGACGGGTTCCGCTTTTTTCAATTCCTAACGGTTTTTGAGTCTAGCTCTCTTGCAGGATAAGCAATAATAAAGCTACTTGCATAAATTAATGGAAATGCCAGAACGAGCAAATTCCTTCCAGTTATAATAGGATTTTTTAAAGAATAAAAAAAAGTCGAAAGAAGAAATAATAAAGTTAAAAGTAGAATCGAAATTGGAATATAAAAATTGATATTTATCTTTTCGATTTTTACTCCATCTCTTTTCATATTATATAAAAATAAAATTGTTAAAATTACAAATATGATCCATGGATTACTTAGGCGATTTATAAAAAAAACATAATTAAAAAATTCATAGTAAATTGTTGGATTCGGTTTTGGAATCCATGATATTTTCTGAGATTGAGGCAATAAATTGACTATTTTATAAATCTCAGGTAGAAATAGAAAAACAAGCAATAAGATTCCAAAAAAAATAATGAAAATATTACGTTTTGATCTGAACCATAGGCTAAGTAATCCTAATAAAGCAAAAATATGTAAAGAAAAAAGAAATCCAAAATAATGTGTGTATGAGAGTAATAAACTTAGAAACAAAAATAAAGAAAAACTATATATAGATATGGATTGCTTTAGAAGTATTTTTTTCCAAAAATTGCAATAATATATTGTGATCGGTAGAGTTAGAAATATCATCAAGCTATAAGGCCTAGCTTCTTGAGAGTAATACACTGCACCAAAACTTACCGATAAAAAAATTGTCGAAATAAAAAACGTCTTTTTCTGAACAAAATCCGCAGTTTTTAAGGCACTATAGAAAAGAAATATCAAAGACGAAATTCCAAAGACCACACTTAATGATCTGGCAACGATTGGAGAGTTACCAAATATTAAAAACCAATTGAATAGAAGTAGGCCGTGCAAAGGTGGATTAGTCTCTTTGGAGTATATTTCAAAAAATTCTATCAAGGACGATTTTTGCGAAGCCAAAACAGAAAATAATTCATCGTACCATAATGATTGTAAATCCAAATGTATGATTCGATAGTAAATTCCCATGGCTAAGAAAATCAAAACTATAGGTAAATGTAAGTGATTTGAAATCATTTTCACTAATTTAGTTCTGGATATTTGGTCAATATAGTTTCTCATTTCACTAATCCATGAATCAAAGTTATTGAGTTGATTGACTTCTGTTCTAAAATAGTTATATTTATTTTGTTTATATTAATATCTGTCTTATAGTTCTCATGAAACTTCTTCGGAATATCCGCGGACACATACATATTGTCCGGAGGCAAAACCAGGATCACTTTTTTATTTTTATAATGGGAATTCAAAAACTCATTTAAGACTTTCTCTTGATGAATATGAAAATGATTGTCTTTAATAAAGGATTTTCCTATAAAAATTGAAGAATAAAGACTTGTATGTATGATTGCTTGATTTTCCAACTTGAAGAAGTTTTGTAAAATCTGATAATCTCTTGCTCCGTTCTTTAATACTTTGAGACCTTCATTTGTTGCTTTATAATTGAAATAAAAACTAATCAGTATTACTGCAATTCCAGAATAAATTTGAACTTTTGAAAAATTTTCAGAATTGCGAAGGAGGGATAAGCCAATTCCTATATATAAAAAAAACATAGGAGTTTCTAAGTAGCGTAATCCAAAATAGCCAACACCTCCATAGAATTTTACGCTAAGTGGAATAAAAATAAGAGATAAGATCCCAGAAAATATTAACAATCCTTCTTTAAAATTCAATCTTTGAGTTACTGCAAATGCTAGACTTGTAATGATTGCAATCATACTCAAAGGTTGAAAGGAAAAGAGACCCACCATAATAATATCTCCGAAAAGATATGCTTTCCAAAGCTGCATACGAAACGAAAAATCAGGACTTGATACTTCATTGTCCAACAAAGATGAGATAAATCGAAAGCCTAGCGGATGTCCGGATTCTAAATAATTAAAAATACAGAAAATAGAAAATGGAATACAAAATCCTAAAGTTAAATACAAACCATAGGAAAATTTATTTTGAAATCCTTTGGAGAATAAAACAAGATATAATCCGCAAAAAAAGATTGGTATAAGAGATTCCAATCTAAAGTAAATCGAAAGCCCAAATAAAAATCCCAATAGAAATAGATTCTTTTTAATCGAATCATAAGGTTTAACGAAAAAATAAATTCCACACAAACCTAGAAAATGGTAGATAGGACTTTCAGAAAAATCCATCGCAGTTAGCAAGGGAAGGGAGAAGAAAGCTGAAATGAATAGGAGGATT
The DNA here is from genome assembly GCF_028462125.1 of Leptospira sp. GIMC2001. NCBI lineage: Bacteria > Pseudomonadati > Spirochaetota > Leptospiria > Leptospirales > Leptospiraceae > Leptospira > Leptospira sp. GIMC2001. The sequence goes on along the minus strand of NZ_CP115468.1, from coordinate 2,630,426 downwards.
TTGAAAATAACTTCTTTATCATAGAAGTTCAATATTTTAAAAAATACAAATCCAGATAAAATTAGAAAAAATAACGGTATATAAATCAAAGCATTGAATCCAAAGATATAATATATCGCTGTCGCTAAATATGGAAAAAACGGTGGATATTCGAAAACGCAGCGGTTAGGAATGGAATCTCCAATTAGAGACCAAGGGTATCGTATTGGAAAAAAATTAAACTCAGGATCAAGACTTTTACCATTGTAAAAGCATTCCGAATTTAGAATATTCGTATTTATTAATTGAACTGTCTGGAAGTATTTAATTTGACCATCACTAGTAATGAATAATGCATCTTTATCTAATCCTGATCTGTAGACGAGAATGAATACTAAGAATATGAAAATTAGAAAGAAATGATAATTAATCTTTATGGAATTACGCAAAAGCTTTAAGGAATTGATCATCACTACTTTGTTCCAAAATTTAGAGATTTTAGTGTGTCAAAAGGATCCTGAATATTCGAAATTAGGTTTAAAAACTCCGTCAAATCTTGATCTACCTCAGACTCATACAAGCTAGTGAGAAGTCTTAAGCACAGGGGCTGAGCCGAATTTAGTATGATACATTTTCTTGCATGTGATACTGCTTTCTCCAAGTCTTGCAGATCTTTATATTTCTCGTATTGTGATCTATGAAAGAAGAACTTAAGTTTATGGAAATTACTCTCAGGAACAGATCTAAAGACAAAATCTAAACCTGGATAGGTCCAGATAAGATCCGATCTTTCATTTTCATTCCTTTCGAAATATGTGAGGTTACTTTGGTTGTAATTTGGAGAAATATCTTTTTTATGAATTTTTATAAGACTAATCTGTATTGATGTAATCATTATAAACAGAGAAGCAATAAAAATTAAGGATGCATTAATATAATTAATTTTTGAATTCCACTGATAGTGTTTACTAGGAATTGCGAATGCGATGATGGAAAGAATTGGGAAAATAATGGGATAGTCAAAAATATGAAAATCTGTGAGCTCATGCAAACCATAGCCAATAGTGGTACTTATGAAAACAGATTCATAAATATTGATGGAAGAAGATCTAAATATTCTGATTAGATTTTTGATGAGATGATACAAGACAAATATAAGAAAGCCTATACCGATAATTCCAAAGGAAGAAGTTATTTGAATATATACACTATGGGCTTGAGGAAATGATTTGAAATGGTGAATAAAATGATATATATCAGAGAATGCTTTATCTGAAAAATTCGGAGGTAGCTGATATATAAGTCTCCATTCCGGTTCTGCACCTAAGCCAAAAATCGGAGATAAGAAACTCACTGATTTTATATGCAGTTCCCACAAGGAAAATCGAATATTTAAAGTTTCGAGATCTAATGAGCACTCTGCAATAGTAAAATAAGCAATTATTCCTATCAACAATACTGTTGCTCGAAAAATATTGTTATGGAAAATTTTCTTTTGTCCTTTGGAAAACAAAAATAAACTAATTGATGATACGGCAAAAAACGAGGCAATTAAAGATGTGCGAGAATGCGCAAAGTAAATTAAGAATAGGGCGCAAATAAAAATTAGCACTGATCCGATCGACATAGCATCTAGTTTTCTTTTATAAAGAAAAATTCCTGCAGCTATGGATATTCCCAATGTAGATATGGATCCAATTGCAGAAGTGGGAAAAGATAAAATGTTCTTTCTCAACATCCTCCATGTTCCTGATGTGATCATGGCATGAACATTATCATAATTGATTACTACTAATTGAAAGAGCATAATAATCAATATCGTTTTGAATATAAAATTCTTCTCATGTTCTTCTAAATGACGGAAAAGATGAAAACTGCTTAGAATGAGAAAGAAAAAAGAAAAACTAATGTATTCATAAATCGAATTGTTCTGTGTTTTGATAAAAAGCAAAAATAGAATACAGGAAAAAAATAGAATATTTAGGGAAGAGAAAACTTTAGGGAAGGTGACTCGAGTTTTTGTAGCACGATTGTCTTCTAGGTTCTGAAGCATAAAAGCGATTATTATAAATGGAAAAAGATAAATACCCTTATGATCATTTAAGTGAAATATCAAAGAATGGATGATTAATAACCAGGCACTAACAAAGATATATCGATTACTCGTATTCTTTCTAAAAATTACAATATATGAAAATAAACATACATAATGAATCGCTCGTAGAAAGTCCCGACTCATCCAATTGTTAGATGGGAAGGTTGTGATTGCAGAATAAGAAAGAAAAACTATAATAAATCCGCCGGAAATATAAAAAATAAAGTCCAAAATTTCTTTTTTTGAATTTCGGATTAGGTAGCCAACAACTAGAAAAAATAAGGAAAGGGAAATATAATTGATTCTGCTGGTTGGAAGCGAATCATCTATAAACAGAAGTAGAGATAAAAAAGATAAATAAAGAGTGAGAGCAACGATTAAAAAGGCTTTCATTTGTATGTCCCTGAGGATAGTTTTTTTGCTCATTTGCTGTCAAGAGTGAATGCAAAATTATCAAATTTGGATTTTTTAGTATAGTATCCACTCAAATTTCGTTACAACTATGTTTAAAATATGATATAAATGCTTAAAATATGCGCAGACATTTGATTCAAAGGTAAACTTTTTAGATTAATTAAATCGCTCAATGGATCTGTTTGCTTAATTATGGATCGTTTTGCTCAAAATATCAGAATAATTCTATTTCTAGCATACTTATTGCAAAAGATATGTATAAAGTTGGATTCTGATTTATTTATGTATCATATGCGAAGTCTTGTCGAATGGAAAAATTGGCTTAAATTGGGTGATGTCTATCCTGTATTTCAGCCTGTTGTATCAACGGAAACCGGAGAAATTTATGGGTATGAGGTATTAGGGCGTTATTTGCCAGAATACGATGATAATCGTGAACCAGAAAGCATGGGGCCTTTTTTTCTTGCATCCATCAAAAATCGCACTGATTCTCAGGAATTCATTCAGCTAAAAAAGGATATAGACCAAAAGATCCGAGAAAAAGCATTAATTGAATTCGCTCGTAATCAAGAAAAAAGTTCATCTCTGTTTTTGAATATTTCTCCCATGTCGATGAAAGAATATCTTAATTCAAAAACTATGGAGCTTCCTTTTACCGTTCAAGTTGTTCGAAAATTAGGAATCCGACCCGATCGAATTATCATAGAAATCACAGAAGAAAGGTTGGATGAAAATTTAGAACAAATTAGACCTATTATAGATATTTATCGAAGAGAAGGTTTTCGGATTGCAGTTGATGATGTTGGCTCGGAGTCTTCGAATTTAGATCGCATCGGACTTTTCCATCCCGACATCATTAAAGTCGATTTGCAAATGCTGAGGAGATCCGTGTTCTCTCGTAATTTTAAAGAGATACTTTTCACATTGTCTAGATTAGGTGAGAGTCTTGGCTCTAGTTTACTTTTTGAAGGAATTGAAAATGAAGAAGAACTCAACAATGCTTTGAACTACGGATCTAGGTATCTACAAGGATTTTATTTTGCTAAACCGATTAAGAATTTTTTGGAACCAAAATATTTTTCTGAACAATTAAGGTTAGCACTCGATAATTTTCATGAGAAAAAGACTAGGGAAGTTTTTGAAACATTGAGTTGGGAAGATAAAATTCAAAATCAATTATCAGATGTATTGAAGTATTTCGCCAATTATAATAATTCAGATCGGATCGATTCCTCAGTTATGAATTCGATTGAAAGTTGTGTATTTAGATTGTATATAACCGACGAAAAGGGATTTCAAATTTCTCCCAATTATTATAGATCCGTCGAAGGTAGAATCGAAGAGGATCATTCCTATATCGGTAGGAATTGGTCCTGGCGTCCGTTTTTCTATGAGCATAGCTATAAATCAGTCGTATCCAAAAAATCTTGGATGGTCAGTTCTCTATACCATGATATATCCGAAAATGTTATGTTAAAAACTTTTTCTAAAAATCTAAATAATAATTTTATTTTATTTGTTGATGTAGTATTTGAAATGTAAAATTTTCCCAACCGACTCAATTAGTTTAGTGATTTATGTGATAAAACATAATCAAGAACTAGAAGAATTAAGTAGGCGATCCAATTTGGCGTTTGAGCAGTTCCAAGTTTTCTAGAAATCTTTTCTTCTCACCAGGTCTAGAAGAATGTCCTGACAAATGGATACCCATGATAAGTGATCCATCTTCATCTTTTGTGATAGAACGAATTGTTCCATAAACAGTCATAGGAGATTGCATTTTGAAAAATATATCAAAATTGAATCCAGACAATCTGGGAAGCGTTTGATTGAGATCGGGGTGATTGATTTTTATTTTCAATCCTCCTGCCGATACATCTAATACAGGAAATCGCTCAGTAATCGTAACGGTATTTGAGTTTCGAATTCGATCTACCATTTCAAAAGTGAGTGTCTTAATTTCCATAGCTTTACCTAGATCAAAATTCTCAGTCTTGGATTGCATGTGAACATATCCAATCGGAATTGCGTGTTCATCTAGATCAACATAGATCACAGGTACGATGAGTTCGGATTTAATTTTACCATCTTTGAATTTGCGAATCTCTGATTTGAAATCGGTGTCAATTTCTTCCTCATAATTCAAAAAATCTGGGCTCGGAGTTGTTGTATAGGATGTCGGGTCTTGGGTTTCCTCAATCAGAAAAATTTTCTGAGTTTTTTTTACAATTCTCAGTTTTTCTGGATCATCGGATTTGAAAGTTGAGATTTTTATAAAATCACAACTGTTCTTTAATTTAATCTCGTAATCCGAAAAATTCACTTTCACGGATGTTGGGATGATGAACATATTTGCATCGATCGATGCCTTGCTTGTCAATATATTTGTAATCCAGACATGGCCGGGTGGAACAGGAACACGAGGAGCTTCCCTGTCTCGATTTGCGATTCCAATTCGCTCTATTGCCAATACAAAATTGTTATCGCCTTTGGATTGGATTACTTTGCAGTCTAATTGTATGTAGCGAGCTAAAATTTTGAATAGAGTGACCTTTTCATTGATTTCTAGATTGGAATGCGCATCTGCCGTAACTAAAACTTTGTTGCCGTCAGGACTGATTTTTTTTAAAATCACCTTCCCACGTTCAGGCAAGTCTTTGAATTTTAAATCTTTACCAGCAAGAAATTTCGTGAGAACATGTAGTTTTTTCTCTGGTTCAGAGAAAACGTCCATATTTCGCTTTTGTCTTTCAGTTGTGTCGAGTGCCATTCCATTTATAAGTATCGGAACTTCTTATTCTGAAATTCTCTTGCCACCACATTTTTAATTCAGACTCTAGTAGGTATAAGGAAAATTATGTCAAATTCTAGCCAAAAACAACCCGAAATTCTGGACGGACTCTCGGGAGAGGAACTTTTTTCTCGTCTTAATGTCGGTTTGACCTATCGAGATTTTCTGGTTCTTCCAGGATACATAGATTTCAATCCAGCAGATGTAGATCTGGAGACGAAGTTCAGTAGAAATATTACGATCAAGAGACCGCTGATCAGTTCACCCATGGATACAGTGACCGAGTCAAACATGGCGATCGCTCAGGCTCTTATGGGTTGCATCGGAATCATTCACTACAATAATACGATTGATAGCCAAGTAGAAGAAGTTCGAAAAGTTAAACGTTATGAAAACGGATTTATAACAGATCCAATTGTTCTAGGCCCCAATAATAAGATTGCGGATCTAGATCTAATAAAAGAATCCCACGGCTTTAGTGGAATTCCTATTACAGAAGATGGAACACCTAACTCAAAGTTGATTGGAATGGTTACGAATCGTGATGTTGACTTCGAAAGAGATAGAAATCTCAATCTTGGTTCTGTTATGACGACAGAACTCATCACAGCATATGAAGGAATTAGTCTGCTTGAGGCAAATGACATCCTTAAGAAAAGTAAAAAAGGTAAATTACCAATCATCAATAAGCAAGGAAAATTGGTATCCCTTGTGTCTAGAAGTGATATCAAAAAAAATAGAGACTATCCATTTGCTTCTAAAGATGCAAACAAGCGATTGAGAGTGGGAGCTGCAGTATCAACTCTTCCCGAATCGAGAGAGCGTGTCGATGAACTGGTAAAAGTGGGAGTTGATGTTATCATTATTGATTCTGCCCAAGGTAACTCAAGTTATCAGATCGATATGATAAAACATATAAAATCGAAGTTTCCAGATTTAGATGTAATTGCAGGAAACGTAGTTACCAAAAGCCAAGCCAAAAATCTTATAGATGCTGGTGCAGATGGACTGCGGATTGGAATGGGACCTGGTTCGATTTGCATTACTCAAGATACAATGGCTGTTGGTCGTGCTCAAGCAACAGCTATCTATCAGACAGCGGCTTACGCGAGTCAATTTGGGGTTCCAGTCATTGCTGATGGTGGAATATCTAACATTGGTGATATGGCAAATGCTCTAGCAATCGGTGCATCAACTTGTATGATGGGATTTATGTTTGCTGGAACAAAAGAAGCTCCTGGTGATTATTTCTACGAGAATGGGATTCGACTCAAGAAATACCGCGGAATGGCAAGTATGGAAGCAATGAAAACTGGCGGAGCGAAAAGATATTTTTCGGAAGACCAGAAAATCAAAGTCGCTCAAGGCGTTTCGGGAACCGTGGTTGATCGCGGAAGTGTTTTGAATTTTATTCCATATCTGATTCAAGGACTCAAGCAATCATTCCAGGATATGGGCATTCGTTCTCTATCTTCATTGCATAAATCTCTTTATGCTGGGGAATTGAGATTTGAGAAAAGATCAGAACAAGCACAGCTACAAGGTTCTGTTCATGGATTGTATTCTTATACTGCACCTACAATGAGAGTAGAATAAGTATATAATAAGATGCGAATATTCCTATTGTCCATTCGAATAATTTTTATATCAGTTCTATTATTTATGACTGATTCTTCGAGTTTTCTGCAAGCACAGGTTGCTTCGCGAAATGCTCAAGAAATATTAGCTCGTTTGGATGAGGAACTCAATCTCGGCAATGGACTGACCAAAGCAAATTTGGTTCTAATTCGTAGAAACGGACAGAGTGAAACTTGGAAAGTGAGTTTGTTTCGCAATGACGGCAATTCTCTTTATTTGATGGAGAGAAAGGGCAGAGGTCTTGAGACAAAATTGCTTTCATTGGATGAGGGGGATAGGATTTATTTATTCAACTCTCTCTCATCTAAGATGTTTCGAAAAGCAGAAGAAGAAAAATATGAGATTTTTCAGAATTCGGGTTTCTCTTATGTAGATCTTTCTGGTTATCTATATCAGGCTAACTACGATCCAATCATGAATGGTGAGATGGAAATCGCATCCAAGACTTACTTGAGAGTAAGTATGAAGCCAATTATAACTTATGAATATAAGAAGTTAGTGCTATTGATGTCCAAGGATGAACTTCGTCCATTTAGAATTGATTTCCATGACCGCGATGGAGTTTTATCCAAATCATTGAATATAAAATACGCACCAGTAAAAGTGAAAACCAGTTCTGGGACTACAACAAAAGAACTAGCAGCACGATTGGAAATGTTGGATTTGAATACAGGAAATATTGGAATATTAGAAATTAGTGAACTAGATTCAACAGTGAAGACAGATCCAGCCATCTATTCGGTTGACAACCTTGGGCGCTAAAAGAGACAAACTTCAAAAATTAGAGACAGTCCTTTTTTTCCGTAGAAATTTTGTCCCCACGCCTGCTGATGAATTGACTGGTTTTGAAATTACCCACCTCAAGAGTCTCAGACTTTTTAACGCAGATAAATACATAGAAATACGCGATGGAAATGGGAGAAGTTATACATATTTATGTGATGTAGGTTCTAAAAAATTAATTCCTGCAGGAATTCTGACAGATAAATTAGAACAGAAGAACAAGTCTATATTAGCTGGTGCGATTCCAAAAGGCAATAGATTAGAATGGCTTTTACAGAAAGGAACAGAATTGGGAGTCACAGAATTCCATTTCTGCAATTTTGAAAGATCGGTTCGATTGGATTTTTCCTTAGAGAGAACAGAACGTATCTTGGCTGAGGCTGCAACGCAATCTAAGCGTATGTTTTTGCCAGATGTTACTCTTTATAAAGATTGGGAAGATCTTGTTGTAAAGATTGGAAAAGAGAATTTCTATATTCTCGATCCTAGGAGTGAAGTGTCCTTCGATCATTCAAAAGTTCGAAACAAGATTGCGATAATAGGTCCAGAAGGTGGATTTGGTTCAGAAATTGGTAAGATGCAGGCTATAAATTTACCTGCATATCGACTAGGAGAAGAGATCTTAAGAATGGAAACGGCTTATATCTTTATTGCAAGCATAAACCATTACAATAATTTATTGAGCTTCGATTAAGACGAAGATATTTTGAATATTACAATTGCTCGAACAGCTTGAGAGGCAACTATCGACCGCTGTGAAATTTTCACCAGTGACATTTGGATATCGATCGGCGCAGGCCTGCTGACAGGCAGCCAGGCTTCCACCCTCGCATAGAAGTGCGTATGTAAATACCGCTTTGTCAAGAGCATCATCGTCTCTGGTCTGACATTGAAAAATGAAAAGCGAAAGAAAAAGCACTAGAGTGATCGAAAGGAATCGGTTCATTGATTCAAAATTCTGCGTTCGGGTTCTATTGTCAATTCTTAAGGAATAAAAAGGAAAACTATTTGACCGTTAATGCCTTAGAATGCATCTTTTCCAAGAATCATAATGAGCGACGCAATTAAGAAATCAATAGAGAAAAACTCCAGTGGAGAGTATATTTTTACACCGTATGGAGAATTTTTATCCTACTTCCATGCTCATTTGGAGATTTTCAAAAGGTTCTGCAAATCCAAAAACTATCAACCGGCAAAGACTGATCAGCTCCATAAAAATTTGAAATCATTCATGGCATCAAATGTCAAGAATGTGGATCAGTTCTTTCAAAATATTCCAAAATTTGCCGAGATTCTTGAAGTATCCAAGGACGAATTGTCCGCATATTTAAATAAGAATTTTCTAGAAGCACTGCCTGCTATTCAAGATAAGTTTAAAGCTTCCGAAATAAAGAAATTATCGAGTTCTCCAAATCGCGAATTTGAAAGAGTTACTGAAGAGATCCTGGAGATGACTAGCTATCAATTTCCAGCAGGACATCGTTTTACTAACCAAAATAATGTGGTAGTCTTGGAGAATATCGCAACAGGAGAAGTTGTTGAGCCTCAAGGTTTGATGGTTGCAGCTGCTGCAAGTCCTGCGATGATTGGAGCCGATCCAAAAGCAGAATCCAAACCAGCACCGGTTAGAGTCTTTAAAGAAGACCCATTTCTTCAGGAATTGCATACTCTGTTTGGTGATGAGTTTAGTGGCGAAAAAATCGTTGTAGAATCCGAGATTGAAGAAAATCATTCTCCTCCGGCTCAAGATATTGCCGTCAATTCGGACGATGTTTTAGAAGATATTGAAGATATTGATTTCGAGGAACCCGAATCTGAAGAGGAACTAGATGATCCGCATGAGTCAGGTGTTCTAGATGATCTGGGAGATATTCTGGGGCATGGATCCGAGGAAGAAGTAGATTATTCAGAACCAGAACCTACTATCGAGCCAGAGATTGAAAATTTTCGTGTGAATGATTTCTTTAATATTTTGCAACAAGTGAATTCTTATCAAGCGAAGCAGGATAACTCGGGATATCAATCCTGGCTTGCATCTTCAGATGATCTTACGCGAGTCGTTGTTAGCTTAAGGAGTAATCATCTCAAAGAAGTAAAGGGGGAGGCGGTTTCTTGGGATAGTATAGTTGAACAGATGGAATCGAAAACGAAATATGATCGATTGAATATCAACGATTTAAAAGGAAAAGTAGTCTCTTATCATTGGGTTAAAATTTCCTTGGATCGTGCCGCAGGTGAGTTACGTAAAGGATCCCCAGAACTTTTGCAGTTGGTCAAGATGGCTTGGCCTCATATCCAAAAGGCATTTATGAATGCTCCAGATTATGAATTGGTACTTACGAATCTAAAAAATTTAGTATCAAAAGTAAAAGAAGAACCCCTTCGCAAAGAAATGATTCGGATTCTTACATTAACTTTAAATTTTCTAAAAACAAAATATCCTCCTATATGAAAAGTTTACAGAAATGGATAATTCTTTTATTTCCATTTCTAATTCAAACTGACTGGAAATCAATGGAAGCCCAATCGGATCCACTTCTACGCAGACCTTGGATCGCTACTTCCTCAGCCGAAGAAGAAAGATTCTTTAATAGAGTTCAGACTATTTCTAAATCTAAACCGTATTTTGTTGTCAAACAGGATGATTGGGGAAGAAATTATAAATTAAAAAATGACGGATCCGCAACATATTTGTTAGATGAGTCTTACCGACAGAAATTTCCTACTCTAAATAATATCTATTTGGGATATAGAGAAGCAACAGCGCTTGCAGATAACGGTCACTGGATTCCAGCGATTCACCTATTGAACGGTATTGAATATTGTATAAGAATCAATGCTTCTCGATTGGCATCCAAGACTTCATCGAACAAGGATATTTCAAAATTAAAAAATCGACTATTGCAAGCCAATTCAGACAAGAATCAAGAAATCGAAATACTTACAGATCCTTATGGTTGCATTCATGAAAATAAATTATTTTTAGAATCTAAGGCATTTTCTTACCAAATCGAGGTGCCTTTGGATTTGTCTTGGGAATACGTTAAAAATCCGGAAGATATAACAGGAATATATGAAGACTATTCCTTTCGGTATCAGAGGCTTTATAAAATTCTCAAGAGAGATGATAAGCAAAAAGATTCTCAAAACGAGAACGTTTTATCCATTAAGGATGACATGGATGAAAAGTATGAATTGGCAAATCAAGGACTTTTGCATGCTAAGTCGCAGAAGATTATTTTTTTTATCGGTACGTGTTTTCAGAAAAAAGGAATTTTTAACGTCGATAATTTTTTTCGCTTGTGGGATGTTAAGCGAGGAATCAATTCAGCTACCACTCGAGAATTGAAATTCAGAAGAAAAGAAAAGGCTCCTGGCTACGAATCAAGTCTTGTTACAGTAGATGAGTTCGGAGTTAGCCAGAAAATAATGATTCGCGAACATTACTATTGGAAAAAGAATAAGGGTATCTTTTTATCAATTTCTTATCCTGAATCAGAATCAGAAGAAATGGAAAAAAACTGGCAATCTATGATTAGCAGTTTTAGAGTGAGAGACTGATATGGTATCTTATTTTGTAGAAACTCGAAACAGAAGTCGGGGCGATAGAAATCCTAGTAATCCTGATCCTCCTTTATGGACATTGATTTTTATGGGATGTCTACTTATAAATACAGTTAGTTTTTCATTTATTCCATTGGGACAGATTTCTGGATTTCAAGTTACAATTTTATTTTTGGTTCTAGTTGTGATTCCGTTATTATTTTTGAGTCTGTATCTTGCCAATAAGTTTGGTTACGGAATTCTATTTGCTGGATTTTTGTCAATTCCTGGTGCAGCAGTTGGAATGATTGTTCTCGGTGATTTTATTGGAGTTTTAACGAATCGAGTTGTTGTAGAGGGAATTCAAGTAAGAGAAGCAATTTATTTCCCATTGGCAAAAGTTTTTGAATTCGAAAAACCCAAATTGTTATTAGATAGATCAGTTGAATTTACAGATACAAGGCTTGTATCCCAAAGACCTGGCGGTTCTGGACAAGCGATTCCCGTTCATTATGTACTCGTTCCCATTGTTGACATCGACTATGTAGAGGGAGAATCTGTTGCTGCTTGGGCAATTTGTGCATCCACAGATTATTCGAATCGAGAATGCTTTTCGGATACGAGTAATGGGATTCGTGGCGGATATCAAGTTCCACATAATGTTCGCAAAATTTTTCTTGGTGGATTGAAGGAATCAAGGACCAATTCACAATCCAATATTCAACCAATCAAAACTGTAGATAGCCCGATTTTCCTTTATTGGTCGGCTGGTTCTCGGAATAAAATACTGATCGCAGGATATTTCGGGATCGGTTTTATTATTTTTTTAAACTTCTTTTGGGTTGGGTCCGTGAGAATTTATTATAGTTTGAAAAAAAAACATTAATCTACTTCGATTTTTTAAGAAAATTTATGTCAAATCTGTCTAAAGTTTGTTCATAGATGTTTCTCCTTATGTAGACCCTGCTGGGAGGGGAATATTTCCCAGCTTTTTCTCACGAGAAATCGTAGTAATCGCGATTTGTGAGCTTTGATCCCAGATAGACTTGCCTTGATTAGAAAACTCTCAATTTTATCTTGGTCATAATCTAAATTCAACATGCAACCAATTCTGAAATTTTTTAAAAAATACAAACCCTATAATATGGGTGCAATCTGGTGTGCAATTGTTTTCGTTCTTTCTCTTCTATTGAACACATCCTTTCATATTATGGGAGTGGATGTTGCAGAATTCATCAGTTTGATATTAGGCGACTTTATAGTCGTAATTTTAATTTCCTATTCGAAAATATTGATTATATTTTTAGCTTTTTCTTGTATATTGAGTTATTTTATTAGTGAATTTACCGAGTCCTTGAAGATCAAAAAGCGATTTGCTTGGATTCTGTTTATATCCTTGCAGATAAATTTATTATTTCATTCCATAATTACCTATCCTCAATTGTATGGAGAATTTTTTTATATTAGATATCCTTCATTGATTGGGATTTTGCATTTTTTGACTGATTGGGTATCGCCCTATATTCTTCTCGGTTTAACTTGGCTATTTGCAATCGTTTTGCTTTGTCATTTTTTATTCTCAGCTTTTGAAAATCGATCCAAACAATTCGCATTTTTGACTTTTGCTTTATTGAGCTTTATTGGATTCCATTTCTATAATAGCCCACTTGGTTTGATTTCTGTGATGATTCTTATTCCCTTTGCAAGTAATTATTGGAATAGATTACAATTCAAGACTACCGCATATTTACTATTAATTCCAATATTTGCTTTTAGTTTTCCAATTATTTGGGAAATATTTTATTTCAAGACCAATCAATTTTTCATTAATCAAGATCCAAAATCTCCAAATATTTTTATTCTATCAAGTGATAGTCTTCGATATGACAGACTTGGTTTTATCTCTGGAGATCGACAGATTACACCTAATATAGATAAGTTTTCACGTGACTCAATTGTTTATCACGATCACCATGTAACAATTCCGAGAACTTTCCCAAGTTGGGCAGATTTATTGACGGGTGAATACTCCATGTCACATGGAATTCGAGATATGTTTCCTGCTCCATCTGAGAAACGTAATATTGGAACCCCTCGATTTCCAACAATCCCTCAAATTTTAAAGAAAAAAGGATATCGATCTATTGTATTAGGTAATTTTGCCGCAGATATTTTCCCAAGAGCAAATTTTGGCTTCGATGAAATTTTTTGTCCAGATTTCAATGCAAAGATTCTTACAACACAGCGAGGTTTAGATTCTCAGATTTTTCTTTTGCCAATACTTACAGGATCATATTTATTCGGTGGTGAATACCTTAGCGAAGTAGCTGGCTTGTCTAATCTAGGCGACGGTTCACGTCTTCTGCGAAATTTTAAATCTCTGATACGAAAGAATTCCACATCCCCTTTATTTTTTGTAAATTTTTCCTCGGTAGTGCATTTCCCATACACGCCACCTTATCCTTTTTATAAAAAATTTACCAATTCTGAATACTATGGCAAATACAAGTATTTTAAATTCGTAGATCCTTCAGCCGATTCCAAACCAGATCAAATTGAAATTCAACAGATACGCGGGGTTTTTGATTCAGCAATACATGCCTATGATGATGAGTTTGGTTCAATGATTCATTTTCTTCAAGAGAACGGATTGTATGATGAGTCGATCATAATCCTTACTGCAGACCATGGAGAGGCACTCTATGAAGATATTCATGGTCAAGGTCATGGAGAGCATTTGCGTGGCGAAGTAGTTACAAAAGTTCCTCTATTGATCAAATATCCAAAAAGCTATAATAAGAATAATTTAGAAGCTCATGTCGATTCGAAAGATTACAAAGGGATTACTTCTTCTATAGATTTATACCCAACTATATTGGAATATTTGAATATTCCAATGACTTCTGCAAAACCCGGTAAATCCTTAATTGCTTCGACGGAAGATTCTGTTTTACAGAAAGACAGATCCGTTTATTCCGAAACAGGAATTTGGTTTTCGGATAGAGGGAATCAGTTTTTTCAAAAACAAAGAATTCCGTATCCAAATATTATGATGATGCATAAAGTTGTTGTCGAAGAAGACTATCAAATTATGATCACGGATCGCAATTATCGTGAAACTATCGCATTTTCCAAGCATCGATCGATTCAAAATAGCAGATACAAACTCATTTATATACCGACTAGAGAAGGTGTAATTTTTGAACTCTATGATCGTATCCAAGATCCAATGAATACCAATAATTTATGGCCTCTGGGAAATGTTGGCCCTAAGCTTAAAAAGGAATTGTTAGAGCTTGTAAATCAGGCAAGTAAGGTAAAAATTGTGGGAGAATATATACTTCCACAACAACTCCCATAATTTCTCTCTTGAGTCGTAGTCCCTTGGATGGATGATGGTTTTATGCCCCAAAGACCAGACCTCCGATCCATTCTGATCATAGGCTCAGGCCCTATTGTTATAGGACAAGCCTGCGAATTCGACTATTCTGGAACCCAAGCTACCAAAGCTTTGAAAGAGAAGGGAATCCGAGTCATTCTCGTCAACTCCAATCCTGCGACTATCATGACAGATCCAGAATTTGCTGATGCAACTTATATAGAACCTCTAACGGTTCCAGTATTAGAGAAAATCATCAAGAAAGAAAAACCAGATGCAATTCTTCCCACAGTCGGAGGACAGACTGCACTCAATTTAGCTCTCGCCTTGCATAAAGAAGGAATATTAGAAAAATACAATGTTGAGCTAATCGGCGCTAAAGTAGAAGCCATTCGAAAAGCCGAAGATCGCGAACTTTTTAAAAGAGCAATGGAGAAGATCGATTGCCGGGTATCACTCTCTCATATGGTTTCCGATATGGAAGCGGCAAGAAAGGCTAAAGATGAAATAGGTTTTCCTATCATCATTAGACCTGCGTTTACGTTAGGTGGAACAGGTGGCGGAACTTGTTATAATGAAGAAGAGTTTGAAGAGAAAGCACAGAAAGGCTTAGATGCATCCCCAATTTCTCAGATCCTTGTAGAAGAATCTATGATCGGTTGGAAAGAGTTTGAGTTGGAAGTGATGCGAGATTTAGCAGACAATGTTGTGATCATCTGTTCCATTGAAAATGTTGACCCGATGGGTGTTCATACTGGAGATTCGATTACTGTTGCGCCTCAACAAACCCTATCCGATAAAGAATACCAAAACCTACGTGATATGTCTGTTAGGATCATAAGAGAGATTGGAGTTGAAACTGGTGGATCCAATATTCAATTCGCAGTCAATCCAGAGAACGGCGATGTTATCGTAATCGAAATGAATCCTCGAGTATCTAGATCATCTGCTCTTGCTTCCAAGGCAACTGGTTATCCTATCGCTAAGATTGCAGCCTTACTTTCGATAGGATACACTCTTGATGAAGTTAAAAATGATATAACGCTTGTTACGCCAGCAAGTTTTGAGCCATCCATAGATTATGTTGTAACAAAAGTTCCAAGATTCGCATTTGAAAAATTTCCAGGTACAGATGATACGCTCGGTGTTCAAATGAAAGCGGTCGGTGAAGCGATGGCAATCGGACGAAACTTTCGTGAAAGTTTTCAGAAAGCATTGAGATCATTGGAAACGGATCGATTTGGTCTGGGGTCAGATGGATATTTTAAAGAATTGCTCGAAATTCAATCTATTGATCCTTCTAAATTAAGAGAAACAATAGATGCTAAATTAAGAAGACCTACAGCGAATAGAATTTTCTATGTAAAGCTTGCGCTAGATCTCAATTACACTATAGAAGAAATTTATGCTCTAACAAAAATTGATCTTTGGTTTCTTCATCAATTCTACTTGCTTAAGAAATCAGAAGACGAATTCCGAATCAAAGGCCTTTCCTTCTCTAAAGAAATGAAATCCCAGGGATTTTCGAATAGGCAATTGGCTTACCTCAGCAAAGAAAAAGAAATAAAAAATATACTTCAATCGAATCTTAGTTCTGCTGAAATGAAGGGAAGGATTGAACGTATTCTGAAAGACGAAGAAGCCTTAGTCGAGAAATACAATAGCGATAATAGCATTCTGCCAGTTTATAAAAGAATCGATACATGTGCTGGCGAATTTGAAGCCTTCACTCCATATATGTATTCTGCTTATGAAGAAGAAGATGAATCTGATGTAACAAGCAAAGAATCAGTTATGATTCTTGGTGGCGGTCCTAATCGAATTGGACAAGGAATCGAATTTGATTATTGCTGCTGTCATGCATCATTTGCAATTCAAGATTCTGGAATTGAATCAATCATGGTGAATAGCAATCCCGAAACAGTATCCACAGATTATGATACATCGGACAGATTGTATTTTGAGCCATTGACTTTGGAAGATGTAATTCAAATTTATAGAAAAGAAAAACCGAAAGGTGTAATTGTTCAGCTTGGCGGACAGACTCCTTTAAAACTTGCGAGAGACTTGGAAAAACGTGGTGTTCCCATATTGGGAACTAGCCCAGATTCAATCGATCGAGCAGAAGACAGAAAGAGATTTAATGAAGTTTTAGAGAAGTTAAAATTACTTGCTCCAGCTAACGGAATGGCTGCATCCAAAAAAGAAGCTATAGAGATTGCTGCAAAAATCGGATATCCTGTTCTTGTTCGTCCATCCTATGTGTTAGGTGGACGCGCAATGATGATCGTAAATGAAGAAGATCAACTTATAAAATATATGGAAGAAGCCGAAGAAGTCTCGGAAGATCGACCCATTCTTGTGGACTCATTTCTAGAAGATGCAACTGAAGTCGATGTAGATGCGATCTGTGATTCAGTCGATGTATATATTGCAGGAATCATGGAGCATATCGAAGAAGCAGGAATCCATTCAGGTGACTCCGCTTGTGTTCTTCCTCCGCAACATATTTCCGAGTCGATGATAAAGACCATAGAAGATGCAACTCGCAAGATTGCATTAGAGTTGAATGTGAAAGGATTATTGAATATCCAATTTGCTATCAAGAATGAAGAGCTTTATGTGATCGAAGTGAATCCTAGAGCATCGAGAACCGTTCCATTTGTATCAAAAGCAATCGGAATACCGGTCGTGAAATTTGCAGTTCGAGTTATGTTAGGGGAAAGTTTAAAGTCACTCGGTCTGATTGGCAAATCCAATCCTCCGCTAATTAGCGTTAAGGAAGCCGTTCTTCCATTCAATAAATTTCCTGGAGTAGATATTCTACTTGGTCCTGAGATGAGGTCGACCGGGGAAGTGATGGGAATTGCCAAGACAAAAGGGGAAGCTTTTGTGAAAGCTCAGATCATGGCAGGCGAGACACCTCCAGCTCATGGTAATGTATTTGTTTCGATCAATGATAAAACCAAACCAGAGCTTCTGGAATATGTAAGATCTTTGAGTACGCTTGGCTTTAATATCATAGCAACATCTGGGACTCATAAATTTCTTTCTGAAAGTGGAATCGTATCCAGTCAGATCAATAAATTGCATGACGGGTATTTTCCAAACATTCTAGACTACATCCGTGAAAAGAAAATACATCTTATCATCAATACACCATTGAATAGGTTGACTAGAGAAAGCGCATACGTGATTCGACAAGCTGCGATTAAGTATAAAGTCCCTTGTCTCACAACAGCTAAAGCAGCTAAGGCATTGGTGAATGGAATGATGGAAATGCGCGATAAGGGATTTTCGGTTCAATCTCTCCAAGAAATTCACAATATGAAAACTTCTGGCTAGAAAAATATTTTGACATTAGGAAGTTTAATCTGAGTTAGTCGATGTGGTTGGATTTGCTGTAATTGCTAAATTAGTTTACATTGCTAAATTGGCTGTTATTGATTTCTGATTTACTTCATCACTGTTTGCAATTTTTCAGAATTCATAGAATCGTGTCTGCATTCAACCATTTCTTAGTGATTGGGTGCAAGATTTCTGCTGGTTTGAAATTTTTCTTATAGTCCATTTTTGGATGTCTTGGTATAAATAAACCAAGATGGAAGTAGTCCATCTGCTTTTCATGTTTTCCCCATTGAATGCAAGCTAGTATCATAAAAGTTCCAATTCCGTTTTTTGTATAATCAGGATCATAAACATTGTAAACAGCTGAGTAATTTTTTAATCCGACATCAATAATTCCAAAACCAATCAATTTGTCATTGTCATAGACAGTTATCTCAAGACTGGAATCCACCATAGTGAACATTTGCAAATGCATACTATCAATGGATATATTGGATTCTTCATGTCGACTCTCCATATAACGAAGATATAACGTCTCTTTTTCTCGAGTGAGTTTAGGTTTATGGAAATAATAATTTAAATGTGAGTTCTTTCTAAGATTTTTTAATTGGGATTTATTCGGGAGGAATCGTTCAATCGGTAGGCGATAGGCAATGCAGAGTCTGCATCGATTGCATTGTGGTCGGTAGAGAAAGTCTCCTGATCTTCTAAATCCATTGTTTAGAAAAACATCAATTTCTTCTGGTTCAAGGCTTTTTTCCGAAAAGAAAAATTGCAACCTAGACAAGCGATCATGAAAGTAGGAACATTCATGATCGCGACTAACAGGTAAATTTTCGAGTTCGGATCTCAGTCGGAGAGAATTTAGATTGAAATTATTTCCAACCAAGTTTTGACTGAATCGTCTCAATTCGTTCGCGATTCACACCAAAGTCAGATTTTCCAAGTCTAGATGCTGAACGAAAATGAAGTTTCTTAGTTTTATCGTCAAAGTAAAATTCCACATCATCAACATATCTCATCAACTTGGATGTGTATTCAGCATGGATATAATTATCCGAGTCGACAACGATTTCCGTTCTGTCAGAAGATTCGATAACTTTTAATAACTGTTGTTTAGCCTCTGCCGTGGATGTCGTATATGAAATGGGTGCAAGATAATGCTCATCAGTTGGCTCGCAAAAACTTGAGACACAATTGGGGCTAGACGGACATTCTTTTAACATCCCATTTGAATTGACACCTAGATCACTGGGTCTTGTTCCGGAACAGTTTATCGCAAGTAATGCGATCGAAAAGTTAATCAGGATTGTTGCTATGTATTTTCTTTGCATAATATACCTTTATCTTGAATTTTTTAGCAACAATCAAGTATTATTTTTTAAATGCTTTTCCGATCGATTAATTTGTACAAGCATTTACTTGAACTGATGTTGGCGGAGAGCAACCTGCTGATCGATTTTGGCAATCGTAACTTCGCCAATTGATTCCGCCAGAAATAATATCCTGATACCAATCATATACTAGGCGACCTCCCGAAAATTCTGTATAGAATTTTAAGCTAGTTGAAACTGTGTGAACATCTCCTGCCGCAATATAGTATTTATAGTTCGATGCAAGTGCCGATTTTTGTATCATTTCATTTCTCGCTTGATTCACCCAATCACATGAAACGGCATTGGGTACAAGTCTTCCATCACTCGGTCCCCAAAGAGAAGAAGAATCTGTATATGTTATTGGGGAACTGTAATAAGGAGCTGATCCTTGAATCAACAATTGCACGTTATAAAAAAATCTTTGATTGCCATCGTATTGAGTTGTATATTGTCCAACTCGTGAATTAGGATAGTAATTTGCGACAAGACGAAAGAAATCACCCAATGTTAAATTTCCATTTGCAAAAGTGGCTTTAGTAACACCTGTTATCCAATCCGCAAGATTTGAGCTCGCACTCCAAGCTGTTTCAATGATTGGTTCAAAATTATTTGGGACGATTCCATTGGATGCATCGGATATAAGATGAACTTCCCGTCCAGAAAAGGCTTCTGCAATATAGGGAAAATTGTATAAAGCTCCGTATCCACCTGCAGATTGCCCAGTTACTAGAATTTTAGCATTGGACGGTGGATTGAAGTCTGAAGATTTTCGCATAAAATCTAAGACGGATAGAAAATTTTGAAATCCGCGATGTTTAAAAGGAGTTGAGACTCCAGTAGTTGGATGGTTGTAGGATGTGTCATTCGATCCCCAATGCAAATCTCCTGAGCAATAAGGTATGAATACTATATTCCAATCTTTGAATGGATTGATTGGATTTGTCTCATCCAAAAAACCATTGAACGCATAGCGTGCTGCAAGATTTGAGAAACGATCCGCCTGATTGAAATAAGTTGGAGTACTTGTGCCTAGGCAATTTTTAGCGTCCCAGCAAGCCCCTCCACCCATAAAGTTTATTAAATAATTATTGCTGTTACCTTTTTTAGTATAAAATTTGAAAGTTTGATTGTTGGGAACTCCCGAGCAAGCTGGATCAAAATTAAATGTTTTATTGCCAACAGGTGCAGGAAGTGTTAGAGATATCGAACCCGCCACAGGTGTATGCTCTTGGTAGGGCGTACGAACCGTCTCATAAACCAATGCACCTAGAAGAAGTGTCTCACGATCGGATTCATTGGATTTTTCTTGTGAACAGTTTAAAACAAAGATCAGCAATAAAATGTAAATTTTGATTGTACTCATATTCCAAATTAGTGTACATCCTGAAATTTTTGTCAACTTTATTAAATCTATGTCAAAACTAAATATTTTATTAATATTTCAAAAAGTCAGGCTTATCCAATTTCTTGGCAATTCTGGACGCTGCATTCATCAATCCAACATGGCTATAGGCTTGGGGAAAGTTACCCCATTGACTTCCGTTTTTGGGATCAACGTCTTCACTTAACAATCCAAGAGAATTTGAATATTCAGTTAATTGATCAAATGCTTCGACCGCTTCTGGAATTTTGCCAACACAAGCTAGAGCTTCTACATACCAGAAAGCGCATACAAGAAATGCAACTTCAGGAACACCGAAATCATCGGAATGTTTATAGCGATAGAAAAGTCCTTCTTTCGTTTTTAATTCTTGTTCTAACCTTGCTAGATGGTTGAGCGCTAACTCGGAATTAGGATCAATGTATCCGAGAGTAATCATCTGCAGAAGGCTTGCATCCATATGTTTTGTTCCGATCGCTTGAGTATAAGCCTTCAACTCTGGATTGTAACAAGCTTCAATTTGCTTTCTTGATTTCTCAACTAAATCTAGAGCTATTTTTTCCATTTTCGAATCTTTGAGTGTTCGTGCAATTTGTACGCCTGCGTTAGCTCCAGCCCAATGGAATAAAAATGTATAACAATGCTTTTGCGCTAAGTTTCTAAATTCCCACAATCCTGCATCTGGTTCTTCCATAGTTTCATCAATCATTTTGAGAATATGATAAATCAATTTTGGATTGTGGATTCTTGCCTTTTCTGGAAAACGATTATCAATATAAAGTGGGAGGATAGAAAGAATAACTTGTCCATAGACATCATTTTGTATGTGGGTATAGGCTTGGTTGCCTAAACGAACGGGTTTATTATCAAGATAACCTTGGAGTTCTAGAATTTTCTCTTCGATGATTTTCTCACCCAATATTCCATACAGCGGTTGATATCTTCCTTCTTCTGAAGCGGCAACATTTTCGATGTAATGTGAATATCTTTCCATTTCTTCAAAATGTCCGATAGATGTAAAAGCATTCAAAGTATAATAGGAATCTCTCATCCAACAATAGCGATAGTCCCAGTTGCGAGTACTCCCATTCGATTCAGGAAGACTCATAGTTCCGGCTGCAATGATTGCACCTGTATCCTGAAATTGGTGGATTTTTAGTGCTAAAGCTGATCGTATAACTTTTTCTTGACGAAAGTTTCCGATAGAACAATGTTTTACCCAATTTTGCCAATATTTTCTAGTTTTATAATAAAAATCTTCAACTGTCTGTTCTAGTGGTGCTTCGAAGGGAGATCCACTCGTGAGAACCAAATATTTTGTCTCGGTAAGAACAAACGGGATACCTTTTAATATATGATTCAGGGAAATATTGGCTGTTAGGCGAATTTTGGTTTCAAGACCTTGGAAATTTATATGATTGGAACCATTGTAAGTCTCAGGAACGATCTCCCCATATCCTCCCATTGGTTTGCAGGATGCGACAATTCTTGGATTGCCCGACAGAACTCGAATTTTTCGAATCAACATATTGGGATAGTAGTGCCGATCATTTTGTAGAAATCGTGGAGCAAAATCAATCAACTCAAAGCTTCCACCGTCATCTTCAAAGACTGTTCTAAGAATATTTGTATTCTCAACATATTCTTGATAAGATTTATAATCTGAGCCGGCAGGTCTGACGTAGAATTCGCCACCTTTTTGTGAATCGAGAAGTCCTCCGAAAAGAAAACTGGAATCAAATCTAGGCCAACACAACCATACTACATTTCCTGTCTTGTCTATATGCGCAATGTAACCACAATTTCCAACAATACCCATATCATAACTATGTCTGGTTGATTTCATTTCTAATCCTCAATAAGTTTTCATTTTTCAATGTAAAGTTTAATATTTATTAACCAACAATTCTCAATTAACTAGAGATTCCATTTAGGAATTCTCGAACTTCTTCATAATCTTTTAAGTTGTATGTTGCATTTGATGGACCGAGACCAACTTTTATAGATACGGCATGGGAGGGTAGTGCACGAAATAAATCTTCATCGGTCCAATCATCTCCAATGGAAAGAATTTCATCAGGTTTATAGATTTCTATCAAATCCAAGCCCGCATATCCTTTGCTAATTCCTGTGTTTTTTACTTCGATTACTTTGTTGCCTTGAAGTACGGATACATCCATATTTGCTGTAAAATTTACAAGATCATCAGTGAGTTCCTTAACTCGAACTTCTGCTAACTCTGGATCAGCATTTCTATAATGGAATACTAGAGAAAAATTCTTTTCTTCAACAAATGATCCAGGCAAACGATCCGAATTTTGTTCTAGTATAGGACTGATTCTTGGTTTCCAATCATTCGGTGCCTGCTTGAATAGTCGCCAATCTTTGCCACGTTCACGAATCCACGCACCATGTTCCGCAACTATAGACACATCTACTCCCGTCATCCAATCGATCAGTGTTTCCCGATCGCGACCACTTATAATGATGATCTCTGTGTTTTCCATTCGTGACAACTTAACGAGTAAGGACTTAAGTTCTTGCGACGGAAAAGCAAGTTCTGGTTTTTTTTGAAAGGGAACTAGAGTTCCATCATAATCAAGAAATATCAATTTCTTCTTATTATTGGAAAATTGATTGAATATTTTTTCACGGATTGTTTTGTCAATAAGTTTGCTTTTCAATTTATTCTGGAAGGTTTTTCTCAGATCAAGAGTCTTCATAAAATCACTAGCCCAGCGAACAACATCATAACGTTTGGTTCTCTGTTGCAATACTGTATTTCTCTGGATCTGCTCTTCCTCCTCCATTTCTAGGGCTTCGAGTATAGCATCTGCCATTTCTTCAATATTATTTGGATTCACGATAATTGCTTCTCCCAATTCCTTGGAAGCACCAGCAGTCTCACTGAGTATCAGTACACCTTTTTTGTCGGTCTTGGAGGCTATATATTCTTTTGCTACGAGGTTCATTCCATCACGAAAGGGTGTAACTAAGATAGCATCGCTCATTCTATAAAGGGGAACCAACTCATCTATGTTCAACATTCTATACTGATATCGAATAGGTGTCCAATCGAGAGTTGCGAATTTACCGTTGATTCTACCTACGATCTCATCGATCGCCTTTTTCATTTCCTGATACTGGTCAACTTCTTCTCGTGAAGGAACAACTATCAAAATTAGGTTCGCTTTGGTTTTCCAATGCGGATATTTTTCTAGGAATCGTTCAAAAGCTTCGAGTCTCGCATAAACTCCCTTCGAATAATCCAATCGATCTACCGAGAGGATGAGTCGCGTGGAACCAAATGCTCTTCTGTTCTCTAATATAACCTCATCGGATTTGGGATTGGAGGCAATTCTTGCAAATTTTTCAAAATCAATCCCCATAGGAAAAGTATCCACTTTTACCAAACGATTTTCGTAGATGATTTCTCCAAAATTAGTCTCTAATCCTAAGATCCGTAGTATGCAATGTAGGTAGTATTGAGTGTAATCGTGGGTATGAAACCCGATTAGGTCAGCTCCGAGCAGTCCAGCTAAGAGATTTTTTCTCCAAACAGCGGGGAGCAGACGGAAGATTTCATAAGTTGGAAAAGGGATATGTAGGAAAAAACCAATTTGTACGTTGGGGAACCTCTTTCGGAGGAGACCTGGTAACAAAAGTAAATGATAATCGTGGATCCAAATCATATCTCCAGGTTGGATGATTTCTGAGACTGATTCCAAAAATATTTGGTTTACCTTTTCATAAGCATCCCAATATTCTGGATCATACTCCGTAAAGGTTGGAAAATAATGGAATAGAGGCCAGATCGTTTTATTACAAAAGCCATAGTAGAATTTTTCATTGAGGGATTCGGGGATTTGCACTGGAAAAGCATTGTATTTTTGGAATGCTTCCATTTTTACAAATTCAAGAGTTTCTTGAGACAACTCTCTACCCGGCCAGCCGAGCCAGACATAATCAAGAGAATCTCGGACGGTATCCAGATAAGCGGATACTCCAGTTACCAATCCTCCTACGCTGGGCAGGATTTCGACTCGACCATTTTCCTCTTTAATATTGATAGGCAAGCGATTTGAGATTAAAACGAGGCGCATATGTCTACTATTCAGGAAAAATAGCAGAGAACCAGGGTTTTTTAAAAAAAAACTCGGTTAGGAAAAAAATATAAAATAACGCTTGATCAAAATAAAAATAGAATAAAGATTGAACAAGCGTTCTAAATAGGACGGAAAATGAAATGCCCAAAATTGTGAATCATGATGAATACCGAGCTGAATTGCTTAGGAAAGCCTTCCAGTTATTTGCTAGGAAAGGATATTCAAAAGTTACTATTCGAGAGTTAGCCAAGGAACTTGGAGTGTCAACGGGCACTTTGTATCACTATTTCGAGAACAAAGATGTTCTTTTTGAACAAATGGTTCATCTACTCGCAAATGATGATGTGGCACAGCTCTACGGAATGGAGATTCGCAACAAAGATCAGTCGACACAAGTAGCGATTGAAGTTTTGTTCCAATTCATTTACGCAAAAGAGTTCTATTTCCAGAGCGTCATTCTCATGGTTTGCGATGTTTATCGCTACAATGAGGAGGGGCATAAGTTGAGTGTTTTGATGGAATGGCTAAATATCTATCGTAATGCCATTACGGATCATTTGCAAATTGAGAATAAAGATCTGGTGAATATGTTGTTAAGCATATTGATTGGAACGACTTTTCAGAGAATGCTAGATCCACAAGGAGTAACTTTTGCCCAGACAAGTGATATGCTACAAAAGGTCTATCCGTTCCTTGCTTCTGGATTATTGCTTGATAGTAAGAAATTAGGTAACGAATAGATCCTCCTAGGAGGAGATATGATTGCGTTCAAAAAGTACACCTACTTAATTTGTTTCGTACTGCCACCGTTAGTCTACTTAGCAACAAGGCTCGGTGGCCTTTACTTCTATTCAGTGCCAATACTTGTGTTTGTATTGCTTCCGATTCTGGATTTGTTGATTGGCAAGGATTCAACCAATCCAAGTGAAGATGAAGTTCCCGATCTCCAAAATCAAAAGTTCTATAGGTATCTTACGTATCTATGGGCATTTTTGCAAGTTGGCTTTGTTATATGGGCAACTATCTACATAACACAGAGTTCTCTCGAAATCTATGAAGGGATAGGATTTTTACTATCTATTGGAATCATAACTGGTGGAATCGGATTCACCGTAGGTCATGAGTTAGGTCACAAGAATACAAAATGGGAACAATTCCTTTCCAAAATGATCTATATGACTGTGTCCTATATGCATTTTTTTATCGAGCATAATAAAGGACATCATGTCAATGTATCTACTCCTGATGATCCAGCAACCTCTCGTTTAGGAGAATCGTTCTATCGATTTCTTCCGAGAACTATTTGGGGCGGACTCAAAAGTGCTTGGGATATTGAGACAACTAGACTTAACAAAAAAAATCTATCTGCCTTTCACTATCGTAACGAGATGCTCTGGTATCCGCTTGTGGTTCTTGCTTTCTCTGGATTCTTATTGCTTGTCAGCTTTTTATTGACTCATGAAATCCAGTGGATTGCAATCGGTTTCTTTTATTCTCAATCCCTGATCGCAATCATCTTGCTGGAATCAGTGAATTATATCGAACATTATGGATTGAAGAGACGGGAATTTGCCGACGGTAAATTTGAAAGAGTACAACCTATTCATTCTTGGAACGCTAACCATTTTTTAAGCAATGCACTTTTGTTCCATTTGCAAAGACATTCGGATCATCATGCAAATGCTGGAAGACGATATCAAGCGCTTCGTCATTTTGAAGAAAGTCCGCAACTACCAGCAGGTTATGAAGTGATGATTCTTGTTGCGATGGTTCCACCTCTGTGGAGAAAGATCATGAACCCGATCTTGGAGAATTGGAAATCTAATCGCTATGAGAAAATTAAGGAAATTGCAGTAGAAGTTTAAATGATTTTAATCCATGAGATTCTATTGAAGGGATCATTCTTTGGTTATACGGATGATTGGATAATGATCCAGGATATTCATCAATCCAGAAAAGAGATCATGCATATTTTGTGGAACCGTTCGCATGAGACAAAAGAATTTTTTTGTGATGATAAGTGGATTAGTTTGCCAGCAAATTCATTAGCGACTTTAAATTCTCTCTATCATATTCGAATGGATGAGCGCTCGAACGGGATTGTGAGTTTCTTCTTTAATCGAGATTTTTATTGTATTCGTGATCATGATCATGAAGTGTCTTGCAACGGAATCTTATTCTTTGGAGCTCAAGAAATTCCTATAGTTTCAATTCCCAAGAGTAAAGAGCAAATGTTCGACGCGCTATGGAGCGTTTTTATAGAAGAATTGAAGATTGATGATCCGATCCAAAATGAAATGTTGCTTGCTCTATTGAAAAGATTTATCATTCAAATTACAAGGATTGTAAAGGAAAACAAAAATTTAAACAGTTTAGATTCCGTAAATCTTGATAAGATTAGAAGATATCATATGTTAGTTGATGAATTTTTTCGAACCAAAAAGAAAGTTTCTGATTATGCAGTTCTTCTGGGAATTGCTCCGAATTCATTGAGTAATCTTATGGCGGAATCCAATCAAATCTCTCCATTAAGCGTGATTCACAATAGAATAATATTGGAAGTTAAGAGACTATTGCTCCATTCAAATAAATCATTAACAGAAATTACTGAAGAGTTGAATTTCGAGGATTCAGCTCAATTGAGTAAATTATTCAAGAAAAAAACAAACTTCTCACCTATGGAATTCAAAAAGCAATTTATGAATCCAATAAATTTCACAGCAAAAGGTAATATTGACAAGAAAAAAGGGAATTCTGACATTTACAGGCTCATAAAAGCAGAGTAATATATTTTCATAAAGGGGATATTATGAGAGTATTTACAGTTCCAACCAAAGAAGAAGTGAGTTCAACCAACCAAGGTATTTTTGATAATCTTAAGGCTGGATTGGGTTTTGTTCCCAATCTTTATGCAACCATCGGAAAATCAAATTTTGCCCTTGATTCATATCTCAAGTTCCAAAACGCCAAATCTTCATTAAGTGGTAAAGAGAGAGAAGCTATCAACTTAGTGGTAAGTCAGTTCAATCATTGTGTGTATTGCCTAAGTGCACATACTGCAATCGGTAAAATGAAAGGTTTTAGTGATCAAGAAATTATGGAAATTCGTAAGGGAATAGACAATTTTAATCCTAAACTTAAATCCCTGACAAGATTGATTAAATCCGTTATGGAAACAAAAGGCAAACCAGATGCGAAGCTTGTTGAGAATTTCTTTGATGCAGGATATACAGAAGAAAATTTGATCGATGCGATTGTCATTGTCGGAGATAAAATTATCTCCAATTATATACATGGTATCACTCAAATTCCTGTTGATTTCCCGGTTGCCGAAGAGATCTAAGAATTGATTAGAAAAATTTTTATTAAGGAAATCAGAAACTAATTCAGTTTTTAAATCAATTGCCTGTAAAATAAAAAACCCGAGTTGCCTCGGGTTATCAAGATAGTCAAAGCCATCCATGCAAATCAAACATTGGCACGGATAGATTGAGTAAATTTCTTATTTCTGAACTGCTGCTGTGATACAGTTCCAATAGACTTGACAAGAGTTTTTGCTTTTGTCATAACAAGCTTCAATAGATTTGTAATATTTTGGTTTCTTGCAATTGAGTTCGCAACCTTTCTTGAGCATATCTTTCTGATCTGCTGTTGCATTTGGGTTTCTCTCTACTACACAGTTGTAGTATTGACTGCATGCTGCAGGACATTTTTCGAATTCGGCTTGCAAAGGTACTTGGGAAAAAATCCCAATTCCTATCATCAAAAGGCTCGATAGAACTATTTTGTTTATGGAAGTTCTTAAGATTTTCATAGTTGTCTCCTATTCTTAGCGATGCAGGGATTCGAACCCCGGACCTGTGGATTATGATTCCATCGCTCTAACCAACTGAGCTACATCGCCTCTTCAAACTATTCGACAGAAAAAACAAACTCTTGAGTTTGCTTTTTACCATTTTTTTTAAAGATAAGAGTGGGTCAAATTCTTTGAAAAAGAAGAATAAAAAAGAAAGTAGGGAACTTTATCCCCAAAACCAAGGTAGTTAACCCTGGCTTTGGGAGATATTGTAAGTTTAGTTTCTTAGCAAGAATAAGTAGAGATGAACTCGAATGGGTGAGGTCTTCCTTCCCATGGCCAAATTTCTGTCTCAAACTTATACGCCTTGTAAGTGTGAATGAAATCTTCTGTGAAGACATCACCTGCTTTCAAGAACGCTCTGTCCGCAAGCATTTCCTCAACAGCTTCTCTAAGAGTATGAGGCATTTGACGGATTCCTTTTTCACGGATCTCATCTAGACTCAATTCAAAAAGATCTTCTTCACGAGGTGGTCCTGGATCAATTTTGTTCTGAACTCCATCAATTCCGCCCATTAGCATCGCAGCAAATGCAAGATATGGATTCGCTGTTGAATCAGGGAATCGGAATTCTACCCTTTTTGCTTTGTCTCCCCTAACGAAAGGAATACGACAAGAAGCAGAACGGTTCATTGCAGAATATGCAAGGATGGAAGGAGCTTCGAATCCAGGAATCAATCTTTTGTATGAGTTGGTTGATGCATTGGAATAAGCTGCAATCGCTCTTGCATGCTTAAGAACTCCACCAACATAATTCATCGCTAGATCAGAAAGTCCTTCATAACCGTTACCAGCAAATAAGTTCTTTCCGTTTTTCCAGATGGATTGATGGCAGTGCATACCGTTACCATTATCTCCGTAGAGTGGTTTAGGCATGAAAGTCGCAGTCTTACCGTGTTTGTGAGCTACGTTCTTTACAACATATTTCAGCTTTTGAACATTGTCCGCCGCTTCAATTAGTGTTCCAAATTTGACTCCAATCTCACCTTGACCTTGTGCCACTTCATGGTGAACAACGAAAGTTTCTAATCCGATTTCATGAAGTGTTTTTACAATCTCTGCTCGGATATCAACTTGTGAGTCAACTGGTGCAACTGGAAAGTATCCACCTTTTGTTCCTGGTCTATGTCCAGAGTTGAATGTAATTTTTGTTGCATTCTTGCCTGGAATTTCTTCGTGCATATTCCAGATTCCTTCAACGCTATCAATTTCATAGTATTGGCAGTTGATCTCATCTCTTACTTTTAAGCTGTCAAAAATGAAAAATTCATTTTCTGGACCAAAGTATGCTGTATCACCAATACCTGATTCTTCCATGTATTTAAGTGCTTTCTTTGCAATGCTTCTTGGGCATTTATGGTAGGCTCTTTTTTCGTAAATGTCATAAACATCACAAAAAATTACCATTGTCTTGTCGGCAGTAAACGGATCCATAAATGCAGTTCCAGCTTCTGGAATCAATTGCATGTCTGAACGGTTGATGGGTTGCCAAGATGGGATGGAACTTCCATCGAAAGGTAGTCCGTCAAAAGACTCCTCTGTAATGGAATTCACATGATAAGACACGTGATGCCAAGCTCCCTTGATATCGGTAAAACGAAAGTCATAGAAAAGTATACCTTGCTTCTTTGCGAAGTCAATAGCCTCTTTCGCTGTTTTAAACATACTATCTCCTTTTGTGAAGTTTGTTTCGCTTAAACTTCTTGCTCATTATAGAAAGCAAAATCTATGCCAGACAAAAAGCTACGAGAAAAGCCAAAATGACGAAATTTTTAGCAGATCTCGAAATGATGCGCCCTTATTATTAGCATAATGATCAAAATAATAGCAAAAAGATTAAAATATTGTCAATGGGGATTTGCGTATTAATCAGACAAATTTGTTAAATTTGCTTTAAAACGAGTCATTCGTTTCTTGAATTAGGGGGTTGACGTTCTTTAGCAAGATTCCGATATTATTCAATATAAAGATCTTGAGAGATTTTAATTTAAATATGACACAATCCATTAATTCTCTCCAAGAAAACATTCATCCAGCCAAGGTTTTTTTTAACACTTCTCGAGATGGCCTTGCAGGTTTTTCGATAAGCCCACCCGTTTCCACAAAGCTGGATATAGAAACTCAGATCCAAAAAATTCTAGAATCTGCTAGTATTACTTCAATAAATCCAAGTTTGGCGGCCCAATTGGGATTTGCTCAAGAAGAATCTATCTTGGACGATAGTTCTCTGGATTCTCCCAAGATTCTGAGTATTTTACTCACTATGATTCAAGATCCTGAGTATTTTCTTGGTAAGCTCATTCGATCGAATTATCATCTATCCAATGTTGAAGTGAAAATAAATAGCAATCATAAAAGTAATCAAGGTGATAGTGTTGCTTTTGATGTCTTTCTTTTATCCATTTACGCTGTTATTGAATCGGATCATTTGCAACAAATATGGTTAAGGATCAATAACATATCTGAATACAAGAAATCTTTAGATAAACATGAATCCATTGAAGAACTGAGAGAAAGGATTCACTCGGATCTAGAAATGGCTAAGGAAACTCAGAAAAATTTAGTTACTTTGGATTTTCCTGAATCTAAGTATTCTAAATTTACAACATATTTTCGTCCTTTTGAAAAGGTTGGTGGAGATATCATTCATTACCAAAAGCATGAAAATTACATCGATATTTTGTTTGGTGATGTTTCGGGTCATGGAATATCTGCGACTATGGTTTCTGGGATGGTTGTTCTATCCTTTCGTCATTCATCTAGTCTTAAGGATTCACCGGCTGATTTACTTGCGAAATTAAATATTGATCTACGGACTGTTGTTGTAAACCACCATGTATCTGCTGCCTGTGTTCGCTACTATGAGAAAGAAAGAAAATTGATCTATTCTTATGCTGGCCATCCGCCTCTTGTTATCATTCGAGATGGCAAAATCATTGAGTTAGATGGAATGAATACTCCGCTTTTAACTATCGAGAATATTGAATATTTCGAAACTGAGTTTAGTTTGAAAGTTGGGGATCGAGTTGTTTTTTATTCAGATGGCTGTTATGAAGTCTTCAATCCAAGTAATAAATATTTGGGACTTTATCCATTTTTCGAGCTATTACTAGAAGAAAATAAAATAAAAGATTCCAATCGCTATATTCAGAATTGCATACTTAGAATTCTAAATTATTCAGCCGGTGATATCCGAGACGATCTCACCATGCTTCTTCTCGATGTCACTTGATCAATACAGTATTTGGTAGAGCTTCTTTTAACTGAACTTTCGTGTCATGCTCCAGTATATTTTTCTTAAGATGAATCTGCTTGAGGTAATTCAATTTCTGAATATTCGAAGGTAAATTTTTGAAATTGGGGTTCTCGGAAAGATCCAGTATTTCAAGGGATGGCAAGCTAGAAAGAACGTCAACGTCAGCTTCCGTCAATTGAATTAGCGTTTCATCAAGGGATACAATCTTAAGATTTGGTAAATTCTTCAATTGAATAGGAACTTCAGTAATCGGATTTTTACCTAGAACTAAAGTTTCCAGGGATTGCAGTTCTCCAAATTCCTTCGGTAGATTCTTAATACTATTGCCATAAAGACTAAGTTTTTTTAGGTTTTTCAATTGACCAATCGAATCAGGTATGCTTTCAATTCCGTCATAGTTGAGGCCTATATCAATCAATTTGGGATAGTTTCCTAAAATTGTAAGCGAATCAGTGATTCTTTTATGATTCAATGATAAGGACGTTTTGTCCGGATCATCCTGGAAAATCTCAACGAGAGAGACTTCTCTAGGCGGCATACAGAAACTAGTGAGTAGAATCGCAGTGAGTGATAAGACTAGGGTTGTTTGTAATTTAAAATTCATTTTTATACTTTCTCGGTTTAGACTCTTTCAACTGTTCCAGAGTTTTTGAAATTTACCATCAGGATCATAGGTTTTCGCTTGTTTATCAATATTGAATTCTCTTGCTCGTGGATCGTTTCCTACGCCCGCAAGATATACCCAATTGCCATAATTACTCGCTGGATCATAATCGATCAATTGGCTTTCGAACCATTCGGCTCCCATTCTCCAATCGAGTTTTAAACTGTGAACAAAGAAGCTTGCTACATTCTGCCTTCCTCGGTTGGACATAAAGCCGGTTAGGAGAAGCTCTTTCATATTCGCATCAATGAATGCTACTCCCGTACATCCTGTTCGCCATTGTTCAAATTTTTCTAATTCAGACTCTGCGTTTTCTATATTTTGATAGGAATTTTCTTCCTGATTGGATTCCAATCCCGTTTTTCTTTTGTTGATGCTGCCTGATATTCCACTATGCTGAAATAATTTATATCCATGCTTTGCTGCGATCAATCGAAAATAATCTCGCCAATACAACTCAAAAATAAGCCAATAGGTGGATTCATTTTTGGTTCTTTCTTCCTCATACTTGCGAATCTGTTGGACAATAAATCGTGGAGATACGCAACCGAGAGATAACCAAGCAGAAAATTTGGAAGAATAATCTTCACCAATCATCTCATTTCGAGTTTGCTTATAGGATTTGATTCTATCTCGAATCCAGATATAATCTGTTATACGGCGAATTCCTTGAGTCTCACCACCTTGAAATTGGATTGCAGCTCGAGGATCGATCCGTACTGACTGTCCTAATTTCAATAAATCTTCAGGAATATCTCCAGTTTCAATTCCTTGAGGAATTGCTGCAGCTCGTCCGATTTTAGGAAGAGGAAGCGCTATACTGGATTTGGTTTCTATGAGTTTTCTGTATTGAGTGAAAACTTCTGGAGTATTATCCAAAGAAAAAGGCAATTCATCTAAATGAATCAATTGATCCATATTTGTGATTGAATAACTGACTTGTATTTTATCTAGAATAGTTGTGATTTCAATTTCTTCTTCTTTCTCGTAAGTGCAGGGTAGCTCTGAGAAAAATACTTTGTCGATATTGAATTCAAAGCACAATTCTGCTATGATTTTTGCTGAGTTGCCTTGCCGAATGATAAGATCGCTGCCAATCCTTTTCAGTTGTTCTCTAAGATCGTAAATAGATTCAATTAAGAACTGAGCTCGAAAAGGATTCATCCTAGGAAATTGGATATGTTTGTGATATAAATTGTATCCAGCTAAATGATCTGATAGAACAAATAAAGGTATTAAACAATCCGAATATTCGATAGCTCGAATTAGATTTTCATTGTCATGTAGTCTTAGATCATTTCGAAATAAGACTAATCCAGTTATCATTTTCGCAACCTTTTGTTTAGAGTTGCTTGATCAATTCTTTAAAGCCTGTAATCAAAGCTTCGATATCCTCTTCTTCAGTTCCGTCACCAAAAGAGATTCTTACTGCTCGAAGGGCATCTTCACTGGAATATCCCATTGCGGTTAACGCTGTAGATGCATTTCTTGCGCGAGATTTGCACGAAGAACCGGTCGAGATGATCACACCACGCTCTTCAAGCCCCATGATAAAGAAGTCCAATTCAGGAATCGGAATCAAACAAAAAATCGTATGAGAGAGCCTGGGTGAATTCTCTGCTACGATTTCACAGCCAAGGTTTTTGAGTTCTTGTTCAATTTTTTTTCTGAAATTTAGATTGCGATCCACTTTTGTTTGAAGATTTTCAAGTTTGCTTTGGGTTGCAAATTGAAAGCTGAGAATGGATGGAAGATTTTCTGTTCCTGCACGATGGCCATTTTCTTGATTCCCACCTCGCATAAATCCCCAGTCTTTTGTTTCTAGATTTTCGCGAATTCCTGTAAGACCACAGCCTGGACCTGCACCGATTTTATGTCCAGAGCAGCTGAATCCATCCACAGATTCAAAATTCATGATCATCTTACCGAAAGATTGCATGGCATCAGTTACAAAAGGTACGCTAAACTCACGAGCAAGGGCGCCAATTTCTTCCATTGGCTGAATCACGCCAGTCTCATTGCCAGCATAGATGATTCCTACAGGTAAGGGAAGATATTCCATGAGTTTACGAAGCTCATCAACGCTTACGAGTCCCGTTTTATCTGTCTTAAGTAATACAGGTTTGATTCCATGCATATTCAATGCAGAATAAAAACTCGCATGTTCAAACGGTGAAGTATACATTGCTGTAGTGTCTGGGAATTTTAATTTGAGTGCGGCAATGAGTAAGTGATTGGCTTCTGTTCCTGTTGATGAGAACACGATTCCACGCATTGGGTATCCAGAAAGATTGGAAAAATATTTTCGAGCGACCTCAATTTTGCCTTGGTTCCCAAGAGAAAATCTAGAAGCACCAGATGGATTGAAGAATTCATTTTTATACGAATCCCAAGCTCTTTCTAAAATAGAAAAGTTGGGTGGGTGGGTTGCATTGTAGTCAAAATAGTGAATTTTAGTCGGGGATTTCATCGGCTTCTTCAAATCTTCCTAATTTCCGCAGAGATGTCTTCTTGATAAATCGAAATTCACTGAGTAGACTCTTCTTATCTTCCACGGAACCAGATGAGGATCTCTCGTCAATATTTCTTAATTGTTCCTGCATCCCGTTTAAGTATGATAAACACTTAGGATAATTCTTCTCTTGGAAATAAACCTTGGCAATTCCCAATTCAAGAGCGAAGGATTCGACCAAAAGTGCAGGCAGAATTTCTGGCGGAACTTGATCTATATTTGGAATCTTACTTGCGTCACGGAATTCAAGTATCGCTTTAGCAAAGTTAGATGGTTCAGCCTTTGCAAGTCGGAGATAGATTTCTCCTCTATGATTGCGATATCTTCTGTATTCGATTGGTGAATTTTGATTCGAGACAAAAAATAGCAATCTCTCATACATTTCTAATGCCTCTCTAGGCGAAGATACATCCAATGGTTTAGAAACATTTCTCAAAGTTTTGCCGACGCTCATTACAAAATCTGATCTCGTAATTTCACTTACGTCACCATTTCGGATTTTATCCCATATTCTCAACTGGATCTGCTTGCGACTTAAAGTAGATTCCAAAGGAAGTCTTTCAGGTAGAGGTTTATAACCACGTATTCGATTCCAGATTTTTCGAAACCAGGATGGTCTCCGAATTGGATTCTCACGACCCAACTCTTCTTTAAGATATTCTTGTTCAATAAATTCTTCTGTCTGATAGACATGTGTCGTATATGCAAGCAAAATCTCTGCTTCCCGACAAGTTGCGCGAGCGACAGATTCAATTCTTAGAGGAACACGGATTTCTGGACCTGAATAGTTCAGAGCTCTTTTATAATAATCTAATGCTTCTAGAACCAGATGGTTGTATGTTTTCCAGTAGAGTTTCGGATCAAAAGTCAAAACCATTTCCCGATCATCAACATGAATTTTGCCTGTGAGCATTTCTTTTTTTTGATTCCATGTTGGGGAGTCTAAGAATGGATCGCTATGTTGTCTTTGTTTGGCATGATTGCAAACTTGTGTCATTAAATTGAGATCGATCGGTGGAAGAGTGGGTGGAGCGTCAGCTGAGATGACTTGTTTCATCTTTTCTGTGACTGAGAGACCCCTTGGTATCAAGAAAGCATCCCCTTTACCGATAAAAGACTCAGCGACATCTGGTTTATAGCCGGGTGGACTCCAGAAATATGTTATTTTTGAAAAAATCCAATCTCTCTTCCAGTAAACAATTGGGAAAGTGATTGCCCACAGGAACAGAACTAAGAGTATGTATACGATATTATCCCGAATGAGCTTCTTCAAAAAAATCCCCTTATTCCTAATTATACTATCGTATTTTTATCTATCCCCCGTCCACTTTTTCTCAATGAAAGCGGAGTCTGAGCCAGATAGTGAGAATCCTTGCAATGTTAGCAATGTCGATATCTATTTATCGCTTGCTCTTAGGCATCAATCCAAAGCATCTCAGGCAAATTTCTATCGCGATCGGGAGAAGAGTCTAGCAAGCCACCAAGACGCAGTCCAAAATTATAAGAAATATCTAAAATGCCAAGATGCAACAAAGGTAAATCTCCTTACTCATCTCAATTTAGCATCTAGCCAAATGGAATTGGGGAATTATAAGGAAGCAGAAGATGAGGCAAACCGAGCCTTAGAAAAAGATCCCAAGAATCGGGATGCAATTTTTTTCCAATCGAAACTCCTGATTCGGCAAGGTAAATTGATCCCAGCTACCGATCTATTGGAGTCAAAAATTAGTTCCTTTCCCGAAGACTCAGACTTCTTATTTCTATTGGGATCTGTAAATCGCGAATTGGGTCGTCTGAATAAATCTGTTCTTTATTTTACATCCCTTCATGATTCGATCCAAAAGCGCGAAGGCAATCCCAAATACAAAATTCACGTTTTGAAAAATTTGGCTGATTTGCATTACCAATTGCGTGAGCCGAAGAAAGCTTTATTTTTTTATCAAGCATACCTTCTCATGAATCCAAATGATTTAGATGCAAGGTTTCAAGTTGCACAAATCTACAATGTGTTAGGTGACTTTGGCGCTTCGAAAAGAATACTAGAGGAAATATTAGTCAAGAATCCATCCAATAAAGAAGTAGAGCTTCTTCTTGCTGAAATGTATTTTGTTGAATCGAGAAAAACATCCTTCACCTATTTTCAAAAGATTGAAGACGAAGACAAAATTCCCAAAAATCATCTTGTAGAAATACTTTTTGCAACAATGAAAAGAGATTGGAAAAAATCCGAACCGTTTCTAAGGGAATTTCTTCCTAATCATAATGCAAGAATTGCAGCAAGACTTGCTTGGATAGAAGTGCTTATGGCAAAGTATTCAGCTACCGATCAGATTGCGGAAATGAAATCTGTGTCGGAACTTACATATAGCATGCGACAATTTCAGCTTGCGTACAATCTGTCCAGTGATCTCAATAAAATCATTCGATCGAACGGATCTGATCCGAAAAGTCTAGCATATAACTATTGGTTTATGGCAAATTGTATGGATGAGATGGGTTACCCGAATCGAGCGATTCTTTATAGCAAACAAGCTGTAGAAATCTCTCCAGAGGGAGACGAACGAGATAAATACAAGATGCATCTAGGCCATATTCTTCTTAGCGATAAAATCAAGAGAAGTGATGAAGGACTAACAATTGCAAACGAACTGATTGCTAAGAATCCAGCCAATGGAACGGGTTGGTATCTGCAAGGTTATGCTTATTTTCAGAAAACTGATTATAAAAATGCGATCAATGCAGCTAATAAATCTTTAGAAAATGATCCTAACAACTCTGGATATTTCTTTTTTCGATCTCTAATCTATGAGAAATTGAATGATTTTACTGCGATGGAACAAGACTTGCGTAAATCAATTGAATACGCTCCAGAAAATCCAGTTCCTTATAATTATCTGGGTTTCTTATTTGCAGAGAAATCAATCAACAAAGAAGAATCTTTAAGGCTAATTCAAAAAGCTGTGGACTTAGAACCAGATAATGGTGCATACCAAGATAGTCTGGGATGGATTTATTTTCGTTTAGAAAAATTGGATGATGCGATTTTTCATCTACATCTTGCGAAGCAGATGATGGCTGATAAAGGAATGGAAGATGCTACGGTTTTTGATCATCTTGGTGATGTCTATAAAGCAAAGCAAGATATTGTGAATGCTAAAGAATATTGGAAGAAAGCAATTGCTGTATCCAAAGATCCAATCGAGATTCAGAAAATACAAAAAAAAATAACCGATTCCAAAAAGAATTCAGAGGCTTAAAGTGAAATTATTTCTATTGATTCAAATTGTTTTTCTACTTACGCATTGCGTGAGTTTATCTAGTCCTGAACCTGATTCGATTGAATTCGCGGAAGGAAGGCAGATTAACTACTACAAAATGAGTGATAAACGAAACCAGAAGTTTCTACAAGAAATAACTGGAATCCAAGATAAACACCAATCATTTATATCTTCATTTTCTCTTCGTATTGATCGTGTTCATCCTAATAAGGAAAACTTCAATGCAGACGGTAAGATTTGGTTTCTCAAAGAAACTGGACAAGTCAAGATCCAATTGATGGATAATTTTTTTGGAATGATTTTCTCGGAAGTGTTAGCAACTCCTAATCAAATCCAAGTAAAAACGGCAAAAGAAAATAAAATATTTACCCAACCTATGGATGATCTTTCTATAATGGATCCAAGCAAAGGTAAAGCGATCACAATTCCGTTTCCTGTGATCTATTATGCGATTACAGGAGCTTTTATCGAAGAATTCCAAGCAAACCCAAGTTTTTTTAGCCCAGAAGAAAGGAGAACTCTTGTTAAGAAGAATGGTGATGAGTTTGATTATTTTTTCGAGGAAGGGAGACTTCAGTCGATTGAGTGGACGTCGACTCGAAAAGGTATGAAAGCAATTTCTAAAGCTGAGGGCAAAATTTCCATCCCACCTGAATTTCTTGCGACAAAAATTGTGGAACTTGGTTCTGATAAAGAAACAGTTTTTATCCAGACAAAACTTCGATCGATTCAAAGAGTAAATCCATCACAGAGTGTATTTAAATTATAGTGGATAGCCAATGAATTTTGGCAGAATTTAATTTAGTTTGAGCATTTTAATTTTGAAACAACGTATTGTTTTTATAATATTCGCAAGTTTTTTTCTAGTTTATTCTTATTTTACAACCACAGGCGAGATTGCTGCAATTGAGCCGAGGGAACAGAAAGAAATTGTTTCCAAAAAAATTGATCCAAATGAGATCATCATTCGAACGAAGCGAGGTGTTCGTCTCAATTTCCCGAAGACAACAAAACTGCTGTTTGCTGGGGATACGATGTTCAATTGGGGAGTCAAAGAAACCATTGATCGAGATGGGTATGAATTGCCATTTGAAGAATGGAAACAGATTTTTCGACGTGCTGATTTGCGTTTTTTGAATTTAGAAACTCCGATCTTAAAAGATACAAATGTTGGAACCAAAGATAAATCTTTTGTTTTCTATGGAGCTAAGGAAGATGTGAATTTACTCAAGTTCCTCGATTTGAATGCAGTATTCTTGGGTAATAATCACTCGATGGATTTTGAACGAGATGGCCTTAGCGATACTTTAAAGTTGCTCAATGACTCAAACATTGTATCGTTAGGTGCTGGATTTACAGAAGCGCAAGCATTTGAACCAAAACTTTTTACAGCAAAAGGAAATGACTTTCTGCTTTATAGTGTAAGTGAGGTGGGAGATCGACACCTATTTGCAAGGGGGAATTCTCCAGGCATAGCATATTTCTATGAAGCAAAAATTGCATCTGAAGTTAGGAGAAATCGCGCTAGACTACGGAATATCAATCCAATATTGTCACTACACTGGGGCTGGGAATACAATCCGGAGCCTACGATTGGCCAGAGACGCTCTGCTCAGAAAATGATTGATGCAGGTTTTGGTGCCGTTGTTGGACACCACCCACATATTCCGCAAGGGATAGAAATCTATAAAGGTAAGCCGATTATCTATTCACTTGGGAATTTTATTTTTGGAAGCAAAAATAATTATCTAAACCACAATATCGTTGTTATATTGCATTATTTGAAAAATAAATTGGTAGCCTTAGAACTCATTCCATCCTTTGGAAAATTCCAGAATAGAGGACATGACTTCTATCCTTTAGATCCAATTGATGCGGAAGAGTTTCTAGAAGAGTATGCGATTCTATGTGAGAAGCTTGGAACAAAAATCCAGATTCAGGGTGGTCGTGGTTATATTTTTCTAGATAAGACAATTATGAGTAAACTATAAATCCAGAAGAATCCAAGTCCTAAGATGATAAATAAGATTCCTAACTCGATTAAGTTTGATTTGATAAAGCTTGCTATAAAAAACATAAATGATGTAAATAAGAAAATGGCAATTGCCTTAAGAAGGACGCCTTTTTCATCTAGCCAAATTCTCATTCCAATCCAAGCATTCACGGAAAATATCAAGATCCATTTAGGATAAGCTAAGAAAGCGAGATAGGCAAGAGGTTCTTCCATCTTATCAGCCGATGGAGAGTCCAGTATGGATTGGATTTGGAAGTTTTCTGCTAAGTCAAAAACAGCTGCAAAGGCAATCAATAGCGATACAATATAAGTTGGTAAATGTGAAGCAGAGTTCCTATACAAAAATCCGATCAATTGCATATAAAAAACAACATAGAGAACAATTAGAACAAGATCGTATAACAGCAATGTTTTGAATCTGTCAATATAGTCCATATATTCCTCGTTTTCTGGACCACCGATGATACCATAAATATCTGAAGGAACTGAGGCAAATTCCATAGCAATCAAAGTCGAAGAGAAACCATTGTGGTTTTCGATCACGGGATAGCTTGGTGTCTCGTAGCTCATAAAAGCAAAAAAGCACGCAAGGCAGAACCCAACAAGGGCAGTGATTAGGTGATTTTGTTTATGTTTCTCCATAACTTATCCAAGGTTCAGTAAAATGGACGGTTTGAATCTGGCAAGCTGGTTTGAAAAAATAGGTTGATAGGGTGCTAAATTTGCAGATCATGGAAAAAAACGGTTTTTCCTATCCCAATTAGGGATATACCCATAGGAGAAAAAATGAGAAACTACGAAATTACAACAGTGTACAGAACGAACGCTGTTGAAGAAACCAAAAATTCCTTCAAAGAGATATTGGCCAAGTATTCAGTGAACATTACGACTGAAGAAGAATGGGGCAATAAGAAACTATGGCATCCAGTTGATGGACAAGATCATGGTTATTACACTCTTTTCAAATGCACGGCAGAACCTGCTTCTATTGAGAAGATAGAAAACGAAGCCAAGCTCAATCAAAATATCCTAAAATCGCTGGTCATTCGTCAAAATGGCTAATGATCTCAATAAGGTAATACTTATTGGAAGACTTACAAGGGATCCTGAATATAAGAATATAAATGGGACTCCTCTTGTGAACTTTTCAATTGCGAATAACAGATCTTATTCGGTCGCAGGCAATCGTAAGGAAGAAACTCATTATTTCGACTGCGAAGCTTGGGGCAAATTAGCGGACATTATTCGACAGTATGCAACCAAAGGTAAGCAAGTTCTTGTAGAAGGAAGACTTAAGTTAGATTCCTGGGACTCACCTGAAGGCAAGAAAATGAGTAGGATTAAGATTTTTACTGAGAATCTCCAATTATTGGGCGGGTCAGCTGGAGCTGGTTCCAACCAATCAAATGCAGGTTCTGGTGGAGACTCCGGATATGGAAGTGGCAGTTCAGATTCTTCAACTGATTATGATTCATATGATCAATCAGCTACCGAAGACGACATGCCTTTTTAACAATTAAGATAAGGATTGATAATAAATGGAAGATTATAAACAAGATTCAAGACGCGATAGAAATTCTGGAATGGACGATGACGATAAGGGCGGATACAAAGGTAAAGACCCAGATTCGAAATTTGGTAGAAAGAACCCTAAGTATAAGAAAAAAGTCTGCAAATTCTGTGCTGATAAAGACATGGAAGCAGGTCTTGACTACAAACGAGTTGATATTCTAGAAAGATTTATCACTAACCGTGGTAAGATTATTCCAAGAAGAATTACAGGAACCTGTGCTAAGCACCAAAGAGTTCTTGCAAGAGAAATTAGAAAAGCAAGAAGCATCAGTCTTCTTCCGTTCAAGGTTCTGTAAGAGGTTAAATATGAAAGTAATACTACAAAAAGATGTAAGCAATCTAGGTGATGCAGGCGAACTCAAAGAAGTAGCTGATGGATATGCTAGAAATTTCTTATTTCCTAAGAAGTTAGCGATTCGTGCAAGTGATGGAAGTGCCAAAATGGCTCTTCACCAGAAAAGACTTGCTGATCTCAAGAAAGATAAAAGACAAAAAGATATGAAAGGTCTTGCAACTTCTTTGGACGGTCAAGCGATCGAGATCAAAGTGAAACAAGGTGAGAACGAGAAAATTTTTGGATCTGTTACAGCTCTAGATATTTCACAAGCTCTATCAGCTAAAGGATTCTCTGTTGACAAACGAAAAATCGACCTAGACCAACCAATCAAAGCGACTGGTGAATTCAAGATTCGATTGAAATTGTCTGAAGGTGTTCAAGCTAATATCAATCTAACTGTAGTCGGGGAAGCCTGATTTCGGATTCCGAACTCTAGGTTTAATAGGTAAAGGGAGAAGATGAACCCCAGCTCTCTCCATGAAGTAGAGACGGAGAAAGCACTTCTCGGTTCCCTTCTTATGAAGGGTACCGGGGGTAAATCTGACCTTGCCTTAAAACCTGATGATTTCTATTTAGATATCCACAAAAGAGTCTATGGTGCTATAGACGACCTAATCGCTATGGGGGTTGACATTGATCCAGTATCTGTGATCAACCTTCTCAAAGAAACTTCAAGAATCACTGATGAGACAAGAGATGTTGAATACATCATGTCCATATACCGTGATACGATTCCAACGCATTCATTAGAATATTACATTGGTCGAATTAAGCGACTTTCTGATAGGCGAAAATACAATAAAGCATTACTTGATTCTCAAGAAATTCTTCATGAAGCACCTGGTGATAATGACGCAGTTTTCTCTAGAATTGAACAAGCTCTTATGGATATATCTCGCGTGGAGAGATCTAAGGGTTTGCGTCCAGTAGAGTCCGATAGAGTTGATCTAATTGACTATGTAAAAATCCTTCTCGAAAACAAAGGTGGTATAATGGGTCTTCGGAGCCATTATACTGAGTTAGACGAAGTGACTGGTGGTTTTAAACCTCACGAATTGATTGTTCTTGCTGCACGTCCAGGTAATGGTAAAACAACTTTTGCCCTGAATATTGCTCTAAATGTTGCACTCAAAGAAAAGAAAACTGTTGCCATTTTTACAACCGAGATGAGTCGGATGGAGATGTTACTCAAAATGGTGTGCGCAGAAGCGAGAGTGGATTCAAGACTTTTGCAAAGCGGAAGCATTCCCGCCAATCAATCTAGAACGTTACTCAATGCTATAACGAATATTACATCAGCACCAATCTATATTGATGATTCGGGCAATTTTAGTATTCAAGAAATTTCCGCTCGAGTGAGACAACTCAAGACAACA
Organism: Leptospira sp. GIMC2001; assembly: GCF_028462125.1. Taxonomy (NCBI): domain Bacteria; kingdom Pseudomonadati; phylum Spirochaetota; class Leptospiria; order Leptospirales; family Leptospiraceae; genus Leptospira; species Leptospira sp. GIMC2001. The sequence goes on along the minus strand of NZ_CP115468.1, from coordinate 2,586,728 downwards.
GAGAATCCTGCATTGGTAATTGTAGACTATATTCAGCTTGTCAACGATCCAAAAGTGCAAGGACAAGGAAGACAAGTTGAAGTTTCTAGCGTATCAAGACATTTGAAACTTCTGACAAGAGATGCCGGTTGTCCTATTCTTGCTCTTTCTCAGATGTCTCGGGAAGTGGAGAAGAGATCCAAGGATCAGAGACCAGTTCTTTCCGACTTACGGGAGTCAGGTGCTATTGAGCAAGATGCTGATATTGTTGCGTTTATTCATAGAGAAGAAATTGTAAAGGGAGAAGAAACTCCTCCAGAAAAGCGAGGTAAGGCTGAGCTTATCATTGCAAAGAACAGAGCGGGCGCTCTCAAAACTTTTGAACTATTATTTACACCAAAATACAGCCGCTTTGATAATATAAGCGGCGAACCACAAATACAATCGTAAAGGAAAGATCGTTGAAAGACTGGGTTAAATCAAATTTTAAAAATCGTATTCAAGCAGAAAGCTTAGACAAAAGCCAAATTGGCAAAAAAGTTTTTCTATCAGGTTGGGCATTTCGTTTTCGCGATCAAGGAGGAGTGATATTTATTGACCTTCGAGATCGTTCTGGAATTGTGCAGATCGTTGCAAGAAAAGAATCTCTAGGAGAGCAATTCGCCGTTGCAGAAAAGATTCGTTCAGAGTATGTAATTGCTATCGAAGGGGAATTGGTTGCCCGCGACCCAGAGGCAGTCAATCCAAAGATGAAGACAGGTGAAGTAGAGATAATTCTTACTTCTATTGAAATATTGAATATATCTAAGACTCCTCCATTTTCTTTGGATGAATACGACGCATCTGGAGAAGAAGTTCGATTGAAATACCGTTATCTGGATATGAGAACCCTGGAGTTACGAGATCGATTGATGCTTCGTCATAAATTTATTTTCGCACTTCGGGAGTATCTTGATCGTAGTCAATTTTTAGAAATCGAGACTCCGATTCTGAATAAATCTACACCAGAAGGTGCCAGAGATTTCTTGGTGCCTTCAAGATTGAATCCCGGTGAATTCTACGCACTTCCTCAATCTCCACAGATTTTCAAACAAATACTTATGATTGGTGGAATGGAAAAATATTTCCAAATCGTAAAATGTTTTCGAGACGAAGATCTTAGAGCAGATAGACAACCAGAATTTACTCAGCTTGATATGGAGTATTCATTTGTTGATGAAGAAGAGGTTTTTGCTTCCATTCAAGATATGATGGTGAATGTTTTTGCAAAGGTATTTGGAAGGAATATCGATGGAAAATTTCCTCGCATAACATACAAGCAAGCAATGGAAGAATATGGAAGTGATAAACCAGATTTACGCTTCGGTATGAAGTTGCATGATGTATCATCCATTGTTCAAAATTCCGATTTTCAAGTTTTTACTGCTGCAGTTGAATCTGGTGGAATTGTAAAAGCTATTTGCGTTCCAGGTGGTGCATCTATTTCAAGAAAAGAAATTGAAGATCTGACTGCTTGGTTGGGTAGAGATTTTAGATCGAAAGGTCTTGCATATATGAAGCATGGTGCAAATGGTTTGGATTCTGCCATCACGAAAAGATTTAAACCAGAAGAACTAGATGCAATTGCAAAAACTGTGGGTTCCAAAGAAGGAGATATGGTTTTCTTTGGTGCAGATCGTGCCAAAATTGTTCATGCGAGTTTAGGTGCTTTAAGACTTCGCCTATCAGAAAAATACGATAAGCCAGATCCGAACGAATTGAACTTTTCTTGGGTTACTGATTTTCCTATGTTTGAACTTGATGACGATTCAAAAAACTGGATCGCTCTTCACCATCCGTTTACGGCTCCCAAGTCTGAAGACATGCATTTGCTAGACGAATTGCTTCCAGGCAAACATCCAGAAAGAGTCATACGTGCAAAGGCGTACGATTTGGTTTTGAATGGCAATGAGATTGGAGGAGGTTCAATTCGTATTCATGATGAGAAAACTCAATCTCAAGTTTTTCGAATATTAGGAATAGGTGAAGAAGAAGCTCGAGAAAAATTTGGCTTTTTATTGGATGCTCTTGCTTTTGGTGCGCCTCCGCATGGCGGAATTGCTTTTGGGATTGATCGAATCATGATGATTCTCACGAAAGCGGAATCTATTCGCGATGTGATTGCTTTTCCAAAAACACAGAAGGGAACTTGTATGATGAGTGGATGTCCAACTCCTGTTATCAAAAGTCAATTGGAAGAATTGAAATTGAGAACTGTGACGATATAATTTCCATTCTTTTTTTTCTTGCCAGATCAAGCGAATGGGATAGATTTCTTATTTAGAGGTAACCCATCGTTTGATTACAACCAATCAGAATTTTGACTTTCAAGATAAAGAGCTATATCAGAAGATCTGTGGTATCGGTGATGTCCGTCTCAAGGAAGTGGAAAAGCAGTTTGGAATCAAAATCATACCTCGCGGTATAAGTTTGATTTTTCAAGGTGATGAAGATCGAGCAGGGAATGCGTTTACCTTTTTTACACAAGTTCAGAAAGAAATACTGTCGAGACCTGATAGTGATTTCATGGACACAATTGATCTCGATGGTTTAATCCAGAAAATGTATCCTCCTATGGATATGAATAATAACTCTAACAATACTTATACGGATTCAGAGGGGAATCATTGGACTCCCAAGAATAAAATATTAGTAACTTATAAGAATAAGCCAATTTTTCCTAGAACAGAAAACCAAGAAAAATTTGTTGATTCACTCAAGAATAATTTTATCAGTTTTGGGCTTGGACCTGCAGGAACAGGAAAGACATTTCTTTCTATAGCCTCTGCATGTCGGATGATGCAAGCAGGAGAAGTGGATCGGTTAATACTGACTAGACCTGCAGTTGAAGCAGGTGAGAGTCTTGGATTCTTGCCTGGTGACCTTATACAAAAAGTGAATCCGTATCTTCGTCCCATCTATGATGCGTTACATGAATGCATCGGTTTTGAAAAGACAACGGAATTGATTTCTGTTGGAAAAATTGAGATTGCACCTATTGCTTTTATGCGAGGGCGAACTCTGTCCAATTCATTTATTATATTGGATGAAGCACAGAACTGTACTCTACCTCAATTGAAAATGTTTCTTACTAGATTTGGAAAAAATTCTCGTATGAGTATATCTGGAGATATCACGCAGATTGATTTGGAGTATGGAAGATCTGGGCTCGAGAGAACAACTCAGATTTTAAAGGGTGCAAAAGGAATAGAATTTATATTTTTCAACGAGAATGACATCACAAGGCATCCAATCGTTACAACTATTGTTAAAAGATTTGAAGGAAAAGGTCTATGAATTTTAAATATTTAGAAAATTTCATGGCCAATGTCACAGAAAGTCTAACGCGCGTAAGGCCTTTGTATTTTGTTCGAAACCTTCAATTTGTATTGATTTTTATTACTTTGGCTTGGGTCACATTCATACTGGTAAAGCCTTATTTTGGTCAACCAAAAGTGGATACTTCACCAGATGGTGCCTATTCTGTTGGGAAATCGGCACCTGAGACAGTTGTCAGCAGCAAAGAAATTTATTTCGACGATGAGGAGAAAACCCAGCAAGCCCGAGCGAAAGCCGAACAATCTGTACCTTATCATTTTGACAAAGATTATTCAATTCTAACCAATGTAATAGACCTTCATATTAGTGAAGATGTGGAGGCACTCAAGGAGCACGCCGCATCTTCTAGTAGTTCCAATTACAATTCTCTGAAAGCTGCAATTCCTAGGTGGAGGAATCGGACAAATGATGAGCTGAAGGTATTACTTGATTATCCAAGAAAAGACAAATTAAAGCAATCTATTCAGCAATATTCGAATATTGTTTTTAGTGTTTCATGTGTTTTAAAGGAGAGTCATCCAGAATCCCAGAATTTAGAAAAAGTCGGAGGAAAGATTCATAATGAAGGAAAAAAGGAATCTGAATCTTTTCTATCCGGAGAGAATATATTTCCAAGAAGTGAACTCTATAGAAATACGAATATTGTAAATAAATTGAACTCAGTTGCCAGTGAAAATATCAAAGGATATAGCCCAGAAGTTCTAAATGTAATTGTAAAGATTGGACTTTATTATATTTTTTCTTACCCAGCATGTACTTACAATTCAGAATCTACTGAAAATGCAAGAGCTAAGGCTCGAAAATCAGTTGAGACTGTTAAAAGTAAAATTTCTTCTAATCAAATTTTAGTTAGATCGGGAGAGATAATCACACCAGAAATCCACAATCGAATTGAAATTACCAATCGCTATGCCTCTCGGGCGAATCTATCGTCTATAATTTCAACACTTTTGATTCAGATTATTTTCGTTTTTATTATAGCTAGTTTTCTAATTAAATACAATCATAAGAGACTCAATGATGTTTCGAGTAATGTTGTTGTATTTTCCATGATCTGGATGATTTGCATTTTTACTTTTATAGTTTCGCAGATATACTATAATGTTGATGCGGACTTTATGACGACTTATTACTTTACATTGTTTATTCCGCTTGGAATGGTCTGCTTACTTATTAGTTTTATTTATGATGAGAAGATGGCTCTCGCCATGGGTTTCTATTTATCGTTTTTTATTTTCTTTGCATCCAAAACCAATTCAACGAGTCTATTGCTCGCAATATCGACATCAGTCGTCGGAGCACTCTATGGTGTAAAAATACGCAAACGAATAGATTTTCTTAAGGCTGCTTTGCTTCTTACAATAGTACAAATGGCGGTGTCAACAAGCGGTTATCTTTTCGATTCAAGAGACTATTGGGTTTCCAATCCGAGCGGTTCGTTTATTAATGATTTCTTTAATTCTAATATATTTCGCTTATATTTACTTTGTATCATCAATGGATTTCTATCCGCAATTGCGATGCAATTTCTGCTTCCTATTTATGAATATATTTTTAACATTCCAACAAGGTTCAAACTTGTAGAACTTGCCGATACTGGCCATCCGCTTTTGCAGGAATTATTGACTAAGGCTCCATCCACTTACACCCATACTTTTCTTGTCGCTGCTATGTCTGAGCGAGCAGCGAGAAATTTAGGACTGGATTGGCTACTTACTCGAGTCGGTGTTTATTATCATGATATAGGTAAAATTCCAAATGCAGGATTTTTTATAGAGAATCAGCATTTAATTCCTAAACTCGAGCATATTGATAAGAACAATCCTTCTATTGCTGCCAAAGTAGTCATTGATCATGTGTTAGATGGGATAGAAATGGCGAAGAAGGCAAGACTTCCTCGTGAAGTTATAAATTTTATTCCGGAACATCATGGAACAAGTACAATGGCTTTCTTTTATCATAAAGCTCTTGCAAATCTATCGATCAAACAACGAAGAAATATCTCTAAGTCAGATTTCCAATATCCAGGACCAATTCCACAATCCAAAGAAACTGCGATCGTAATGATTGCGGATTCGCTAGAAGCAGCATCACGTTCACTAGACGAAGTCAATCCACAGGCTTTGGATGATCTTATAAAGAAAATCATCAATTCCAAACTTGCTGAGAATCAGCTAGATGAGAGTGGTCTTACTTTGGGTGATCTGGAAGTTATCAAGACTTCTTTTAAAGAGGTATTACTTTCAAGTCTTCATCAACGACCTAAGTATCCAAAACCAGAAGATACAAAATTGTTAGAGACCCAGCAAAAGAGCAAAGCGAAATCTAAAAATTGATCCAGATTTCTATTGAATCAACTATCCATTCGACGGTTTTAAATTCGGAGGAAATTGATTTAAAAAATATAGAAAAAGATATAGAAATCATATTAAGTTTATTGAATCCGAGCTGGCTTATAGGTTATGAATTTTCACTGAAAATTGTAACTGACAATGAGATGAAAAGTATTAATAGATTTCGTCGTGGTTTCGATAAAACAACAGATGTTTTGAGTTTTCCTATGTTGGACTTGGATAGCCAGCTTCCCATTCAGATAATCGGAGAAATTATTATATCATGGGATAAAGCTAAACGTCAGGCACAAGAAATTGGTCATACTATAAAAGATGAATTCTATAGATTGCTTGTCCATGGAATTTTGCACCTGTATGGTTATGATCATGAGACAAATTCTGAGGATGAAATTATAATGAAGAGCAAGGAAGATGAATTACTCTTGCGCGTATTAGGTGAAGGTGATTGGCTTTAAAAAAAGACAAAGGTCTAGTGATTGCAGTTCAGAATATTGGAGAAAAAGATCGCATTCTCTCAGTACTCGGTGAATCTGAGCCCAGACAAAAATACTTTCTTCGAGGAATTAGAAATTCTAAGACACGGCCGATGCTTGCTGCAGAAATTGGCTCCTATATTGAGCTAAATTATTATGATCGGGAGGGAAAGGATTGGAAAGATGTTAAAGAAGTATTTTTAGTCGAACGATTTGATGAGATTAAATCTTCAGTGCTTGGTCTATATTTTATTTCCTATTTATGCGAGATGGTTTCGTTTCTTTTGCTCGAGGGAGAGAATCATGCAAAGGAAGCAAAATTATTGTTTATGGCTTTTTCGGAAGTGGAAAAAAATGGTTTCCATTTCGGAATTCTCCCTTTCCTTAAAGTGAGAATTCTAGGGTATTTAGGACTCTTACCAGAGGAGTTTCAATGTTGTGATTGCGGAGAAGACCTATGGAGTAAAAAATCTGCTGATTACATTGATAGCAGTTTTGAAATGTTTTGTGGAGATTGTAGAAGTTTACAAAGCAATCGTATCGATGTGATTCGATTCTTTCGAGATTGCAATAGAATTCGATTTAGTGAATTATTTAAAGAGCCTATTCCTTATTCGTTACTAAAAGAACTCGACATAAGTTTGAATCATTTTTTAGATCAATATTTAGGAAGAACATTGAAGACTTCTGCAGAATTTTATAAATTATTGAATGATGAACTACGGAATTAAAACAATTATTCTTGCTCTAAGTTTCTCACTTGTAATATTCTCTTTATTTCTTGGGTTTAAAAAGGAGAATAAAAAGAATTCTACAATTAAGCAAGTCTCAGTGACAAAGGATTCAACTTTTCAAGTTTTTTTACATAGGATAAAACGTGAGAGCTTTGTTGAATTAGAAGAAAATTTCCGTCAGAAATTCAATTGCAAATCTCCGTGCACTCGAGATTCTACCAAGTAGAATGCACTCGAATGATTTATTAAAAGAAAAAGTACTCAGTATCCTAATATCTGCCGCAAATAAAATGGCAGATGATTTAGCCAATGGTCTCGAAACAAAAAGTAGAATTGAATATTCCCGAGATGAGAAATTTGGAGACTATTCCACTCCTTTTGCATTAGAAAATAAAAATTTATTTAAAAAACCTCCACTCGAAATTGCAAATATTTTAAAAGAATATATTACTAAAGAAAAATTGAGTTCGGAAATATTTTCAGAACTGACAGTGACTCCTCCAGGATTTATCAATTTTCGAATCAGCATAGAATACAATTTGCGCTATATTAATAATTTTCTTATGCAGGATGATTTGTATGCAAAAGTTGATAATCCTAAAAAAATCATTTTAGAATTCGTAAGTGCAAACCCCACAGGTCCTTTGAACATTGTGTCCGCAAGAGCTGCATCGTTCGGTGATGCATTGGCAAGTGTTCTAACGACTTTAGGACATAAAGTGGATCGAGAATTCTATGTTAATGATTATGGCAATCAAGTGCAATTATTGGGCGTGGCTTGCATTCTAAGGTTTAAGGAGTGGTTAGGGGAGACTATTCAATTCCAAGAATCAGATGATGGACGAACCATTTCTCAACTGATTGAAACGAATTATTTTCCTGCTGAGAGCTATAGAGGTGAGTACATCATTGATATCGTTCATTCTCTTGTTGGAAAACAAGAAAAAGTTGATTGGATCAAGAATTTATTGAAATCAAAATCGTATGATGAATTGATTGAATTTTTCTCACTTTATGCTGTTCAGTTCAATTTGGGAGAACAGAAAGAAGATCTGAAAACTTTCGGTGTAAATTTCGATCGATTCTTTTCGGAAAGATCCCTTCATGAATCCGATAAGGTTTTGGGTGCTCTTGCAGCCTTTGAAGGAAGTGGCGATATAATCAATCAAGAAGGCAAGAAATTATTTCTTTCTACTAACTATGGTGATGATAAGGATCGAGTGGTAGTTCGCGATGATGGAAGACCAACTTATTTACTGGCAGATATTGCGTATCACAAAGATAAAATGGATCGTGGATACGACGAGATCATTGATATATGGGGACCAGACCATCATGGATACATTGCAAGATTGAGTGGAGCGATGGAATCTATGGGTTATGCAAAAGAAAAATTCAGAGTAATCATCTGTCAGCAAGTCAATCTATTGGAAGATGGCAAAAAAGTTAAGATGAGCAAACGATTGGGAAATTTCCAAAGAATGCGAGATCTAATTTTATACTTAGGTAAGAACGCAAAAGATGTTAGTCGATACTTTTTTGCTACAAGAACAGCGGAGGCTCCGTTGGATTTTGATTTAGATCTAGCTCAAGATGAGTCGGATAAGAATCCAGTTTTCTATCTTCAATATGCACATGCTAGGATATCATCGATTTTTCGTGAGGTTGGGGAGCAATGGCGTTCCGATATTGATTCTGATTTCGAATGGACAGAAGATCGAGCTAGATTGTTATTTTGGATATCTCGTTTTCACGAAGAAGTTTACGATGCGGCAATTTCTTGCGAACCACATAGAATTACTAATTATCTTCAATCCTTATGTAGAGCTTTCACGCGATTTTATGGAAATAAACAAAATCGACTTAAAGACTATGATAACGATACTCGTCTGTATCTAGCATATCTATGTAAGGCGAGCCAAATTGCTATCCGTGAAGGTTTGCACTTGCTTGGAATATCTGCACCTAATAGATTGGATCGAGAATGACAAAAGTTAACCTAACAATAGTAGCGACGGGATCCGAGATCACAGGTGGCAAATCTATCGATACCAATTCAGGTTGGATCGCCAATGAAATAGCAGGCGAGGGCTTAAGCGTGAGGAATTTTATTGCTCTGCCCGATGTCCCAGAAACCATTCTGGAAGAATTGGCTCATATACAGAGCAAAGCAAATAAATCAGATGATATTTTTTGGATAATCATGACTGGTGGACTCGGTCCAACGGAGGATGATTATACTGTAGATGTTGTCGCGAAGCTTATCAATCAAGAAACAGAAGTAGTTGAGAAAGCAAGATTGCGATTAGAATCCATCCTTCGAGTGAGAGGCAAAGATTACGAATCATTATTGCCGAGCGTAATGCGACAGACACGCGTTCCTATGACTTCCAGAGTTTTGGAGAACAAAGTAGGTATAGCTCCCGGATTTATTGTGGATTTGGCAAAAAATTGCTTTCTTGCATGCCTTCCTGGAGTTCCTCCCGAGATGAAAGAAATGTTTCACAAAAGATTACTTCCAATTCTCAGAAAGAGTTTTTCTGAAAAGGAAAGATTTCGCGGAGAGAAATTTCTTTGGAATATCGGTGAATCGTTATACCAAGATCAGTTTATCAGTAAGCATCCCATCATCCAAAGAGGGAATGTTGAATGGGGGGTTACAGCTAAAAGAGGATTCATTAAAGTAACTTTTTTATCAACAAATAAAGCAGAGATCGATACATTGTTAAATGATCTTGAAGCTAAATATCCAGAGCAAATATCCAATGATGTATTCACTGAACTTCATAATAAACTAATAGCTGATGGTAAACAAATTGCAATTGCAGAATCTTGTACGGGCGGCTGGCTTGCCAAATTATTGACTGATCAACCTGGATCTTCTACTTATTTTATTGCGTCGCTTGTAACATACCATAACCAAGCAAAGGAGAATTTGCTATTCGTATCTCAGGAGACTCTTGAGACGAAGGGAGCAGTAAGTGAAGAGACAGCAAGAGAAATGATTGCAGGATTAGAGAAGCATTTCGATATTGATTACTCACTGAGTATTACAGGGATTGCTGGTCCTGAAGGTGGCAACGATGAGAAGCCAGTTGGATTGGTGTATATGGGTGTGAAAGCGAAAGGAAGAAGTGCACGCATCATACGATATAATTTTCCTGGTAACCGAGAACTTGTTCGGGAAGCTACAGCAAATAATGCGATTTTTCAATTGTATAAGGAACTATTTTTATGATTAAATATTTTATTTCTAGTTTGATATTTTTCTTTATATTTATGTATTTTCCCGCAACCAATCATAAATTTTTACCAAATGTAATTGAATCATGGATATGGAATAAGTCCGGTGGTTATGGCACTAGGCCTTATTTGGATGCTGAGAATCCAACAAAAATATTAAATGGATACAAAATGAAGGATCGATTCTTTAGTTTTGTTTCTAAAGAATTTTATTCAGTCTCTTCAGATATCTTGATTGAGTATCCAATTCTTGGACAAGGATTTTACGAATACAAAAAATTAGGCGACGAAGTCTCTTATTATAATGGCTATAAGGAGTTGTATTGGAAGAAACCTTACTCAAGTTATCCTAGACCTGGATACTATGCGGGAGTCATTCCATTGATATCAGGAGATGGAAATACAGTTTTTATTGCAGATCAGAATGGTAATTTGTCTGGTCCTGGCGAAGTGAATGGAAGATTTGTTGTCGATGTCGCTTACTCTTATCAAAATGAAAGAACATTGGTTCTCTTTGCTGGCGGAGAATACTTTTTATTTGATAAAAGCGGAGCAATCATCAATCAATATATTCCAGAAAAAATAAAATATTCTCAAACCTATTTTGCAAAATCAGCATCAGTCTCAGCGGATGGTAAATTATTTGCTATTCACTACCAAATGGGTGATTTCGATTATATAGATGTTCATCAAGAATCTGGAAAAGTTATTTTGAATCATAAACTGCCAATGATCATACCGCATAAATTGTATTTTCAATTATCCAATCTAAGTTATTTATTTATTGGATTAGAGGATTCTTATTTACTCTTGGATGATGATGGGGACGAAATAATAAATTTTTCAAGTAACTCTCTCAATAAAATTTACAAACCAATTTTTATTCTAAATGAATTATTTATTTATCATTCTGAAAATAAAGTTCGTATTGTGAATGCTGATGGAAACTTGATCCGTGAGATCAGCCTTGAATCAAGTCTTTCGCCGATCCGATTCTTACCTGGCAAATCAGAAGATGTATTCTATATTGAAACATCCAATGACATTCGACAAATTGCGATTCGTTAATTCAATTTAGATTGATTAGTTCTCATATATGGAAAGAGATTTGAATCCAGATCGACCAGATTTGTCAATAAGGGAAATAATTTCCGTTTTCTGATCATGCTTTATATTAAAGATCAATTGATCACTGATTTCTCGACAGATATACAAACCCCGTCCATGCGAATCTGAAATTCCAACAGGGAATCCGGTTGTATCGTCACTGGTGATATGTCTATCTAAGCGGTGCAAAATTTCATCTTTTCGAAGAGACCCAAATCGATCTTGGGTAACAAGAATAAAAGAATCTTTACTCTGTCCATATCCAATGGTAAAATAATCTTCTGGTTGAAGGTCAATATTTTCTAGAGGTACAATTAGATCATTGGATGGAATTTCAAATTGATATTTATACCTACCGTCATTGTCTTTGGGTGCACGAATCATTGCGTTAGACGTTAGTTCTTCTAAAACTTGTTGAATAGATTTAGGAGCTCCATTTTGAATCATGAACTTGGAGATTTTGCCAGTGAGAATATTTCTCTCTCGATCTGATTTAATCGTTTTGTAAATGATTCCTGATTTCGGTGGATCTTCATAGGGTTTGTCGGCACGATTAGTGATAACTTCGAAGTCACTATCAAAATATTTCTCTACTCCGAAAATATCTTTCGTGAGAAGTTTATACACCATTACTTCAATAACTTTGATATCTAGAAATGAATACTTTGGAATAATATTCCAAACATCATGTTCCTTAGCAAAATGAATATAGTCATTTATATTATAAGCTGTGATTAGTGAATAAATAATATTCGGATAATTGGTGCGGATGTATTCAACAAGATCTAAACCAGACTTTCCTGGCATTCGGATATCAGTAATTACTAAGTCAATTTTTGTGTTTTGTAAAATTTCTATAGCCTGATCATAATTTTCTGCATCGGAAACTAGATAATTAGTGGATAGTAAATCCTTAATTCCTTCTCGAATAGAATGAATATCTTCAACAATAAGAATATGTTTAGTATTCATGAATCCAACTTGCTTGGGTAAGGTATTGAGATTGTAAATCTAGTTCTATCCTCATAGCTTTTAACAATAATGTTACCATTATGCTCTTTTATAATAGAATAGCAAATAGATAACCCTAGTCCAGTACCATTTGACTGCTTATTATTAGAATAAAAAGGATCAAAAATCTTATCAATAATTTTCTGGGGTATTCCTCCAGCATTATCTTCAATGATAACATGAAGCATATTCTTTGTTTTTCTTACTTCGATTCGAATAAAACCTTTGCGGTAATCAAAAGCTTGTAGAGAGTTTCGAAATATATTCAGAAACACACGTTCCAATTTGAACGGATTGAACGGAAGTAAATAGTGGTTTTCAAATTCCAATTGCCATTCTATATTCTTGCTGAGGACAGGATACAAGCGCACAACGTTTTCTCGAGCTTTGGTAATAGTTTCGCAGATATCACCTTGGCTTACTTTTAGTTTATCTGATTTCGCGAAAGATATGATTTCAGAAACAATCATTGCTGCGCGAGAGGCATCGTTTCGAATCATCTCTAACCTTTTTTCAATAAACTCTATTGAACTTGTTTTAAGACTATTCTGTAGATTTTGCAATGTTAAGCTAATGCCAGTTAGTGGATTGTTCAATTCATGTGCTACTCCAGACACCAATATCCCGATTGATGCTAAATTTCTCATACGTAGAGATTCTTCTTCTTTTTCTTTGATTGATGTAATGTCCGAAATTTTCTCAACAATCGAAGTAAGAATTCCATTTTTCTCAACTGGAAAAAAGTCTATGTAGAGATTTTGAGTTCTTTCTTTTTTCTTGAAGAGAATTTCTCTACTTTTTGATAGAAATTTTCCATTATTTTTTTTGGTAAAAACCTTTTCCATTGGAATTGTGCTGTTACCTTCAAGCATTGGGCAATAGGGGCAGATTTCCTCTCTACCATAGATTGCTTCATAGCAAAGTTGATTCATCAATGGATAATTTTGGTTTGAAAAATCTTTTGTGGATTTGTTAGCTATTTTTATACGGAAATCTAGACCAATTTGGAACAGTGGGTCACTGATTCCGTCAAGCAGAGACTCCAATTCAATAACTTTTTCTTGATAGTTTATTGAACTTGGTTCCATCTCAATACCCTAAGGAATTTTTGAGTTGGTTCAGTTTTTTGTCGTGATAGTTATTCTGGGATTTCTTTTGTAATTCCAAAATTAGATTCACTTGCATTAGTGAGTCTTGTAATAATTTTATATAAAAGTTCTTTTTGAAACTATTGCGTTGGTGATTGATTCCGTCATTGGGAAGGGCGGAGATAGGATAGAGATCACCTGAAGCTCCTTCGAAGGCATGGATTTCAATATCATTCATATTAGAATCCATGGGAGTCTCGTCAACAATGCGTGTGTAATTTCTGGGAGTGGAGCCGGTTTCTTCTATTTGAACATTGTATTCAACTTTGGATAGAACAGAACCATTGAATTCCAAATAGATAGATTTCTCTTCAGAAGTTTTTATATTGAGTCTATCCATTGGATCTTGGACTACATTGTATTTTACAATTTTCATTCCAGTTCGATTTGGATACTTACCTTTGAACGTAACGATTGTGTTAGCTGGCAAAGTTTTAATATTCTGAATAGATAACAAACTTCTAGATCTAGCTAGGCCAGAATACAGGTTACGAATTGTCTCATCCAAACGAAGTTCTTCCCGATCTGCTGCACTTATAGCAGACTGCGGATGAATAGAGTTGAGAGGAAGTAGAGAAATAAAAAAAGCAATAGCTGTAATTTTAAAATACAGACTTTGAATTGAGGATAGATTAGCTCGAATCGGTAAGAAATTTCTACCGATTCTCACAAATTTTGAGATTCTACTCTCCGGCAGGAGTTGTTGCTTCTTGATTTTCTGCATCAGGAAGAGCTTCTATCAGTGAACCTGCGGGCATTGTTTCTGGAACTAAAGTGTCATCTGTTTTTGCAAATAGAAACGAAAGAACTAGAGCGAGGACAATGAATAGTACTCCCGACCATCTTGTAATTTTGGTCATTACATCAGCAGTAGACGCACCAAAAGCGCTGGAAGATCCACCACCGGTTAGCATTCCGCCAGTGCTTCCGCCTTTGCCAGACTGAACCATTACGAGGAAGATTAGAAAAAGGCAATTGATGCCAAATAAGACCAAAACTGTAGTAATTAAAAAACCCATAGTATCTCCAAATTATGAATTGTGCTCCTGTAGGACAATCAAAAACCAAGAATAGGATGATTTCGCCCGAAAAACGGGGTTTATTTATGATATTGGACGGAAGATTTTGTGGATTCTAAATCCAAATTTTCCTATTTATCAATAGAATTGGAATTTATTATGCGCTTATCTACAAATAGATAAATAGCATTGAAAAAGGTGATTGAATTTGAAGGATCTAAACTTTTACGTAAAAGCCTATAAGGATCAACTCGATCAAGGCGATATTCAAGAAGCATATATAGGGCTTATGAAGTATATGTCTAGACTCGGAACTGCCTTGTCAAAAAATCTTACCGATAGCTACAGCTTTGGAAGTCTCTTCCAAGGTTATATGGATTACACCTATTTCTATTACTCTAATGAGTTCCTAAAAGATAGGAAATTAAAAATGGGTTTGGTTCTCAATCATGTAAAGATGCAATTTGAAATTTGGCTATTGGGGCAGACGATTCCGATACAAGAAAAATATTGGGAATATTTTAAAACAACAAAGTGGAACAAAAATCGAACCACAAAACCACAGTATTCGATTCTCGAAGCAGTTCTAATCGAAAGTCCGAACTTCAATGACTTAGATAAGCTAACCAAGAAAATTGAAGAAAAGCTAGTTATTACAACCGATGAAATTCTCCAGGAAATAAAACTGAGCAAAATAAAATAGATGGGGAGAATTGGTGATGGATGGAAAAGAGCAGGGCTTAAGCCCTGGGCAAGATTGCGATTCAATCTATTTAATAACCAATTCTCTTGTCCATTTCGATTTACAACTAAGATTTACAAATGTATTTTATGTGATTTGTGAGAAACTACCCTAATCCGAAAAAATTTGCATAAAAAAAATGGGAACGAAAGCGCGAATCAATTTCTTTGCGTATACTTTGTGTCTTTTGTGGTAATAAAGATTACCACAAAGTTCGCTAGGTTCGCGCAAAGATCACTAAGAGCAATATTAGGTTTGGTAGTTGACTGTTTTATTTTTAGTTTGTAATTATTGTTCAGTCAATTTTTTATTTTTTCTGTGTTCTTTGTGTCTTTGTGTGAATTATTTTTTTTGTGGTAAAAAGGTGTGGTTAAAATAAACTACGAAGAGGTTTCACACAGAGGCACAGAGTTAAATCAAAGATCACGGAGAGTGGTGATGGACTTGGATGTTATTAATGTTGATTTGATTTGGTTAGGATATAATATAATATAATATAATTATAATATAGAGAAACTCCAGTGAGCCATTGCCATCTCTCGCAGCACCCCACGGAAGGGGTGCGTCGGGATTTTGGATCAGGATGTCCAACTCCCGACGAGAGATGGTAAGGCGAACCTATACATCAACCCTCGTGCGAATCCAGCACCACTCAGTCGCTGACGCTCCTTTGTTGTAGTGGTGACTGGACTAAAAGGTGAGTCGGGACTTGTCCAGCATAACTTTCCGAAGGAAATTGTGCTGGGGAGAAGGGGCTACTTCGCCTAAAACAAACCTAAATAAGACGAAACTTTCTGACTAGCACCACCAACCAGACCGCCATCAATATCTTTTTGATCAAGAAGTGATTTGACATTGTCTGGTTTAACAGATCCACCGTAGAGAATTGGCATGGCATCGGCGATTTTATCACCACCAACAAATAGCTGAGAGATTTCCTTACGAATAAAGGCATGTGCTTCTTGTGCAATTTCCGGGGTTGCTGTCTTACCAGTTCCGATTGCCCATACTGGCTCGTAAGCTAACACGAGTTTTGTCATAAGATCGCTTGAGATGTCCTTGAGTCCTTCTTTGATTTGGCTTGAAAGAATATCGAAAGTTTTGCCAGCTTCTCTTTCTTCAATCTTCTCACCAATGCAATAAACCACAGTCCATCCCTTGGTGAGAAGGAAATGAACTTTTTCTCTACAGACAGCATTGGTCTCACCAAGAAATTGTCTGCGTTCAGAGTGTCCGACAAGAGCAAGTTTGATTCCAAAATCTTCACCTTGATCAGGAGAAATCTCACCAGTCATGGCAGTAAGGGCAGATGGATAGATGTTTTGCAATCCGACCTTGACATTGGTTCCAGACAAAATTTCCGAAACGCCTGGAATATGCAAATGGCTTGGGAAAACCCAAGCTTCTTTCTTAGAATCCGATTTGTATCCGTCACGAATTCCCCGAGCAAGTTCAGTAGCTTCACTCAAGGATAGATTCATCTTCCAATTGCCTGCAAGTATTGTTGGTCTCATTCTTTGGCTCCTTCGATCAATGCCTTAACACCAGGAAGAGTTTTGCCTTCTAGGAATTCTAGAGAAGCTCCACCACCCGTTGAAATATGCGTGATTTTGTCGGCAACCTTAGCTTTATTGATTGCGGCAATAGAATCACCGCCACCAACTATAGACACTGCTTTGGACTTGGCAACTGCTTTTGCGATTTGAGTGGTTCCGTTTGCGAATTTATCCATTTCAAAAACACCCATAGGTCCGTTCCAGAAAATGGTCGCGGCATCCTTGATGATTTTTTCGTAATTGGATACGGTTTTCGGTCCAATATCCATTCCCATCCAACCATCCAGAATTCCCATTTTATCAACGGTTTTTGTTTTGGCTTTATCGGAAAATGAATCCGCAATCACGTGATCAACCGGAAGTTGCAGGTTGATTCCTTGCACGCCAGACGAATCAATCAATTGATACGCTTGCACTTCATAGTCTTTTTCAAAAAGTGAAGTTCCAATCGGAATTGCACGGGATTTGAGAAATGTATAAGACATTCCACCGCCAATCAAAATATAATCCACCTTGTCGATTAGGTTCTTAAGAATTTTAATCTTCGTGGATACTTTTGAACCACCAATGATCGCAACAAAAGGTTTCTTCGGACGAGTAACGAGAGAGGAAAGCATTTCGATTTCTTTTCTCATGAGAAGCCCAGCAAAAGAAGGAATCTCATGAGTGATTCCTTCGGTCGATGCATGAGCTCTATGGGCTGCGCCAAAAGCATCGTTGATATAAACATCAGCGAGTTCGCTCAAAGATTTGCTAAATTTTTTATCATTGGCTTCTTCTTCCGCATGGAATCTGAGATTTTCTATGACCAAGATTTCACCATTCTTGAGTGATTGAGTGAGTGCCTTAACTTCGGGGCCAACTACCTTATCAGAAAATGCAACAGGGCAAGTTACCAATTCTTTGAATTTCTCGAAGACCTGCTTCATAGAAAATTCTGGATTTGGTTTGCCTGCAGGTCTTCCCAAATGGCTTGCGATCACAATTTTTGCACCTTGTTTTATAAGGAGTTCAATTGTAGGAAGGGTTTTCTCAATTCTCGTAACATCTGTTACGACTCCGTTTTCTAGGGGGACGTTGAAGTCCACCCGTAGAAATACTCTTTTGCCAGCGAAATTCTCATTTTCAATTTTTGGAAGATTCATTCTTATCCTTTTGAAGCCATATAGCGGATTAGATCCAATACACGATTGGAGTAACCCATCTCATTATCATACCAAGAAACAAGTTTGAAAAATTTATCATTCAATTCAATACAAGCATCGGAATCGAATACAGAAGATAGAGTAGATCCGATAAAATCATTGGACACAACCATCTCATCTGTAAATCCAAGAATTCCTTTCATTGAACCCTCAGCCGCTTGTTTCATTGTTTTTCTGATCTCAGCCAGAGAAGTGGATTTCTCAGTTTTCATTGTTAAATCAACAACAGAAACATCAGGAGTTGGAACTCGAAATGCCATTCCAGTCAATTTTCCTTTTACTTCTGGAATACAAAGTCCTACTGCTTTTGCCGCTCCAGTAGAAGCTGGGATGATGTTCTGAGCTGCCCCACGACCACCACGGAAATCTTTTTTAGATGGACCATCAACTGTTGGTTGAGTTGCAGTCATCGCATGAACAGTTGTCATAAGTCCTTCAGCAAAACCATAATTGTCTAACATAACTTTTACGATAGGAGCAAGACAGTTTGTTGTACAAGATGCATTGGATACTATATGATCTGCACCTGGATTGTATTTTTCATTATTTACGCCCATCACATAAGTTGGGATATCTGCGTCTTTTGCAGGAGCAGAGATTACAACTTTCTTCGCACCAGCAGCAAGATGCTTACTTGCACCTTCTCTATCTGTGAAAAGTCCAGTTGATTCTACTACGAAATCAACACCTAGATCTTTCCAAGGAAGTTTACTTGGGTCTCTCTCAGAAATACATTTTACAAGTTTACCATCAATGATGATTCCTTCATCCGAGTGCTCGACTTTGCCGTCGAATCTACCATGGGTCGAATCATATTTTAGCAAATAAGCTAAGTTATCTGGTGTAACAAGGTCATTGATAGCTACGAATTCAAGATTTTTGTCTTTGATTCCGGAACGAAGTACTAATCGTCCGATTCTACCGAATCCATTGATGGCAATTTTGGTCATGTCCTACTCCGAGGTTTTTTTTCCACTTTGTGTCATAACGGATATCTGTAAACTGAGATTCAGGGCGAAATCGTACCTAAAATGCATTGGAAGGGCACAGTGCCAAAATGCCTAGAGTCCATTGATTCATCTCGATTATCTCCAATTAGAAAAAAGTTATTTTCCGGAATTCGAATCGCACCTAGATTATCACGATTTGTAAATTCTATTGGAAGACTCGGTCTATCGTCTTTCCATACTGCCGGGTATAGATTGGGTGGCAAAATTTCTCCATTTCGAATAATTGTTTTATTGTCTATGGCAATTGTGTCGCTTGGTTTTCCCAAAATTCTTCCAACAACCATGCCCGCCTCTCTCTCACAGAGCACAATATCACCCAAAACTAAATTGTATGGTTTTGTCCATTTATTCAAAAAATAAACTTGATCCTTATTAAGGGTTGGCTCCATGGAAACTGTGGAAATTCGAATCGGATTGTAGAAAACGGAACGGATCAGAACAGCAACCAATCCTCCGATGATAAGTCCGACTACAAGAATTCTGAGAATTAACTTTGGATTGAATTTGGATTGAGATTTTTCTAAATTGTAAGGAACAGCCACAGCATTAGTTTAGGGAAAAACGAACTCTAATTACAAGAATTATTTTTGCAAATGAAAGAACTCATCCTCGAGAAAATCAAGAATCTCAAAGATCAACCAGGTTGTTATCTATGGAAAGATATCAAGGGTGAAGTGATTTATGTTGGCAAAGCTCTAAGGCTTGCCAATCGGATTCGAAGCTATCTAAATCCGAATATTACGGATACCAAAACTAGACATTTGCAAATTGAGATTCATGATCTGGATTGGTTTGCGACCACAACCGAAGTCGAAGCCTTAATTCTTGAATCTACCTTAATCAAAAAATACAATCCAAAATTCAATGTAAGACTCAAAGATGATAAAAGATATCCTTTTATCTGTGTGTCTACGTCAGAAATGTTTCCTATGGTTTATCTATCGAGAAGGCCAAGAGCCAATGGAGATCGATATTTTGGACCTTTCACAGATGGACGGGCTGCACGTGATGCTCTGCAGATGCTTCACAAAATTTTCCCAATACGCAAAACAAAGCTAAAACTTCCTTTAGCCAAACCCATAAGACCTTGCCTGAACTTTCATATTGGACGCTGCCTTGGTCCCTGTCAAGGAAATATCACCAAAGAAGTGTATGGTGAGATGATTGACAGAGTTCTCCAATTTCTTGAAGGCAAAAAAGATATACTAATAGATAATCTTCGTGCTCGTATGATTTCTCACTCCGAAAAAATGGAATTTGAACTTGCCGCTCACTTTCGGGATATGTTAGAGCGCATCAATCATGTTCGAGAAAAGCAAACTGTTGTAAGTGTTGAAGGAGGTGATGAAGATGTTGTTTCTTTTGCGAGGCGAGATAATGAAGGACAAGTTGTACTTCTCGAAGTGCGTGCGGGAAGACTAGAGGCTAAGAAAACTTTTCCCTTAACTGGACTCATTGATTCGACCAATCGAGAATTGCTAGAATCCTTCTTGAGAGATTATTATCTTCAAGCAAGATTTATTCCGACAACTATTTATTTACCGGAAGAAGCTAGGTCGGGAATTGAACCGCTCATGGATCATATTCAAAATGAATTTGGTTTTCGCCCGAAGATTCGAGTTCCAGCCCAAGGTCAGAAAAAATCCTTACTTAGGCTTGCCGAAAGAAACGCAGAACTCTCTCTTACGGAACGAATTCTTGCAACTAAATTGAAAGACCAGACGTTGGCTTTAAAGGAACTCCAAGAAAATTTGAACCTAAGTGATCTTCCACGTGTGATTGAATGTTATGATATAAGTCATATCCAAGGATTTGAACCAGTTGCCAGTGGAGTTATGTTTGTTGATGGCAAACCCTACAAGCAAGGTTACAGACATTATAAAATCCGAGGACATGAAGGAATCAACGATCCAGCGATGATGCACGAAGTTATCGGGCGTAGATTGCAGAGGCTCATCAATGAAGGTGAGCCACTTCCTGATCTAGTAGTCATTGATGGTGGACCAACTCAACTAAACCGAGCATGCGAAGTGGCAATTGCACTTGACATTCACGATCTTCCGATGGTTGGACTTGCCAAAAAGCGCGAAGAAATTTATTTCCCGGGTGAAAAGCAGCCTTACAGTTTTGCGATCAATTCTCCTTCGATGAGACTACTGCGTAACCTAAGAGACGAAGCACATCGATTTGGTGTCACCTATCATAGACTCAGGCGAAATAAGGCAGAATTAAAACTTCTGCTCGACGACATTGCTGATATCGGAGTTACAAGACGCAAAAACCTATTGAAGTATTTCCAAGGCAAAAAGAAAATATCGGACGCGACCTTTGAAGAACTTTTGCAAGTGGATGGGATTGGCGAGGCTACAGCTCGAAAAATCGTCGATGGACTCAAGAAACCGAAATCACAGTAAAAGCATAAATTGCAACAGTAGCAAATATAATCAAAAAAATAAAAATATAAAAATATAAATATAAACCTCCAAATGAATTAAATCTAGAAATTTTGGAATTTTAATTAGGAATCATTCATTTGTAAATCGGTAAAATAAATTAGTAAAATTTACCAAAATTGAATTTTTTTTGTAAATTCTGTAAACCCTCTCTTGATTAGGAAATACCCCAATCAAGAGGGTATCCATACGAATTATCTAAAACTTTGCGAGTTTTTTCGATTCATTTTTATATCAATTTACTTCGCATCCGTAGTCGTTGCACTGTTTGGTTGTGGTAAATCGAGTGAAGATGGTTTTTTTGTCTCACCCAATGCAACCGAAGATAAGATCTTAAGCCTAAGTTATGGATGGGAAGATCCATTGCCTGACGATGTGAAGGATTATCCTGAGAATGGATTCTATCCAACAGTTAGAGTTACCGATAGGCAAATTTGTCTGGATTCAAGGCATCTAGAAACTTTTGATTTAGGACCTAGGCTCAGTATTTGTTTTCTAAGGGAAAATTCGACTAACAGCGAATCTTCGACTGAAGCAAATTCAATTTTACCTGTATCCAATGAAGTATTTGATTCCTTGATTGATACGCTACTAAGACCTGATGATTCTCGATCTTATCCTAGTTTTCGAATACAAAGTACGATTGGTGAATTCTCTTTCTCTTTTGTGACAGAACAGATTCTTCGCAATGAATGGAAGAAAACTCCCGGAGACAATTGGTTCTTTGCTGACGGCAAGCTTATAGATAAACTATCGATCGAACCATCGTACAATTGGTTCGGTAAATCTGGATTTATATCCAAAACTTACGGAATTCCATATTGGAATTCCTACAAAAGATTAAATGAATGTTATGTGATATTCTCTCCTTGGGATATAGATGTTGCGAGCAATACTAGAAGGCTACTGCGAATCCAAATTCCTTGTGAAGCTTGGGAAAAGGAAATGGACGTTTTTATTGCAAATCTTTCGGAATTCAATGAATTCCAAGAGAAGTCTTGTGGAAAAATCAAGCCGCAATTGATTGAATTTTTCAATCATTCCTCATCTAGACTGCATCGATATCTAGAAATTTATAATCCAAATAAATCAAGTATCTGTTTAAATTCATTGTTAGTTGAAGATTCGAAAGGTAAGCGATCTTTGGTTGATTGGAAAGCAAAAATCCTTTTCCCATATGAAAGAATCATATTAGTAGATTCGAATTCGGTATTGGAAGGGATAGTCACGCAGGAGAATTTTCCTTGGACTGATCTTTCGAATGGTAAAACCAAGCTTAGATGGATAGATGCCGAAATTCCAGAAATAGATTTAGCCAAGTATGATTTGAATTCTGAGGAAGTTTTAGTTAATATTTCCGATTCCTTAGATACGATAAAATATTTCTCAGCTTTCCATTATGAGGGAGAATTCTTTAGTCGTGATGGAGAAATCAAAAATTGCGCAAAGCAGATCAGTCCTTATAAAACCAAAGAAAAACATTGCGGTAGTCCAGGAATTCCTAGCTATACTTTACCTGATTCAAATAGATTCTGTTCCATTGATGATCTAGAGCTAACAGAAATCAATGCATTTGGTTTTGTTGAAGTCGATGGAGGAAAAAACACCAGAGCAAAATTTCTAGAAATACATTCTAAACCGAATTTGCAAAACTCAGGAATCCATGAATGCGATATTTCTTCTCTTGCCATTAGAATTGGAAGTAATATATATCCATTATCATTTGAACCTAAAAAGATACGTCCAGATCAATATTTTATAATATCTGCATTTGAAAGCGTTCCAGACTCTATAGTTCGCATACCAAGAAATATCTTTAATCTGAAATGGTCAGATTCCATTGATCTGCTAGACTCGAACAATCTACAAAGTAAAAATATATATTCAGGATTGGATTATTATATCGTAGAACAGGATATAGATGGAATACCTTATTCTCTAGTTCAAGTATCTAGAGAGGATAAAAAGGCTATGATCCATCATCCGCAAGTTCTTGATTCCAAAATTTTACCAAATTACAAAATATTTATGAGTCCTGGATACAGTTCGTTCTCAAACGAAGGCAGTATTCAATCGAATTCATTCAAAGTTTCTATATCCGAATTGAATTGGGCAGGGAGCTTTTCGAATGGAAAATCGATTCTTACGGATCGTTTTATTGAATGGAAAAACGATACTGCCTCAAAAACTTCATTTCTACTGGATTTCCAATATCCGAACAATCCGTCCAGGAATAGGAGATTTCTTGTTCCTAATGAAGGTCAGACTTATGGATTATTGTCCAACTCTTCACTGACCTGCTTCCCATACTCCAAGCCTTTGATTCACAAGGATTTTCAATTGTACAATGATCTAACACATATTTCTATTTTGGATCCTTGGGATCTGACTTTATTGGATCATAGTGAATTGGATCCAAGTCTTGCTGGTTTGAACATAAATTCAACGAATACGAGGAAGTCAGCTGTTCGTTCAATCATTTCAGGCATTTGGAGAAATTCAAATTCATTTTCAAGTCATTGTATTGGAAATAATTTCGGAGATCCAGGAATTGCAAATTATCATACACCATTTGTGTATCATGCTAGCAATTCTTTGGTTGCAGATGATTTAGAAAAAAGAGTCTTCGCCATCCGATCTTTAGGAGAACCAAGAATAAATTTCCAGATTCGATTTTGGCAGCCAAAAGATTTAAAAGAAGTTATCTATGATTTAATTTTTCCATCAAATGAATATGTACAAGATATCACATCAGAGATCCCAGAGAGCAATAGTCTGGTATATGCTTACATTGATGAAGAGTTAGAAGGAATCATATCATCTGGAGGACTTTTAATCGAAGCACTTCAGCCTTTGCCTGGATCCGGTAAGTCCGCATGGATTCAAATCTGCAATCGATCTAATCAAGTATTTAATACAGACCAATTGATCTTGGAGACTGATAAGGGAAGAGATTCACTTCGCCCGAGTGATGGAAGTCTATTTGCTTTTATTTATCCTAAACAATGTGCAGTGATCACAACCAACACTTCGCAATGTTTTCTTCCGAGCTTTATACAAAATAATTTATTTCTTCAATTTAAAAATACTTCTCAATTTCCCGGAGGTTTGAATTCCAAAACGGCAATTGATTTGTTTTTGCAGAATGGCACAAAAGAAATCCATCTACATTCCTATGGCAATAAATATCTGGGAGAAATCGACACTCTATCACTTACCCAAGCAAAAATAGCGAAGATTCGAATGAATACGTTAGGTGGAAGTGCAACCAATTATAGTATCGAGGTAGATGATTTATGAGAAAATGCAAAAATTTAATTCAATATTACGTAAATAAAAATCCATTCGATTTAATTCCAATTCATTTAAAGAAAATCCTATTCGTTTCTATTCTAATATTACTTATCAAAACATCTTCTTTGCATGCTTGGGTTGATGTCGGATGGGAACCAAATTTTTATAGTATCCAGACATTTTACCAAGATACCAAATCAGATTTTAGAAACCGAAGATCCACCCATGCCCAGAGACTGAGTGCTAAATTGGAGCAAGAGAGCGATCTAGCCAAATTGGATTTGGAGGTAAGTTTGGTTTTCGGTGATGGCATTCAAGAAAATATTTATTTGGGAAGAAATGCTAATATAAGTTATGCCATCGGTGAATTCAGTATCTGGCTCGGACGCAAGGAATTTTCAAGATTCGATCGTAACTTATCAATTTCTGAATTGGATGGAGGAGAAGGGATTGGACTTGAAGTTTTGCATTGGGAGAATCTAACTTGGGAAGCTTATCTCTGGGATTACTACCGTGGGTTTCCAATCTGGGAGAATAATCAAACACGCGTATTTCGAGATAAAAATTTTGAGACGAATCGAAAAGGTGAGAGGTCGAGACATGGAACTCGGATATTGTATAAATCGGATTCACTTGATTTCGATTCCGATTTTTTCTATCTAAATCTTGGCAATTGGGGAGAAAAATCGAAGGAAGACTTACTACTTTTAGAATCTCAAGGAGGTGATTCTGATTTTCTCTACAGATTTCGGTCTGGGCTATATTATAAATGGAATGAACTTCGAATCGGTACGAGTTTTCATTTCAATCGTGGGATTCAGAAAACATTTTCGGATCCGAATCGACCAGAGAGATCGCTTCCCATTCGCGGTGAAGCGATTCTTCCACAGATTTCTTGGACGAGTGAACACTGGGGCTTTCGTTGGAAAGGATTTTTTCCCAATACTGCAAAGACAGGAGATAGTCTATCTGAGTTAACAATAGGTTATGTGGGGATGGGCAATCCTATTTCAACTGGAACTTTTTTGAATCGTGAATTGAATTATTTACCTTCGGCTTGGGTTACAGAAGCGGGATTTGAAAATACTGTTTCTGAATTTGGAGCTAGGCAACCTTCCTTATTTTCTGGTTTAGAAATCAACTATGATTGGAGTTTTGTTCGTTTCGCATTGAACTGGGAATATATCGTTCCAAGAAAAATCATCATTCAAGATCCAGGCCAAATCAGTTTTAGAAAATCAGATTATACTGATGAATTCTTTTCTGAGCTAGCCATTCGTCTAGAATACGGTAAGTCCTCGGACGATTCAGCAAGCTTTATTGGTATATCTCCAGGATATTTTTGGACAAGCAAAGATTTGAATCTTCGCGGAAGTATTGTTCATGTTTATGGGAGGTTTGTATTTTGAAAATGGATGAAATATTGCATAATACGAATATATTTTTCCTGACAATGATTTTGTTTTTTCGTAAAATGCTGAGTGTCATTTTTATCTTTATTGTTTTTCAATGCAAATTAGAAACTTCTAATTCGGATGGGGATTTGCTTTGGAGTGTTCTTATTCAACCAGAGATCAGTTGGAAAGTATTTTTTTCCTATCCTGGACGCAATACACCCACTGAGAAAAAGGAGCAGGCAAAAAAGGAACTGATTCAGCTCATTGACTCAACATCAGATGAACTGATTATCCATATCTACGGACTTACTGATTTGGATGTAATCGATTCTATCTATAAAGCCATTTCAAGGGGAGTGAAAGTTCAGATCAAGGTGGACAGTGATCGCAACTATGATGATATGCTGAAGTTAGAAATTCCTTTGAATATATGGAGCGGTTCTGGACTCCATCATCCCAAGGTTGTTATATCGGATAGAAAGAAAATATTTACAGGAACTGGCAATTTTACTAAGCAAGGATTGCTTTTGGATTTTGACAGTTATATAATTTTCCAGATTCCGGAGTCGATCGGAAATGATTTTAAGATATTTATGGATGAACAATACCAGCTTCCATTTTTTCAATTTGATGGATTTCTTTTTTTGAATGCACCCAGAGAAGGTGTCCAGATCCAAAATCGAATCATCGAAGCCATTAGAAGTGCTAAATACAGTATCAAATATCTAATCTATACTCACTATGATCCTATCATTTCGTTTGAGTTGATTCGTGCGGCTAAGAGAGGCGTGCTAGTTGAAGGAATCTATGATAGACCAATCAATCCGGAGGGGATTTTTCTTGCTAAAAATATTACAAAATTTGGATCCAAAATTTATGAAGAGCAGAATGAAGATAGAATCGATAATGGAACGTTTGGACTAGGTGGATTGCTTCACCACAAAACAATGATTATTGATAATGATTTACTACTTAGTGGATCTTTTAATTTTTCTAAATCAGCGAGGGATAACAACCGTGAGTTGTACTACGAGACGAGTGATTATTATCTCATTTCCGAACATTTACAAGAATTCAATCGAATTCGAAATTACTCAGCTCAGATTATGGACTACAATCTTGAAGAACTAGAAAATTCTTTCTACTACAATCCCGATCCTGATTCAACCCCATTTACTGAATTCGATAATAATTCCGCGAACAATTCCAGTTTAGATTATTATGTTTTTGAATATGGCTTTGGACTCTTCCATAGCATGGGAGTTGCCAATTCAATGGATACGAATAAACTTAAATCAATTTCGAGTAATTTATTTTCTAAGAACGGATCGAATTTTAATATTCCCTTAAATGATATAGGAACATGGTTTACGAGACATGATGCTGCAATCAATCTAGAATCCTCCGACTCTAATACAGCAATATTGAATGCTAATGCATTGCTTTCATGGCAGAGAGATTCTTATCTTCCTATCCATTTAGAATCCTTAGAGCAATTTGCTTCATCTAAATGGAGATTGAAACTTGCTACTAATTCAATTGCTTGGACGGAAGTTTTGTTTTGGAATGAATCAGGATTGGTTCAGCGCTATTCGTTACAGCCAATTGAGCAAAATGGTTATACAACGGATGTTTTACTCGAAGGACAAACCATAAAGTCGTTACCGAAGTCAGGAATTTTATTATTTCGAAAAGGAGATGAGAATTTCTCTGCTATAGCTTGTTACAATCGAAAGGGCACCCAAGCTTCGCAAAAGATAGAGAATATATGGAAGGAAAACTTAATTCGAATTAGAGGTGGAATGATTGGAGAGGGAACAAACTGCACTCTTGTTCAATGAGGAAAATACAATGGCGCGGACAGGATTCGAACCTGTGGCCTTTGGGTTATGAGCCCAACGAGCTACCAGCTGCTCCACCGCGCGGTGTATAATGTCATGATTTCTGAGACCATTTTTCTTGCAATTTCAATAAAATTGTTTACTCGATTTTAATTCTAAGTAGTTTGGGTGCTTAATTCGAGCTAAGGTGGTTTGCAACTTGAGTCCTGCAGGAAATGAATTCGTTATCGAACATTATGAAAAGAAAATTTATGACCAGAAGCAATTACTGGAGATTTCAAAAGCACTTAACTCAACTCTTGATTATAGATATCTGATTGATGTGATTCTTAATATTTGTTTGGCTCAGTTGCAGACATTGAATGCTGCTATGTATCTAGAGCCAGAAGTGGATTCTACTATGTTTCGTTTAGAGCAGAGCTTTAAAGGATTCGAAATTGGTGATAGGGAGATTAATTTTGCGATTCCCATGGATTCTCCTATGGTTCATTTTCTTGCAGAAAAACCAAAAGCTACAATGCTCAAAGCAATTTTGGCGATTCCAGAATTGACCAAGGATCCGATCGTTACTTTTTTCCATAAGCTAGGTGCAGAAGTGATCGTGCCTCTTAACGCAAAAGGACGAGTCAATGGGCTTTTGATTCTTGGTGAGAAGATGACTATGAGCGAATACCTAGAAGATGAGAAAGAGTTTATGACCACACTCGCTTCGTTAGCTGGGATCGCTGTTGAGAATGCCCGCTTGTATGAATTGGCAACTGTAGATATGATGACCAGTTTGAAAGTGCATCATTATTTCCAAACCAAACTAAAAGAAGAAATGGATCGTTGCCGCAAGAAAGGTACGAATCTTACGCTTTTGTTTACTGATATTGATAAATTCAAAGTATTCAATGATACTTATGGTCATCAAGCAGGAGACGTTGTCCTTATAGAGGTTGCCAAGCAATTGATCAATAATGCTGGTAAGCATGATATTGCTGCAAGGTACGGTGGTGAGGAATTTTGTATTGTGATGCCTGGAGCGACCGAAGAAGAAGGTTATGAAATGGGCGAGCGAGTACGCAAGTCTGTTGAGAGCATGGTTGTAGCCAATCCAAACGGTGGCGAGGATCTCAAAGTGACATTGAGTGTGGGAATATCGAGTTTCAATACCAATGATCGATCGAATAAAGATTTGATCGAAAGAGCAGATAAGGCTCTGTATCAAGCAAAACATTCTGGAAGAAACCAAACAATTTGTTTTAAGCCTTCTTGAAATATCAACCGAGACTATAAATAGTCGAGGTCGATTTTATGGCAGAAGTTGCAATCAAGGTTTACAATAAGAATGAAGAATCTTTAGCGGAACGTATTCGTGACAGAGCACTTGGTAAATACAATTTCAACTTCTACCCATATGCATGCTATATTGAATATAGAGCAAAAGATCCTAAGACGGGTGTTGAATTTCGGGATTGCGTTGTCGACTATACTCGATGCCCAAACCAGAAATGTATAAAAAAACTTACCTAATCTACTTTATATCTTTTGTTCTAATATTCAATTCTTGTAAGCAAGCAATTCTTCAAAATCCCACTACCAAAAAGTCTGATATCGAATATCGATTTGCAAATGGCCAAATTTTTATTCGATTAGAGGCTCGCACTGGAGTCCAACGTTACCCAAGAAAAATCTGGGCTCTACTCGATTCAGGCTCCAATCAAAATCTCGCAGTTGGGCTCAATGAACCAACGCAATTCCAAATCGCTTGGCAAGACCAGATCCAAAAAT
Organism: Leptospira sp. GIMC2001; assembly: GCF_028462125.1. Lineage (NCBI taxonomy): Bacteria > Pseudomonadati > Spirochaetota > Leptospiria > Leptospirales > Leptospiraceae > Leptospira > Leptospira sp. GIMC2001. The sequence goes on along the minus strand of NZ_CP115468.1, from coordinate 2,557,011 downwards.
TTGATTTTTATCCACTTGGCTCAAATCTTCCTCCTGAATACGAGATGATCCTGGGTCAGCCATTTTTTAGAAAAAACTGTATTGAACTCGAATTTGGAATTCCGAAACAAATTTTTGACAACAAAAACAAAACCTGCGATTGGGGAGTAAATGAGCACGTTCAATCTGTCCAGATTATCCATGAATCTAGTCAATACTATGTAAAAGCAAAAATAGCGGAACAAACTCTCAGTGTAGCCTTAGATACCGGATCAGCGATTACAGCTATTCCTGGACAGAAATTTGGTCATCAGATGTCAGCTCTTCCGCAAGCGAAGAGAGTTTTGGATATCTACGGAAGAAAACAAAAGTTGATTGTCTATAAATTGGAAACCAATATATCGATCGGACAGAATGAATTTTTTCCAACAATTGTTTTAAATTCAAATGAAATTTGGATGGAGGAAGGGGAATATAAACCAACCGTCGGAATGGATTTTTTTCTAACATTTCGCATTTACATTGATTTTGGTTCAAAAATACTGGGAATAGAGAATCATGAGCAATTCAAAAGGTAAAATTATAGTCGCGATGAGTGGCGGTGTTGATAGCGCAGTTGCTGCTGGATTGTTAATCGAAGAAGGATACGAAGTGATCGGTGTAAATCTTCGCACATGGGAATATGAAGCACCGGCATGTGATACCACTAAGAAATCTTGCTGTTCTCCAGAAGACATTCGAGATGCCCAAGATGTAGGTATCTCACTGAAGATACCTTTTTATGTTGTAAAAATGGAAAAAGTTTTCGGTGAACGAGTTATTCAACGTTTTATTGATGATTATAAATCTGGTAAAACTCCCAATCCATGTGTTGAGTGTAATACCTTTGTTAAGTTTGGTGCGCTTTTCGAGAAAGCGCAGGCTCTAGGGATAGAAAAAATCGCAACTGGACATTATGCACGTACGGTTTTTGTTGATGGTAGATGGGCTATAGCAAACGGTGAAGATAAGAATAAAAATCAGGCTTACTATCTTTATGGGCTATCTCAAGAAAATATTAAGAACACCATTTTTCCGTTAGGCGATATGAATAAATCCCAAGTCCGTGAAATCGCCAAAAGAATGGGACTCACCGTTGCAGAAAAACCTGAATCGCAAGAAATATGTTTCATACCCGATAATAATTATCGAAATTTTTTGGACAAAAAAGGTGTAAGCTTTACCAAGGGATTTTTTAAATTACAAGATGGTAGAATCATCGGTAAACATACTGGTAAAGAAAATTTCACAATTGGTCAGAGGAAAGGATTAGGCATTGCTTGGAAGAATCCTCTTTATGTTCTTGGGATCGAAGATGACGGAACAGTTGTATTAGGCGAAGAGGCAGAAACTTTCTGTGAAAGTTTTATAGTAGAGGATTACAGTTTTCAAGGATGGAGTGAATTTGCTCCAGGTGAATCAAGAACTGCTAAAGTTCAAGTACGCTATCGACATAGTCCGGTACTTTGTGAAGTGAGCAAAGTTGAACAAGGACTTTTTGTACGCATTCTAGAAGATGTAAGGGGCGTTACTCCTGGTCAATCTGCTGTATTCTATCCGGAATCTGGAATCCAAATCCTAGCAGGTGGAATCATTCGTAAGGGAAGTATAACAATGGCAAAACGGAATATTTCTTCCCAGGAACCAGTTGGAGTCTAATTGACTTGAAAGAAAGCCGTACTATACTTATTATTGGAGGTGGACTCCTCCAAGTTCCCATTATACAAACCGCAAAAACAATGCAATTGAAAGTAGTCGTAGCGGACATGAATCCAGACTCGATTGGATTTCGAATCGCAGACGATCAGATTATCATGTCCACCAAAGATGTCGAAGGTATGGTTCGTGAAGCCAAGCGCTATGCAAAAGATAAACCAATTCATGGTGTTATAACTGCTGGAACTGATGCTTCTATGACAGTTGCAGCTGTTGCGAATTCTTTAGACCTTCCTGGTATTCGATTCGTAGATGCTGAAGCTTGCTCTAACAAAGTAAAAATGCGTAAGCGATTAAGAGAACACAATGTACCTATTCCTAATTTTGCCCCAGTCTGGAACATTCAGGATGCGAGAGACGCCCTTGAATATCTCAAATTCCCACTTGTAATCAAACCTGCTGATAATATGGGCGCGCGAGGCGTCATCAAAATTGAGAATCGCGAAGAAATGCAGGCTGCATTTAAACATGCAAAGAAATTTTGTCCAACGGGCGAATTGATTTTGGAAGAGTATATGACTGGAGCAGAAGTGTCTGTTGATGCACTTAGCTATAATAACAATTATCGCATGACGGGTATTGCAGATAGAATTATTGAGAGGGAACCTTTCTTTATCGAGATGGGACACAATATGCCATCGAACCTTTCTAAGCAAACTTTGGATGAAGTGGAAAGAGTTATGATCGCTGGAATGAAAGCTTTAGGAATCAATCTTGGCGCAGGCAAAGGTGATATTAAAATTACTCCAGATGGTGTGAAGGTTGGTGAGATCGCAGCAAGGCTCTCTGGCGGTTTTATGTCAGCTTTCACCTATCCCCTGTCAACTGGTGTAAATCTCAATCGTGCTGCTATTCTTATTGCGATGGGTGAAGAACCCGATAACCTGGATCCAGTTCTGAACAGAGTGTCCATAGAACGATCATTGCTCGCAAGGCCTGGTAAATTGTTGGCGATTCATGGATTGGATGTTGCAAAACGTATCGATGGAGTAAATGAGATTTTTATCCAGTCACAGATTGGTGAGATTATAAAAGATCCTACAAATAATATAGAGAAAACTGGTCATGTGATTATCACTGCCGATCACTTAATCGACGCAGAAAGTATTTTCAAAAAAGTACAAGAAACAATTCGATTTGAAGTGGACGAAGTGTTCGGTATATCAGAAAAAGAAATGAATCAGAATGCAAGAATGCGCTTTGGTCGAGAAGTCTGCTGGGTCTGTAAGATCTGTGATGGATCAGATTGTGCAAGTTCGGTTCCTGGTATGGGTGGGATTGGAGTAATGGAGACTTTTCAAGACAATTCCAAATCTCTATCTGAATATCAGATTTTACCAAAATATATTAGAGAAAATACGATTCCAACTATACAATCTCATTTCTTGGGATATCCATTAGAAACTCCAATTATGGGTGCTCCAATGACCGGCGCTGTAACCAATATGAATGGAGCTATGACCGATGAACAATATGCGGACATTGTGTTACGAGGTTTTGTAGAAGCAGGAAGCCTTGCTTGGTTAGGTGATGGTGCAACTCCTGATAAATACAAGCTGATGATAAACTCACTAAGCAAAGTCAATGGGAAAGGGATTCTTATTTGCAAGCCACGTGAAGATGAAGGCTTGCTTCGTGAGAGAATGCAGGAAGCTGAACGCGCTGGAATCGTCGCAATTGGAATGGACATTGATGCTGTGAATTTTAAGACAATGGTTTTGAAGAATCTGAATAGTATCAGTCGTGAAATCAAAGTCTTAGAAAAAATTCGTTCTTTTACTAAATTACCATTTATTCTCAAAGGAATTATGGATACTAGTGATGCAATGCTTGCTGTTGAGGGAGGTTTTTCCGCAATCGTAGTATCCAATCACGGAGGTCGGGTTTTGGACGGATTGCCCGGAACCGCTAGAGTATTACCCAAGATAGTAGAAAAAGTAAAAGGCAAAATCGCAATATCAGTTGATGGTGGAATTAGATCTGGAATGGACGCTTTTAAAATGTTAGCATTGGGTGCAGAGACAGTATTGATTGGACGTCCAGTAGCAATCGCTGCAGTTGGAGCGGACGCTGCAGGTGTCAAATTCCTTATACAGAAATATTCTAATGAACTTAAGCAGACTTTGAGTCTAACCGCTTGCAGAAATATAGCTGATGCTAAACCTGATATGCTATTTAGGAAATTCGATTAAGCTAATATGGAAAAGGAAGTCCGAGATAAAGAAGGAATACATAAAATTCTAAACGCTTTGTTTGGACGACTTCCTGTGAATATAATCGATGATGGAAGGGAATATCCAATTAAAGTCGTCGCCTTGAAGCAGAATGGACTTGTTATATACAATTCTAGAAAAGTTAGTGGGGAAGTTCGTTGTCTAACCTTGATTCACAACGGAACGAAATTTCTAGCCGATTTCAAATTTTTAGGTGGGGATCACAAAGGAACGGAAGTTCTCGCGCCACTTCGAATCCGAATGGTTCAGGCAAGCCGTGAATCGGCGAGGATCCATATCGATGATGCAGATTTTAAACCAATTGTAACGAATATCATCAATCAGAATGAGATTCATAAAGCCCAAGGTTTTGATGACGACAAAGTTGAAGCTGTTATCAAGAAATATACCGAGATTTTAAAGAAAACTTTTGAGCATACGACGATCTATTTTTCTCCTCGATTGGACAATCGCTTGAGATTGATGCAAAATTATGAGAAATCAATTTTTGTTCCTAATCGGAAATCAAGAGAATCAGTGACCCCAGACTATTTTCCATTTGATGAGTATATTAGGATGATTGAAATTGTAAAATTAGATCCAAGATTTACATCCGAAATTTCTATTCCCATTAGATACAAAGGCTATACTCCGTTAGGTTATATTCAAGTGGTGAAGGAAACTGCTCTCAATATGGACTCATTCAATATTATCAATCAAGTATCAGCTGCACTAAGTCGGGATCTAATCGGTACTGGAGTTTTTCAAGAATCCAAAGAAAAATGTGAGATGAGTGATATCAGCAATTCTGGTCTATCTTTTCTTCATCCACAATCAAGGTTATTTTCTCGATCATTTGCTGTCGGTGAGACTGTGATTTTTGATTTGAAGCTCGAACCTAATCAAACAATCATATGTCGCGCTGTAATAAAAAATATAAAAAATACGGAAGTTCTTTTTCGGGTTGGTGTTCAGTTCTATAACCTATCTTTGAGTGAATATAAGCTTCTGGATGAATTCTTAAAGAATAATTCCAAAGATGAAGAATCCAACGATTGATGGATTCAGAAAAAAAGTCCTTCAAAACAAGAACAACTCAAGAAGTAATCGTGCTCGACTACTTAGCAAAAAGGTTTACTTATCTTGACCGCGACCAGTGGATTCAAAGAATAAAGTTAGGTGATGTTCAGATCAATGGATCGCCTATTTCTATTTCGCAACGGGCACTAGCTAATACGGAAATTGAATTTTATATTCAAGAATCGGAGGCAATTGAGCCTATTATCAATAGTAATTGGAAATTATTGTATGAGGATGATTTCCTTTTTATTGTAGATAAACCACCAGATCTTCCGATTCATCCTGCCGGTCGTTATCGTGAGAATACACTACTTTCTCTATTGGAAAAATCCTATCCGAATATTCAATTTCATCCTTGTCATAGGTTGGATCGCGAGACTTCTGGAATTGTAATTTTTGCAAAAGACAGTAAGTCTAGTAAAAAAATTTCGGATCAATTTATCAAATCTTCGATTCATAAGGAATACCGTACTTTCGTTTATGGAGATTTTCCTGAATTCTTGCAAGTGGATGGATGGATTTCTAAGGATATAGAATCTGTTATACGAAAAAAGAAAAGATTGGAAAAAAATTATTCTAGCAATAAGCATTCAGAGAATAGTCAATTTGCTTCGACATATTTTGAAAAAGTTTCCATAAAAAATAATATCAGTTATATTGCAGCATTTCCAAAAACGGGGCGAACGCACCAGATCCGAGCTAGTCTCTATAGTTGCGGCTATCCATTGCTTGGAGATAAAATATATGGTAGAGACGAAGCGAGTTTTTTGAAGTTCATTGAATCGGGGTGGAGTGATGAGTTGAATGAAGTTTTGGGACATAATAGACAAGCTCTACATTGTTATAAAATGCAATTTATTCATCCAGATAACAATGAATATATGGAAATAATTTCCAAACTCCCCTCTGATCTTCTTCCTTATATATAGTTATGTCGCCTAATTGAATATTTAGTGTAGGGGTGAAATTCTTGATTGTGCCGAATATATTTATATATTATGGCAGAACCAATCGTAAAGTTACAACAAGATGATCGCAAACAACTCGGAGAGTTTTGGACTTCTAAGCAGAGGCAATCGCATTCGCTCCATTATGCGGTAAGCTATAGAGCATCTTTTAAGCCTGAATTGCCATCTTTCTTTTTTTCGGAATTTCTAAAAAAGAAAGGTTCTGTGGTATTTGATCCATTTGGAGGAAGAGGGACCACAGCCATCCAAGCCAATATCGAAGGACATTATGCAATCCACAATGATGTGAATCCTTTATCTATTTTTCTTGCTCAGTCAAGACAAAATGTCCCAAATTATAATGAAGCACTGAAGATATTAGAAAAGGTTGATGTAAAATCAAAAGCAGAAGAAGATCCTATGGATAAAAGTCTTTTGGCTTTTTATCACAAAGATACGTTAAATGAAATAAAAAATTTCAGAAATTTCTGTGAACGCAATCCGGAACTAGACACTAATTATTTAAAACTTGTTGCACTTTCCAGATTGCATGGTCATAGTCCAGGTTTCTTTTCTGTTTATAGTTTTCCACAAATGTCAATTCCTGCTGAACAACAACATCGTAACAATATAAAAAAAGGAATCAAACCAGATTATAGACCTATATTGCCACGAATCGCAAATAAATTGAAAAGAGATTTGGCAGAACCTCTTCCGCCCTTTTATCATGAATTCTCAAAAGGGAATCGCTATTCGAGATCCAGTGTTCTGAATTTGGAACCCATTCCGTCCGAAATTGCAGATTTGGTTGTAACTTCACCACCTTTTTTGGATAAGGTGAACTATGAATTAGATAATTGGATTCGTCATTGGTTTTTGAGAATTCCATCTGAGCAGACCAAAGAGATTTCAATTATATCTAGTCTGGAAGAATGGACTGGGTTTATGAGAGATACGCTTCGGTCTTCTGCTCGCATTCTTAAGAAGGGAGCTTTTTTGGTAATTGAAGTCGGTGAAGTAAAGAAAGGAAATAAGATATTGCCTTTAGACGATTCCATTGTTGAAGCCGGTGCGAGTGTCGGACTTGACTGGAGCCGAACCTATATAAATACACAGAAATTTACTAAGTTATCTAATTGTTGGAATGTTTCAAATAATGAAAAAGGAACCAATTCCAATCGTTGTGTCGTTCTCCAAAAATTGAGTTGATACTGAATTAGATTTCTCTTATTGACAGATAGATTTATTCGTTTCAGATTGGATCAATGAATAAGTATTTCTATTTGTTTTTCTTTGTGATTTTTATTGCAAGTTGCAACTCTGAATCAAATTCATCGAATACGGCTGATTCAATGGATGATAAACTTCCGATTGAAGTTCAGTCTTTCCGAGAAGGCAATAAGCTTCAGATACAAATGATTGTTAAGTCAGGATTTGGAATTCAAATTGAAGCTCCTAATCAGATTCAGGCTGAAGGCAAAGATGGACTAGTTGTTCGGAATACTGCACTCGTTGTAGATGGAAGTCCAAGTCCAACAAAAAAAGAATACTACTCTAGTTTGAAGCCTATGACTCTTGATATTGATGGTTCTGGAAGTTTACAGCTTACCGGAAGATTGTTCTATTGTGACTATAGCAAAAATATTTGCCTACCAGGTAAATTAATACGAACCATTCCGGTAGAATAGAAGCATCTTGATCTAGCTTAAAGCTTACATTGAAATCATCGCAGCTGGTTTTCTTTTTCTACTTGCCATCTATGGTTTAGATTAAAAATTATATATAGATGGCACTCAATAAAATCAGTAGACAATTAACTCAAGACGAAACTCTTCCGGCTGCTCAAGCGATGCTGATCGGATCCGGTGTTGCATATGAAGATCTAAATAAACCTTTTATTGGAATCGGAAGTACAGGATTCGAAGGGAATCCATGCAATATGCACCTTGCTGATTTTGCAAAAATTCAAAAAAAATCTGTCTATGATACGAATAAAATGGTTGGACTTGTTTTCAATACCATTGGTGTAAGTGATGGAATTACAAATGGCAATGACGGAATGAGGTATTCACTTCCTTCTCGAGAGATCATTGCCGACTCAATCGAGACTGCTGCCGGCGCCCATTTCTACGATGGAATCCTATTTACTGCTGGATGCGATAAGAATATGCCAGCCGCAATCATGGCAATGGCAAGATTGAATCGACCATCGATCATGATCTATGGTGGAACAATCAACGGAGGACACTATAAGGGCGAATCACTCAATATCGTTTCTGCTTTTGAAGCCTATGGCAAGAAAGTCAATGGTAAGATTGGAGAAGCTGAATATAAAGAAATTATAAAAAATTCATGCCCAGGTCCAGGCGCTTGTGGTGGAATGTATACAGCCAATACAATGGCTTCGGCTATTGAAGCGATGGGAATGAGTCTTCCTTATAGTTCATCTAGTCCGGCAAGAAGCGAAGAGAAAAAGAAAGAATGCCAAGATATTGGGAAATATATTTACAATCTATTAGAAAAAGATATCAAGCCAAGTGATATCATAACTTCGAAATCTTTACGTAATGCAATGGTTGTGGTTACTGTTCTTGGAGGATCAACCAATGCTGTTCTTCATTTACTCGCAATCGCAAGAACAATGGGACTGCCTTTGACACTGGCTGATTTCCAGAAAATTTCCGACACTACACCTTTGTTAGCTGACATGAAACCAAGTGGCAAATACCTCATGGAGGATCTATTCAAAATTGGCGGTGTTCCTGCGATTATAAAATTTCTATTAAAAGAAGGATTGATTGATGGTAGCTGTCTTACTGTTACGGGTCAGACCATCGAAGAAAATCTTAAATCTTTAAAAGGCCTCCCTGAAGGACAGGATTTGCTTCGCCCTTTGAGTGATCCAATCAAACCACAAGGACATATTCAAATTTTATTTGGAAACATTGCTAAGTTAGGTGCTGTTGCCAAAATTACAGGCCATGAAGGTGAGAAATTCGAAGGAAAGGCAATTTGCTTTGATTCAGAAGCAGATCTTAATCAAGGAATCAGTGATGGTAAAGTTAAGGCAGGGCATGTTGTTGTAGTAAGATATGTTGGTCCAAAGGGTGGTCCGGGAATGCCCGAAATGTTAAAGCCAACGTCCGCAATCATAGGAGCAGGATTAGGTGATAAAGTAGCTCTGATTACGGATGGCAGATTTTCCGGAGGATCACATGGATTCGTTGTGGGACATGTAACACCTGAAGCAATGGAAGGTGGAGAGATCGCTCTGATCGAAGACGGTGATACAATAAAAATCGATGCTGTGAACAACACAATAGATATATTGGTTGATGGTGCAGTAATTGATTTCCGAAGAAGCAATTGGAAGAAACCTCCTTATCGAGTGACATCTGGATATCTTTGGAAATACATCAAGAACGTCGCGAATGCAAGCGAAGGTTGTATTACAGATCTCTAATTGAGGCTAGACTTATGGAATTCATAAAAACCAAAAAAAGATTGATTACAGCAATTTTAGCATTATTGACTATGCTATGTTCGGTATTTATGCTATTTCAATATCCAGCACAGGCAAGTTTGAGTGAAGGATATCAGACACCAGTTCTTGCTTTTGAATTTGCGAGAACTCCCGAAGATTTGAATTTCATGACGGGAGATTCTCCCGATGCTCAAGCCAATCGAATTGCCATGAGATTGGGGCAAAGTTATGATTCCTTGTTCCCCTTTCTATATGCAGGTTTGATCGCTATGTGCATTTTCAGTATTGCAAAGCAGTTCAATAGCATCGTTTTTTTTGGAATTTTATTTTCCATTCTCATTGTTCCAAGTGATTTATATGAGAACTCGATTATGAATGCGATAATTGATTCCTTAGACGGTGGACAAAATGTTACAAAACTACTTAGTTCTTTGTATATTGCAACATGGCTAAAATGGGGAAATATCTCAATAGCAATGATGATACTTTCTATAGTGGCTTACCTTAATAAAGATTGGATTCCCAGTGTTTTCGTAAGTGCAATTGCAAGTATTATGATCTTTCTCACTTGGGTTACTGGACAAGCAATCGTTGCTGAAGCAATGATGTTATCGGTTTCTATTTTCTTTATCTATTTTTCTGTTCGAAGCATGATTCTCTATTACCGTTCTAAGCATCCGCAATGAGATAGATTTACTTATGGTTTCGTATTTTTAATGCGGATGAGGCTTCGAAATCCCTAAGTCGTTACCAACTTCCTGAGCTTCCACCACCGCCGAAACTTCCACCGCCACCGCTAGATCGAGATGAGGAAAATCCTCCAGACGATGAACGACTACTGGATCCACCACTGCGAGACGAAGATCCGCTTCTAGAACCACTCGTAAAGTCTCCAACTTTTTCCTTTCTCCATGCTCGCCCAGAAGGTGTGAGAAGAAGATACATTTTAATGCAAAAGACAACGATTAGATAAGTAGGAAGCAACAGTGCACCAGGCTTCCCCAAAATCACCAAAGGAAAAGTTCCATAAAACGGAATCAGAAAAAAATACAAAAACCATCCTAAGTAAGGAACGGTCGCTGCAATAAATGTAAATGGTGTTATGACAATTAAGAATAGAGTCCCAATAAAAATCCTAAAAAATAAAGGGATATCATCAACAGCCGCTTCTTCGACAAAAGTTTTGTATTCTTCCAAAAAAGTTTTGTCTTCGGAATCATTTCCATAGTCATCTGATTGAGTTTCAGTTTTATTATCACTGATGTATTCATTCTTTATAGCTGAAATGATTGCGTCCACTCCTCTTGTCACACCGAGATCATATTCTTTTGTTTTGAAGTGAGGAGTGATCTCGTTGCGTATGATTTGCTTTGCAAGTATATCGGTAAGTGAGCCTTCCAGGCCATATCCGACTTCGATACGAATCTTTCTGTCATCAATGGCAATTAATACGAGAACGCCATTGTCTAGAGATTTTTGCCCAAGAGCCCAGGACTCAGCAACTTTCAGGGAATATTCTTCGAGATTCTCATCTTCTAAATGTTTGATGATGAGGATAGCAATTTGGTTACTGGTTTCATACTCGTGATTTTTGAGTTTTTCTTCGAGTTCAACAAGAGTAGTCTCGCTAAGCAATCCAACTTCATCAACCACATGATGAGTGTAAGGCGGAATGTCTCTTGCTTCTACTGAATTCTTAAGAAGGTTTGTGTTGCTAGGATTGAATAATACAAAGAAGAAAAAAATACCAAAAAGGATTCTAGATGGAAATGGATTACACTTCATAGCAACCATATAGAATCCTATATCAAAAATTTCTGCAATCAGAAATTATGTATTTTAATCTAGGCGAAAGTTTTTCATAGGGAATGCTTTTGTGATTTCTGCCACACCTGCTTTCACTTTAGCTGCATTTTTCTCATCTCCAAGATGATCCAGTAAATCGCAGATGAGATTTCCCACTTTTCTCATTTCGTCCTCTTTCAATCCTCGAGTTGTTAGAGCTGGAGTTCCCAGACGAATACCTGAAGTGATTGCAGGAGGATTTTTATCAAATGGTATACCATTTTTATTTACTGTGATTCCTGCTTCATCCATGGCATCCGCTGCATCCTTGCCAGTCATGCCTTTAACGCTCACATCAACCAATACAAGGTGGTTGTCTGTTCCACCAGATATGACTCTGTATCCACGAGACATGAAAACTTCCGCTAAGGCTTTTGCATTGATGACGACTTGATTTATATAGGTTTTGTAACTTGGTTGCAAAGCTTCTTGGAAAGCAACAGCTTTTGCAGCAATTACATGCATAAGCGGACCTCCTTGAATTCCAGGAAATACTCGAGAGTTTAGAATTTTCTCATTTTCTGATTGCGAAAGAATGAGTCCGCCTCTCGGCCCTCGTAGAGTTTTATGAGTGGTAGTTGTTACATAGTCGCAGATTCCAACAGGCGAGGGATGGGCACCAACTGCAACCAAACCAGAGATATGTGCCATGTCAGCCATGACCTTAGCTCCAATTGAATCTGCGATATCTTTAAATTTAGCAAAGTCTATGGTTCTCGGATAAGCAGAAGCACCGACTACAATCAATTTTGGTTTATGTTCTTTGGCAAGTTTTGCAACTTCATCCATATCCAATCTTTCATCACTGGATCTTACTCCATAAGCAATAGGTTTGAAATATTTACCGCTGATATTGACTGCTGATCCATGAGTAAGGTGGCCTCCATGTGCCAGATTCATTCCAAGGAAGCTGTCTCCAGGCTCAAGGCAGGCAAGAAAAATTGCCATATTGGCTTGGGCTCCACTATGTGGTTGAACATTCGCATATTCAGCATTGAATAATTTCTTTGCTCGATCAATTGCGAGTTGCTCGATGGTATCAGCATTCTCACAACCATTGTAGTATCTTTTACCTGGATAACCTTCGGCGTATTTATTCGTAAGGGTCGAATGATAGGCTTCTAGAACTGCCTGCGAGACAAAGTTCTCGGATGCTATGAGTTCAAGAGAGTTTTCTTGTCTCTCATCTTCTTTTTTTAGTGCTTTAAAAACTTCTGGATCTTGATTCGATAGATGGCTCATAATACAAGGATCAAGTCTTAGGTTTAGAGGAAAAATCGAAAATTTGTCCCATTGAGAAAAATATCAATTACCAAAATCAATCGTCTAAGAAATTGCGTATGGTGACCGATCTAAAAAAAACTATCCCCCAGGATATTCAGTATGATGCAACTGAATTGAGAATTGAATGGAAAGATGGGCATTTATCTAGATACAATTTGCTGGATTTGCGTAAGAAATGTCCATGCGCAACATGCCGTGGTGGTCATGGTGGCAAGGTCGGTGATGCAACTGGCCATATTCAAGCGGCTTCCATCATCTCTTGGTCAAAAGTGGGAAGATACGCAATCAATATTGTATGGAATGATTACCACAATACTGGCATTTATTCATTTGACAATCTTCGAGCATATGGAGATGGATTGAAGGATGCATTTGACCATTAGAATGTAAGTTGTCAAATTTTTTGGTTTTTTTTTGTTTTTAGAAAAAAACGCATGACAAAAACAATGTTATTATGTCTCATTAACCCTAAGCTAGTAATTCCATAAGTTCGGAGCTAAATGTAAATGGGCGAAGGTTCCCTTTCTCAAGATGAAATAGATGCACTCTTACAGGGTGCCGAAGATAACCCATTTGATATGGGAGGCGGGAGCTCTAGCGCTGGCGGTGGGGCAACTGATTCACTTTCTCCTATTGATAGAGATATAATTTCTGATACTTTGGGTGCTGCATTCCAAACTGCTGGGAATGTTCTTGGAACTATATTAGCCAAAAATACAAGATTTAACAATCCTTCTACGGAATCGAGATCCTCTGCTGAGATTTCTCAAGAACTAGGTTCCAAAACTGTATGCTTGTATTCTCAAGTGCAAGGTGCCTTTTCTGGAAGAATCACACTTGTTATGGCTCAAGAGAATGCAGCCAAAATTGCTGGTCTCATGATGGGCGGTGCGTCTCCTTCTGATCAGATGGACATGGCTCAATTGCAAACTCTTAAAGATTGCCTTTCTCCGATGATGGGAACTATTACAGCTCAACTTGGTTTAAAGCTTGGCGGAACATTGTCAGGTTCTCCACCTGATATCGTTTTGGTGAATTCACCCAATGATCTTCGATTGCCAGATGGAACCAACCTGGTCAAAACTCAGTTTAGCCTTAGTGTTGATTCTCTAGGTTCATTCAAAATCAATTATATTCTATCATCCGACAATGCTCAATCTATTTTGGATATTTCCAAAAATGGTCCTTCAACTGGAATGGGCGGTGGAATGAACGTTCCTATGCAAGGTGGAATGCAGATGGGCGGTGGTTTTATGAACCAGCAGCCTCAAGTGGGAATCAAAGGAGTTGGTTTTCCGTCTCTTTCTACTGCAGGACCAGCCTCGGGCAATACGAACTTAAATTTGCTTATGGATGTTCAGATGGCTCTAACCGTGGAGCTTGGTCGAACGAAAATGTATATCAAGGATATTTTAGGGTTAGGTGAAGGTTCAATCATCGAGTTGGACAAATTAGCCGGTGAACCTGTGGATCTCTTAGTCAATGGCAAGCTAATTGCTAAAGGCGAGGTAGTTGTAATTGATGAAAACTTTGGTGTTCGTGTCACCGACATAGTAAGCCCTCAGGATAGAATTAAATCGGATAAATCATAATGGTGCGATGGACTTTTGCCTTAATATTTCTGGCAACTTCATTCAGTGCTGTCTATTCTCAAGAAAAAAGAACAGACTTGGATATGTTGCTCCAGAAAGAATTAGGTCTAGAAACCAACAAAAATTCCAAGGAATCTTCGGACAAAGAAAATCCAGAATCGAAAAAATCGGAATCAGGTAGCGAAGCTATCGAGGAAAGCAATCCAATTCAAGATAGATACGGCAAAGAAGAAGAGGGCGCGAGCACTCTTTGGCTACTTGTAAAAGTGATCTTTGTTTTTGGTGGCCTAACGACTGTTATGATGTATGTCTTAAAGGTTATGTCTAAGACTCGGAATTCACGCTTTCCTGTAAAAGATGTAATGAACGTATTGTCGAGCGTCGCCTTGGCACCAAATAAACAAATACAAATCGTCGAAGTTGCTGATCGCTTACTCGTATTAGGAGTGGGTGATCAATCAGTTAATTTTCTGACAGAAATCACATCGATAGATGAGAAGAATAGAATATTAAAATTGAAGGAAGAGTTCCAACCTAGCCAAGAGAATTTTCTTGTCACTCTGCTGGAATCTTTCAAAGAGCTCACTCCAAGAATGAAGAAGCAAGAAACCGATCTGCAATTTGGGGAAGATGAGGAACTGAAAGAATTGGAAATCCGCCACAAGCAGACTCTTGAGAGACTGAAATTGAGAAACAAAGAATTGGGTATTGATCTAGGAGGAAAGGCATGATAAATCTTTTTGCTTTTTTCTCTGGGCAATCCAGGTCGATTTCTTTTGAAACTCTAGGATATTCTATACGGCTTGATTCATTGGCGATTTTAGGCTATTCCATGAGACAATTCTCGGCTAAGTTCTTTGCGACTTCTATGAGACAGTTTTTGACGAAGTTTTTCGGGAATCGAATGAGACATAATGTAACTAAGTTTTTCGCGATTTGTATGAGACATAATTCGATTATGAGTCACATTAAATCAATGTTAGGCTCAGGTTTGCTCATTGCATTGCTATTTGCATTTTTGCCTCTTGAAGACCTATCTGCCCAATCAACCAAAGGCTCTCGAATCCCAATTCCGAATATTAGCTTTAATGTAGATGAAGCGAAAACTCCAAGAGAGACATCTCTCTCACTAATGGTTCTTTTTCTTGTAACCATTTTATCTTTAGCGCCGGCGCTCATCATGTCCGTTACATCATTTACGAAAATTGTAATCGTTTTGGATTTCGTGAGGAGGGCGCTGTCTTTACAGAATTTGCCACCTAATCAAGTTATGATGGGACTCGCTCTATTTATGACCTTCTTTATTATGGCACCGACACTTGGCGAGATCAATAAGGTTGGCCTTGAACCATACTTGGATGGTAAAATTGATACCAACACATTCTTCGAAAGAGGAATGGTGCCACTCCGAAATTTTATGATCAGACAAATCGGAACTACTGGCACAAAAGATGTAGCGCTCTTTCTTAAACT
The DNA here is from genome assembly GCF_028462125.1 of Leptospira sp. GIMC2001. NCBI lineage: Bacteria > Pseudomonadati > Spirochaetota > Leptospiria > Leptospirales > Leptospiraceae > Leptospira > Leptospira sp. GIMC2001. Next base: position 2,541,359 of record NZ_CP115468.1, on the reverse strand, counting down.
CGGAAAAGTACAGAACGTTCGATCTTACGAAGATGTTCCTTCTTATGTGCTTGTTCCGGCCTTCATGTTAAGTGAGATCAAAAAAGCCTTTATCATAGGAATTTATATTTTTATACCTTTTATCGTTATAGATTTAGTAGTCGCAGCATCTCTCCTCTCCATGGGTCTTATGATGCTTCCTCCTGTTATGGTGAGTCTACCGTTTAAGATTATACTTTTTATTCTTATCGATGGATGGAACCTGCTTGTCTACGAGCTTGTGCGGAGTTATAAATGACAGAAATAGATGTTGTAACACTAATTAGAAACGCTTTGATTGTTACAGTCAAAATTTCTTCACCCATCTTGATCACTGCTCTTGTAGTTGGTTTGTTTGTAGGAATTCTACAAACAACCACTTCTATCCAAGAGCCTACCATAGCCTTTGTTCCGAAGCTATTCGCGATTTTTCTGGTCATTGTTGTATTTGCATCATGGATGGTGCAAGTGATGACGGACTATACTCGAGATATATTTTTTATGATAGAGAAGTTTTAGCGAAATATGGAAGGATTTGTTTACAATTTCCAAACGTTTATGCTTATGTTTGCAAGACTATTGGGTTTGTTTATGGTCACTCCTGTATTTTCTTCAGAATCGGTTCCTGTTAGCTTAAGAATGATATTTTCATTTCTTGTAACTTTGATTATGTTTCCGGTCTCATTTCAATATATGCCATCTGTGCCCGGAAACATGGTAGTTTACGGACTACTTGTACTTTCGGAAATTTTCATTGGACTAATGATTGGTTTTATTATTGCGATATTCTTCGCTGCTTTCCAGATGGCGGGAGATTTCTTTAATGTTCAGCTGGGTTTTGCTTATACGGAAGTGTTAGACCCGATGAGTCAAGTCTCACTGCCTGTTGTCTCAACTCTCAAGAACTTGATTGCTATACTTGTCTTTCTAACTATTGGTGCTCATCGCATGGTTATTTCTAGCCTTGCTTACTCCTTTGAAAAAGTGAGAATTATTGAATTTACCGAAGAAGTCAATTTGGGGATTTATCGTGCCTTAGAACAGTGCTTAGGTGCGATGTTTCTTGTGGCATTCAAGATCGCGCTTCCTGTATTGGGAATTTTATTATTGGTTACGATCGCTGAAGCTCTAATGGGTAAGGCAGCACCTCAGCTCAATATATTGCAATTGAGCTTTCCTATTAAAGTAGTGATCGGACTTATTGTTTTGATCGCAGTTATGGGTTTTATTGTTAGTCAGATGGAGTCCGCTTTCCAAGTCGCATTTGATAAGATTGATTTATTGTTTCGAGGATGGCCTAATTGAATTCAGTAGATCATAATTCCCTAGAACCAATAAAAATATCTTGGATTCATATCTCCGATCCAGAATGGGATGCTGTGAATAGCAATTATGTTTTTGATCTTCAGTTGTTTGCAGCGGAAGATGAAGGAAGAACCGAACCTCCCAGTGAGAGAAAGAGACGAGACGAAAGGGAAAAAGGAAACGTCCCCAAATCTCAAGAATTGAGTTCTGCTATTGTATTAATTGCTGCGTCCATTGCCATGTATGTGATGGGTGAGTATATTTTCAAAAAATCTGCAGGAATTATGCGTAAATATCTAGAGTTTGCTAGAAATCCTGGAGAATTTACTACGGAAAGTTTTGGAGAACTTTTAAAAAATGCAACTTGGGATATTTTTACGATTCTATCTCCAATACTTGCTGTAACTTTTATTTTTGGAATAATCGGCAATGTTGCTCAAGTTGGATTGCTATTTGCGCCACGTGCAATTGAATTCCGATTTGAAAGATTGAAGCCTAATTTCAAAAGAGTTTTGCCAACAAGACAGACATTGTTTAACTTAAGTAAGTCGCTAATGAAGGTTGCCTTGATTGGTTGGGTGAGCTATATGATTATAACCCACGATTTTCTCAAGCTTTTGCTTACGGGAGATATGGGACTTACTCAAGCATTAGCTATGGTCGGATATTCAGGTTTTAAAATTTTTATTATCATTGGGATAATTTTGTTCATAATTTCTATCGCAGATTTCATGTATCAGAAGTATGAATTCGAAGAAAGTTTAAAGCAGACACCATCTGAAGCGAAGCGAGAAATAAAAGAACAGGTCGGTGATGGTGCCTTGATTGCAAGAAGGCGTCAATTGATGCGAGACATGTTAAGTTCCAATATGTTACAATCTGTCCCTAAGGCAGATGTTGTGATAACAAATCCGATCCACTTTGCAGTTGCTTTATCATTTAATTCTGGAGTTGATGCGGCTCCGCGTGTCGTAGCCAAAGGCGAAGATCAGATGGCGCTTACAATCAAAGAAGTCGCTAAGAAAAATGGAATTCCAATGGTAGAAGATCGTCTGCTTGCTCAGCAATTGTACAAAATGGTTGATTTGAATGAGGAGATACCAAGTAATCTTTATTTGGCGGTATCGTTAGTATTCAAAAATCTTTCAAAATACCAAGAGTTTGCCACTAGGAGATAAGTATGGAAAAGAAAGCTTGGTATCTTAATTCGGATTTTATAATAGGTTTTGGAGCTTTGGCAATCTTAGCTATGTTGATTGTACCGCTCCCAGGTTTTGTCTTAGATCTATTATTGGTTGTGAGTATTGGAGTTGGAATTATCATTTTGCTAACATCATTGAGTGTAAGCGAAGCAATGGATTTTTCGATATTTCCAACACTTTTATTAATTACAACTTTGTATAGATTAGCTCTTAACGTTTCGACAACAAGACAGATCTTAAGTAAGGGACCTGCAGTAAATTCGCAAGTAATCGAAGCTTTTGGAACATTCGTCGTTGGTGGTGAGACCGGACTTGGCAAGTATGTCGTTGGATTCATTATATTTATTATCATAGTGATCGTTCAAATTGTTGTTATCACAAAAGGTGCAACGCGTATATCGGAAGTTGCTGCAAGGTTTACATTGGATGGTCTACCTCAGAAACAAATGGCTATTGATATGGAGCAAAATAGTGGTGCGATTACTGAGCAACAAGCAGCCAAGAAAAGGGAACGACTTCAGCAAGAAGTAAATTTCTACGGGGCCATGGATGGAGCGAGTAAGTTCGTTCAGGGTGATGTGCGAGCAGGACTCGTCATCACAGTCATTAACATTATAGGTGGAATTTTGATTGGTGTTTCTATTCGTGGTGAATCATTTGTTCAAGCAATCGAGACTTATGGAAAGTTTACAATTGGTGATGGTTTAGTTTCGCAAATTCCTGCACTTCTTATCACAACTGCAACAGGTTTGATTGTAACAAGATCAAGTTCTGTTCTATCATTTACTGAAGAATTTCGAAATCAATTATTTTCCAATTCAAGAATTCTCTATATAGTTGGCGCAGCTCTGGCGCTATCAGCATTGATTCCAGGTCTACCATTCTTCTCTTTGTTGGTTTTGGCTTCACTATTTGCTTACCTCGGCTACTACATGGACAAGGCTGCCAAGTTACAAGTTGAACTCATCGAGAAGGGTGAAGAAGCAAAAGTCCAAGACAAAAAACCCGAAGACTATCTTGATGAGATCCGAACGGAAGCAATCGTTGTATCCTTGGGTCTCAACTTGCTTGCATTAGCAGACGTTAAAGAGCGAGGCTCGTTGCTCACTCAGATTGGAAACACTCGCAAAAAATTTGCTTCCGACTTCGGGCTTGTGATTCCACCAGTTAGAATTATGGACAATATGGAGATTGGTCACGATAGCTATACAATCAAGATCAATGGGATTGTTGTAGGCGAGAGCATTATAAAGTCCGACAAATTGATGGCTTTGGATAACCAGAAACAAGTGCATGAACCTGTCGAAGGGGAAAAGTTTATGGAGCCGACGTATGGAATGGAAGCTCTATGGATTGAACCAAGTCTAAAATCGGAAGCGGAAACCAAAGGTTATACAGTAGTTGACCCATCAACTGTTATCATCACTCATTTAAAAGAATTGATCCATACACATGCAGCATCCTTGCTTGGACGTGAAGAAACACAAGCCTTACTAGAGCATGTTCGTAAGAGCAAGCCTACTCTTATCCAAGAGTTGGGATATGAGAAAGAAGGTCGCCTTGGAATCATTCAACAAGTATTGCAGAATATTCTTCTTGAAGGTCTGGCGATTAGAGGGATTGCGATTATCTTAGAGTCCATAGCCAATAATTTATCGAAATCTACGGATCCCAATTATCTGTCGGAGGTTGCTAGACAGGCAATCGCAAGACAAATTGTAAATGAATATGTTGGTGCCGATGGAAAATTGTCTGTAATTGTAGTGGAACCTAAGTTAGCTGAGAGACTTTCTAAGAACTTGGTCGATGATCCGCTAGAAGGCAAGGTGATTGCAGTTCCAACAGATATACGGCGGAAGCTGATCGAAGCGATTCAAGAAGAATACAAAAAGTCAGTGTCGGCTGGGCGATTTACAATTTTTACAACGAATCGCTATTTAAGAATGCCATTATTTGCTTTTGTTTCGCGGGAACTTCCTCCGCGTAACTTCGCTGTGTTAGCTTTGGAAGAAATTCAAGATGTAAGTAATGTTGTGGTGGTTGGTCAATTGAACCTATCCCAAGCAGAAAAACAACAACAAGAGGAGGGTGCTGGAGTTGGCACTTAATAGACGATATGGATTATAAAAAGATACGTGGTAAAGATTTTCAAGACTGTCTTATGCAAATGAAAATGAAGTATGGGCCAGATGCTCATGTATATGAACATAGAATGATCACTGAAGGTGGACTTTTCGGAACAGGACTTCTTGCGAACAAAATGTACGAAATTGATATAGCCATTCCAGAGAAAGCATCATCTAAAGAAAGAGTTGAAAAGAAATTGAATGACCTTCGAGAATTGTTAGAAAAGAAAAAGGTTCGTCCATCAAGTCAAGTGACTGCTAGGCGAAGCCTAGATGAGCTCCCACAATTTTCTAAACCCAAATCAAATCTGCGAGAGACGGAAAGTAAGCAAATAGCTCGCTCTGCAACTCTGCAACGTAGGGAAGCGGCTCAATTGGATCTATTGAATGAATATTCATCTGATGAGGATTTTTCAAATAAGGATGAATCCAGTCATAATTGGAATCATGACTCATCTAAGATTCCAGTGATTGAAACTGAAGAATTGACCCATGAATCAGGAATTTCTTTTCAGAAAGAAATTATTTCCAAAGATCATAAATCCATTTCTCCTGCTCTTGAAAAGTTAAAGAATAAATTTATTCAAGAAGGATTTTCTGCGGGATACCTTGAAGAAATTTTGCCTGAAATTGAGATGCATCTATCTCCTATTGAAAGAAGTAGAGTCTCTTCTGTGTGGGAAAAGGCAGTTGAGATCCTAGAAAATCGAATCAAAGTAGATTCGGATCTATTTAGCGGAACTAAACGCGGTAAGAGAAAAGTGGTTTTTATTGTAGGACCAACTGGCAGTGGTAAGACAACAACCGTCGCAAAACTCGCTGCAAAATATTTCCTACATATGGGTAAAACAGTTTCTTTGTATACAACTGACAACTACCGAATTGCTGCAGTTGAGCAATTGAAGAGATATGCTGACACGATGGATTTACCTTTCTTTGCTGCAAAAGATGTTCGCAAATTCCGAGAAGCTTTGCTTCGAGACGGATCGGAACTTGTTTTGGTAGATACAGCAGGCTACAGTCATAAGGATCGAGAAACTCTTTATAAAATGAAGGAATATTATGCCGCATTAGGAGACAAAGATCAGTTAGAGAGCATTTTAGTTTTGCCTGCAACAGTCTCAACTCACAACGCACGAGAAGTTTTGAAATCTTATGAAGAATTAGGATTCAATCGTATAATTTTATCTAAAATAGATGAAGCAGATTATTTAGGTTCTTATATAGAACTTGCCGATACTCATCATAAGGAATACGCATATTTCAGTGTAGGTCAGGATGTTCCCTTTGATATATTGGGTGCAGAGCGAAAACTACTTGCGGAATGTGTGGTATACCCAGAAAAATTGAAAGGGATGTCAGGGGAAGTGTACACCGCCAGAAGCTGATTCTCCTCCCCGAAAAAAGGTAGGTAATCATGGATCAAGCCGCGAATCTGAGGAAACTGACGGAAGGTAACACAAATCTGAAATTGGTTCCCAACCAGGCTAGAGCTATGACGAAAATAATTGCAATTGCATCCGGTAAAGGGGGGGTTGGAAAAACTACCCTATCTGTGAACTTAGCTATTGCTATAGCTAAGGCTGGACATCGCGTATTAATTTTTGACGGCGATCTAGGTCTTGCGAATATAAATGTCCTTCTTGGAATCATCCCAAAATACAATTTATATCATGTTGTAAAAGGGCACAAAAGCCTAAAAGACATTATTATTCAAACCCAAGAAGGTGTGGATATCATTGCTGGAGCAAGTGGGTATTCTCAACTTGCCAATTTGAATGATGTCCAGAGAAATAATCTTATAAAAGGCTTTGCCGACTTAGATAACTACGATTATATGATCATTGATACGGGAGCTGGAATCTCATCCAATGTGATTGGACTAGTTATGCCCGCCGACGAAGTAATTGTAGTCACCACTCCCGAGCCAACCTCTATTACAGACTCTTATGGATTGATCAAATCAATCGTTTCCCAAACTAAAGATAAGAATCTCAAAATCATTGTGAACCGAGCTAGATCTGCGATTGAAGGTAAAAAAGTTGCAGATAGAGTGATCGATATCAGTGGACAGTTCTTGGAAGTTCAGGTCGAGAATTTAGGCTTTATCTTTCAAGACGAAGATGTTGAGAAAAGCATCCGTGAGCAAAAACCCTATATTGTGAATAGCCCAAGATCTAAGGCGTCTGCCTGCTTAACTCGAATCACTCATAATCTTTTACAATTGGAAGGAAGTGATGGAGAGCCAGAAGGTTTGGCCGGTTTTATTAAGAAATTTTTTAACTTTATCGACTTCCGGGAAAATGAACTCGAAGAGCGGATGAATTCTGACGACTCGGAGCCTCATAACAGTTGAGCTTACAAATTGCCTTCATAGCAACTTTTGGAGTGATAGCCTTAATCATTTCCATGATAGCAGGGTTTATGGTAGGCAACCGAATTGGATATATCATAAGCATATCCATGATCTCAACATTGGCATTCTGTATACTTGGTTTTGGTGTTCATCAGGTTTTGGCTACTCGAGTTCCGGAATTTTTAACATTTCTCGGCAATCTTATGGGAATTTTTACAGAAGCTGCTGAGAGTGCTGCCGGTTCTGGTGGCTTGTCCATGTCAACTTCAGACCTTTCAGACAATGAAATTGGATCATCTTCCAATTCCAATTTTGATGATGATTTAGATGTAAAAACAAAAGTTATGGGTCAAGGTAAATCAGGCAAATTTGGTGACCATCTAGTTGTGGAAAATATTGCTCTCAAAAACGAGCCTAAACTTATGGCCGAGGCAATTCGAACCATGATGGCTCGAGATGAAGATTAATTTTGATTTTTTTAAGACATAAATAAAAAAATACTATCCTTAAATGAGAATTGGTTCGATTTTTACAGTGGATACGAAATTTCGTTATAGCTTCAAATTATGTCTAGAATCATGGAAAAATACAACAGTAGGGATGAGATCGAACTCTGGAAAGAGTATCGTGTCGACAAGAATCCTGAAATACGAAGTTATATCGTAGAAAAATATTCCCCCCTTGTTAAGCACGTGGCGGGCAGAATCGCTATTGGAATGCCGCAAAATGTGGAATTCGATGACCTTGTCAGTTATGGAGTCTTTGGTTTACTAGACGCCATTGAAAAATTTGATCCAAGCAGAGAAATAAAATTCAAAACCTATGCGATGACAAGGATACGCGGAAGTATCTTTGATGAATTGAGATCTGTTGACTGGATTCCAAGATCCATTCGCCAAAAAGCGAAACAGCTTGAGCAGATCATTGGGATGCTTGAGAACAAAGAAGGCAAGAAAGTGGAAGATGAAGAGATCGCCAAGGAATTGGGAATCTCTATGGAAGAATACAACTCACTTCTTACAAAATTATCGGGAACTTCTCTAGTGTCACTGAACGACATATGGTTCTTAGGCGATGAGAATGATGAAGTTTCTTTTATGGAAACTTTGGAATCTCCGATGAATATGAATCCTGACAATATCATCGAGAAAGAAGAGATCAAGAATGTGATCGTTGAAGCAATCAAAACTCTTCCTGACAAAGAAAAGAAAGTCATTGTATTGTACTATTATGAAGATCTAACTTTAAAAGAAATTGGAGAAGTTTTGGAAGTAACAGAATCCAGAATATCCCAATTGCACACGAAGGCCGTTTCTAGATTGAGAAGTAAATTGGGCAAGGTTAAGAACGCCATCACCAAGAGGTAGAAACAAGTGTCGGTAACAGCACTTCTTTCTGATGAACTAAAAGAACTTGATCGAAAAGAAACTGAAGAAGTTGAAGTAATCGGTGAATCGATAGAAGATTGCCTCCGTTTAGCAGCCGAATACTTTAATAGAAAAATTCACGAATTAGATTATCGAGTTATCAAAAGAGGAAAGAAAAAACTTTTTTTCTCTGAGCCATTTCATATCCGCGTTACCATAATTCCAGAAGATGATATATTAAGTGAACTAGAAGGCTTAGATGAAAAGCTAACTGGTGGTGCAGGTAAGCTAACCAATAAAGATCTACGAGAAATCATTGAACCAAAAGATAAAGATGGATTTGCTTCGGTAAAAATTTTCCGAACGGGAGTATTTCTTACAGTTACTCCGCCTCAAGGAAATGGAAAGCCAGTTAAATTAGATGATATAGCTAAGAGACTTTCGTATCGAGGTGTATCTCAAGTTGAACAAGCAAAAGTTAAAAAAATTGTAGAAGAATCTTCAGGCAAACCAGTTTTAATATCTAACCAAAAACCAAGACCCAATATGGAAGCGAGTATGGTAACGGATATTAGCACAGATCAAATGCGTGCAATGGTTACTTTGATACCAGCAAAACCAGGTGGCCGAGACTTGGAAGTGCAAGACATTGTGAATGCTTTGAAATCTATTGGTGTGATCTACGGAACCAAAGAAGACTTAATCAAGAAATATCTTGACGAAGAGAAATTCAATATTGCGTTTCCAGCTGCAGAAGGTGACCCGCCAGTCAATGGTAAAAATGCCGAAGTGAAATACCACGTAAGAACGGAAAAGGCAATAAATTTCCGTGAAGATGCATCGGGTCGAGTTGACTATAAAGATCTTGACTTGATTGAAAACGTTGTCGTCGGGCAACTTCTTGCAGAAAAGATTCCAGCGCAACCGGGTAAGATGGGAAGAAATCTCTATGGAATGCTACTCCCAGCAAACGATGGTAAGGATCTAGAACTCAAGCAAGGAAAGGGAACTATTCTTTCTGAAGATAGACGAAAACTCACAGCTGAAGTCAATGGACAAGTTCTGTATCTTAGCGGTCGCTTGTCGGTTGAGACAGTTTATAGAATCAACGGTGACGTAGGAATCAAAACAGGTAACGTTACTTTCTTGGGATCTATTGTGATCACTGGAAATGTGGAAGACAACTATCATGTTAAGGCTGCTGGAAATATTGAAATTTTTGGAACAGTACAGAAATCAGTTGTTGAAGCAGACGGTGATATCGTAGTAAGACAAGGTATCACGGGTCGAGAAGAAGCACGTATCGAATCCACTGGCGGAAACATCGTAGCAAAATTTATTCAGAATGCAACAGTTATCACAGACAAAGATATCATTGTTCAAGAAGGAATCATGCATTCCAATCTTATGGCTGGTGGAAGGGTTATTTGTCGTGGTAAACGAGCTCAGATCGTCGGTGGAGTGATTCAAGCGACAAGGTTGATTGCAGCGAAAATTATTGGATCTCAAGCCAATCCGCAGACCGAATTGATTGTGGGCAATAACCCAAAAATTCAGAAACAGATTCAAGAATATGAAGCCAAACGCGCAGAAAACCAAACTAAGAAAGACCAACTTACCAAAACTTTAAAGACACTTCAAGCAAGAAGGGAATCCGACCCGGCATCCTTTACTACGGAAAACGCTGAATACCTGAAAAAATTAGAAGCTGGTTCTAATAAATTGACAAAACGGATTGAAGAATATACTGAAGAAATTCAAACACTCACAGCTTATATGGAAGAGCAATCTGCTCATGGAAAAGTTTCCGTTGAGAAGACTCTATTTGGTGGAGTTGTTCTAAAAATTAAAAATGCTGAATTCACAGTAAAAAATGAAGTAAAAGCCAAAACTTTTCTCGAAGAGAACGGACAGATTCGTCAGCTTCCTTATGAAGATCCCGAAGGTCAAAAAAAGGACTGGAGAAAAAAACGAGGTCGTTCTAGAGTATCTTAAATACCAGAAAATCGGAGCCATCCGAGTCCCAGGTCCCAGGAATGTTGTTGGATTTCCTTTGAGCTTGGAGGCGACATGGAGATCGTTGCATTAATTACAATCAATATTGCTTTCGGAGTCGGACTGTATATAGTTGTGTCTGCTAAGCTTACCAAAATTTTAAAGGAAAGCCAAGGCACAGCTTTAGAAAAAAAAATCAGAACCATCCAATCAGAATTTATTAGACAAACCGATTTATCTTATGAACTACTTGAGCGCAAAACAAAAGGTTTGCGAGACTTGGTAGATCGTAGTGATAGAATTCTTGAAATTCTGAAAGTAGAGTCTGGTACAGGAACAGGCGTTAGTATCCAATTGCAAAACCTTATCAATCAGGTCAAAGATATATTGGACGGACGAACTCTCTCAGATGTTTCAAATGGCAAGTTAACCGAAGAATTCCTTTCATCACACCGGGCAGAAAATTCCGAACAGATAAATCAGCCAACTCAATATAGACAATCTGCAAGTTCAGTAGAAACAAAAGAAATGGCTGATACTTTTGCTAAGAAGGATTTGAATAAAGTTCAAGATTCTCTTCCCATTTCTAAATCTACGCAGACATTCAATCCTGATACCGGAATTGTTCGAGGAATTACTAACGCATATATTCAGAATAAAATCACGAAACCTGAGATATCAACCGAAGGATACAACACCTCAAGCAAACTTATCGCAGGACTAGGACGAAAAGTTATGAGTATGATGGGAGCTGATAAACTCAGCATTCAAGAAGATGCAAGAACCATCCCTGAAAAGAGACCATCCGAAACCAATAAATTAGCATACTTGATTGATAATGATCCATTCGAAGGTTCAGATTCGGAACCAGGCTTCCGGGATTTGGAAGAAGAGAAGCGACTAGAGGAAGGAAGCTTTCTCTCAACATTTAAATCAGTAACAGAAAATAAAAATTACAAGGATCAAATTGTGATCTCACCTTCCTCTGTATTAGAAGAGCTTCCAGCAAGTGCAACGAAAATTGATAAGGTCGTTCTTCTTCTAAAAAAAGGATATTCCTATGATGAAATCGGTGATACTTTGGATCTAGGAACGAGAGAAGTTAAGTTGATCGAAACGATTAGAATGGATAAAAGTAGAAGAAGATAATTTTGTGGAAGAATATTTTTTATTGAATATTGGTTTTTCAAATGTTGTTGTATTGTCCAAGTTAGTTGGAATTCTTTCCGCCGATTCAGCAGGAGCAAGAAGGCTCCGATCTGAAGCCAAAGAGAACAAAAATTTGGTTGATGCAACAATGGGTAGAAAAACCAGATCAATAGTCGTTCTTGCCTCTGGGCATATTTTCTTGTCAGCCATCCGTCCTGAGAGTCTGAGCAAGCGAGTCGAGAAAAAAGATAACCAAATTGGTTTAGAGGAAGAAAAAGAAGAATCTAACGAAGTGTAGATTCTGGATAAGTAACATTCGTGGTATCTGATAAATCAAAAAATCCAATTGATGGACAACTTTTTATAATCTCTTCTGTTGCAGGGGGAGGTAAATCAACTCTAATAAATCTTCTTACCAATAAATATCCTGATATCCTTTTCTCAATATCCTCTACTACAAGATCTCCCAGACCGGGTGATGAAGAAGGTAAGACTTATAATTTCCTTACTAAAGAGGAATTCGAAAATGCAATCAAGCAGGATCGATTTCTTGAATGGGCGCTAGTTCACGGCAATTACTATGGAACTCCACGCAAATTCATTGAAGATGGGATTCATTCTGGACATTCCGTTGTATTAGATATCGATGTTCAAGGTGCAAGCTTAGTCAAAGCCAAGATGCCTCATTCCAAATCTATATTTATACTGCCCCCATCGGAAGAAATTTGGATTCGACGATTGAAGGGAAGGGGAACGGACTCCGAAGAAAGTATCAATCGAAGAATCGAAAATGGTAAAAAGGAATTATTGGAAGCATCCAAATTTGACTACAGAATCATAAATGATAATTTGGATGATGCATTTTTGCAATTGGTTCAGATTCTTGGTCTTGGTTAATTTATCTCTTTAAAATATAAATATTCAGTTGGGGACATTTCGAACATCAGAATCTAACCATTTATTGGTGATGATTGCTCTACGTTCTGCAGGAAATAGTGTGAGTAAATAAGTTGTGATCGTTTGACGACCATCTTCTTCTGCATCTTTGTCCATTTGCTCAAAGACTTCTATAATATCGTAGTCAGGCCAATTGACTAGCATATCACGAGCAGCATTTGGTGGCATATTCGCAACTTTGTCTGCAAGGACTTTCACCTTTTCAGATCTTGCTAGTTCCAATTTTTTCTTTTCTTGGATATCTTCTTCCTTTTGAATGAGACCTGTCCTCAATTCTTCTAACCTTTCTCTTTCTTCGGTTAGGCTTTCTTGTGTTTTCTCAATCTCTTTTTGAAGCTTCTCAAGTTCTTCTCTGTCTTCGATTAATTTCTCTTGAGCTTTGGCAAGTTCCAATTTTTCTAATTCTGTCGGAGATTCGCTATCTTGATTTACTAGATCAGGTTTTTTTTCAAGAAAGGGAAAGTAATCTTCAGCATCTATAATTCTAAAATAATCAAATACAAAAAAACCAATGGCAATTAGAAAGAGAATTAAAAAAACCAAATATATTGCTCGTGTTTTATCGGTTAAACTTGCCATGATAACTCCTATTTATTCAGAAACTGGTTGTAGATGGATTTCAAAGTTTTGAAATCTTCTGGTAGATTCTCATCATCTCGTTCTTGTTTCGAAATGGTTTTAAATACTCTTGGTTGACTTATATCTTTCTTCTCATCGATTTTGGATGTGACTAGAATTTCGTGATGTTTAGTTACTGTGATATATTCTTCCAATTCTAAGCGTTCATTTTTATTGATTCTTTTGCGAAATTTTTTGTAGTCTCGTTCTCGTAATTTTAATAGAATTTCTTTTTCTTTTCTAGCTTCATTCAGTCGGATGCGAGCGACATCTAATTCGGGTTGCTTTTTTTCTATCTCGACATTCAAATTTTCAATTCTGATATTCAATAATTTGTAAGAATCTGCATAGTCCAAATACTCTCGAATTCCCGTCTGCCTTGTTCCCATTGTTGACAATCGATTTCCAGATTCGGTTAGCATTTTTTGGAATTCAACTTTCTCATCATTTAAAGCATTTATAGTAGACACAACTATCGATAGGCTCTTGATTGCGTCATCCTCAGTTCTCTTTCGTAGAGTAATTAGAGGATCTAACCTGAACTGAAAACGTTTCATACTGTTCTATTCTAGAAAACATGAAATTTTTTTGTACTCTTTTTTTAAATTTCGGTGATTTTTGGATAAAAAAGAATGAATTCGAAAGGGTTTAAAATTCTTCTTCGGCTACATTTTGGATCAAAATATCTTTGAGGCCTTGGATTGCATCTTTCATATTCCCTTTCTCTTCGATTCTCTGCTTAAGGAAATTATCAATCAAACCTTTTCTCTCAATTGCCATATCGACTTTCGGGTCAGTTCCTCGAATATAGGCGTTTAATAGAATGAGTTCTTCTGTACTTTTGTATTTTGCAATCAACTCACGGACCAGTGTGGAATGCATATAATGGTCTTCGTTTGTGATTTTCATCATGAGCCTTGAAAGAGAAGAAGGTATATCGATCGCTGGATAGTGCGATTCTTCCGCAAGCTTTCTGGAAAGTACAATATGTCCGTCTATGTATCCACGTACTGCATCGGCTATAGGATCATCCATATCTTCGTCAGCATCGGTAAGAACTGTGTAAAAACCTGTAATAGATCCGCCCGATTTGCCACGACCTGCTCGTTCAACGAGTTTGGATAATTTGGAAAATACGGAAGACCCGAATCCTTTCGTAATCGGCATCTCGCCTACAGAAGTTTCCCTGAGTGCATGGGCATATCGAGTTAAAGAATCCATAAAAAGTAAAACATCCTTGCCTTGATCACGGAAGTATTCCGCAACAGAACAAGCAAGTTGAGCACATGTGACCTGCTCCATCTTCGGCGCATCCGATGTCGCAACGAGGATTACAGATTTAGCAAGGGCTTCCCGACCCAGATCATGCTCTAAGAATTCGTTCACTTCTCGACCACGCTCGCCAACAAGCGCGATCACGTTTACATCAGCAGAAGTATATCTTGCTATCATTCCGAGAAGACTTGACTTACCAACTCCTGAACCAGAAAATATTCCAACACGTTGACCTTTACCAACCGTTAGGAGACCGTCGATCGCTCTCACTCCAGTTGGTAAAATATCGGAAATGGGTGGACGATCTAGCGGATTCGGAGTATGAGAATCTGTAAACCGTTCTTCTTTAGCTTCGATATAAGCCTTGTTATCGATAGGTTTGCCAATTCCGTTGAAGACTCTCCCAAGAATTGCATCTGATACGGGGATTGATAATCTTTTGCGTGATGAAAATACAAATGCATTGGGGAATATTCCCTCAACTTCACCTAATGGAAGTAATGTGTAATTGTGGTCCTTGAAGCCAACTAAAACGCAAGATAGAAATCCTCGCTTTTCGCCTTTCTCCACTTCCATGATCTCACCGATTCGGGAATCTGGAGGACCGTTAGAATAGATGACATTTCCTACAACTTGAATCACAAATCCTGATTTTCGAATAGGTTCCGCCTTCTCCAAAACATTGAGGTATTTGGACATGACATCGATTTTTTCTGTGAATTTCTTCTCTATCATCGCTAAACCAAGATTTCTTCAATAATTAATTATGTCTCATGAATTGACAAGTCGAAAAAATCAGAGGAAAAAGAGTGAATTCAGAAGAACAAATGGATTTCTAACTTAGTTTTGTTCGTGTTTTATTTAGATTTCCATTGGCTTTTCTTAGATCCAGAACGCACTTCGACGGAATTGGTTCCAATCCATCGCACAGTATGATCATTCGATTCGGGAACCCATTCCATATTTAGGGAATGGACGGTTGGGCTTGAATCAGCAATGTTCCAAATTGCAATCTTCCAAGCTGTCTCTAAGTTAATGGACGCGTTATCAGATTCCAGTTGATTCTCAGAACAAATCATTGCAATAGCATCGCCAGTAGGAGAGGGAAGTATCGTTGTTATATTGGAACAATCTGTCCAGAATTTAGCATTCTTTAGTCCATTTACTCGAACGTCTGTTGCCACTCCCGCCTTACGAAGATTGGTTCCGTATTCATCGTTGATTCCTTGAACCCAGAATAAGCGATCATTGGTTGGATTGTAATGAATCATTCCAGGAAGAATCCAAGAGCCTATATTTTCAATTTTGATTGACTGTTTATTTTTGCCTTGTGGGTAGATTGCAATTTTTGTTTCGTAATTTTTCTTTTCTGTTGTTCCCATAAGAGGATTCAGTGAATCTTTTTCTTTATAGACAACTTGGTATTCAAGTATAGAACCATTATAATTTATTTCTTCTTTTGGAAGCTCAGCATCTCTCCAAAAAAAACTGCTGCAAGAGAAAAACATAAAGCATGACATAACAATTATTTTCCAGAATTTCATAAAGTAACCTACTTAGTATTTATTAGAAAGTTATAATATAAAAATTGCAAACAAAAAAACCTTCCAAACAAATGTCAGGAAGGTTTCTTCATGAGAAGCTAGTGTTGTTTGAATCTGATTCTTATCTGTGTCCGTCCGCTTTGATTTCGCCGTGATCTTTGTAAAGACCTGTAGCTGTCAAAGAAGGCGCTCTCAAATGTCCACTGTATTGTGTATAGGTAACATTAGAGTTGAAAGGCCAGATTCCTTCACTTTGTGTTAGGGATGGTTGACATTTGTTCAATCCACCAGCTTTATTGTATCCGCAAGAAGAATGGTAAGCTACTGCATAGTCATCTTCACCAGGAAGAATTGCAGATGCTCCGATCATTCCTTTGTATCCAGGAACATGGTAAATTGTTACTCCACCAGTGTTGTTATGGTTAAAAGCAGCTCTTGCAGTTGATACAATCAAAGCTTTATCCATAGCATTACCAGCAAATCCAAAAGTCGCACCATTAAGAGCGCTTGCAAGTTCAGAACCACCAGAAGCTGCTGCGAGTGCAGTTACTTTAGTGATATTGAAACCTTTGCTTGCTGCTGTTCCACCTAGGTTTGCCAACCAGAATTCAATCGCATAACAACCAGCACTGTGGCAAACGATTTTGCAAGTTTTAGTTCCTTTGCAATTGTTTGTAAGTCCTGTTGTGATATTTGTTTGAGCTCTAGAAGTTCCATAGGTTCTTGGATCCGTTGTTCCATCGTAACCGATGAATATTTTAGATCCAGAGACACTACTGGTTGATGTTCCCCAGTAATTGTTTACATCTGTTGTTCCTGTACCGTTGTGGTTTGAACCTGACTTACCGTGGATGAATACGGTATTTGTTTGGGCACTGACACTTCCTGCCAGAATCAACATTGTAAATAAACCTGCTAAGGCTGTTCGCATAAATTTTTAGCTCCTTTTGCTTAAATATTATACGAAAAGAATATGGCAAAAATATCAACAAATAATTAAATAAGTCGAGAAATTTATTTATGACTTATTTTTGCCGTAGTTTATGTCTCTAAAAACCGATCTAAAAACGTCATTTTGAGTGTTTTGCCAGTGTTTTTTTGCAATCAGCGATCGAATAAATACAAAAAAAGCCCGACTTTTCAGCCGAGCTTTCCATTTTAGCGATTATTTTAGAATATTTCTAAATTTTAAACTAAATGTTATCTCCAACCACTTGTTTTGACTTCGCTATGGTTCTGATATAAGCCAGCAGAACCTATGGAAGGCGCTCTGTAGTGACCAGAATATTGCTTATATGTCACGCTTTTTCTAAAAGGCCAGATACCTTCGCTTTGTGTAAGGGAACCTTGGCATTTGCTAAGACCACCTGTTCTATTGTAACCACAAGCTGAGTGGTAAGCAACAGCATAGTCATCTTCACCTGGAAGGATAGCAGAAGCTCCAAACATACCTTTGTATCCTGGAACGTGATCAATCCTAACACCGCCAGTATTGTTGTGGTTGAAAGAAGATCTTGCTGTTGATACGATCAAGGCTTTGTCCATTGCGTTTCCAGCAAAACCAAATGTGATACCGTTCAAGGCAGAAGCTAGCTCAGATCCACCAGAAGCCGCTGCAAGAGCAGTTACCTTAGTGATTTTGAAGCCTTTGCTTGCAGCTGTCGAACCTAAATTCGATAGCCAATACTCGATTGCATAACATCCAGCAGAGTGGCATACGATCTTACAAGATTGAGTTCCTTTACATCTTTGAGTTAGAACTGTTGTGATATTAGTCTGAGCACGAGCTGATCCATAAGTTCTTGGATCTGTTGTTCCATTATATCCAACGAAATACTTTGAGCCACTTACTGTGTTCTTGCTTGATCCCCAGTAGTTGTTTACGTCTGTTGTGCCTGTTCCGTTGTGGTTGCTTCCGGATTTACCGTGAATGAATACTGTATGTGTCTGTGCGCTGATTCCTGCTGCGAGGAATAGGAACGCAGTTGCTGCTAAAATTATTTTTTTCATTTTCAATTCTCCTGTTTTCTTGATTTACCTTACAATTGTGTCGAATCTGAAACAAGTATTTTTTTCCTAAGTCAATAAAAAGTTTATGCGAATATTCTGACTTTAGTATGTACTTTTTGTGTAATCTGGCATGATAATTTCGGGAAATAATTAACCATTCAAATGTCTTAATTCAAGAATATTCTTAAAATTATATATATGATTATTCTTTAATTCAGGAATACTGAAATAGTTATCTAATAGATTATTTTTAATCCTATGGAATACTGTTTATCTTTAATTGTTTGCCATTGATATTAAAAGCAATAAAGTTATATGGTAAGTATTCATCTTCAACATTCCATAATTCAAAAAATTCGTCATAGCTCTGCGTTATTTCGCCACTACGAGCATCCATCAAATAAATTATTTTTTGGGATCGATCAAATCCATTTACAATACGGTAGTGTCCATTTTTGGAAGTCTTCGACCAATTTTGGTGAACAATCACTGGAATATTCCTATCAATATAACTTTGTATTGCATGAAGAAAAGCCATTTTTATTTGATAATGTTCAGATTCATTACTTGGAAGCTTTTTGATACGCCCATTATCTACATCAGAGAATTCTTCTAAGTATTGGCGCATATTGATTGTTCCTGTTCCAGGATACAGTTTTAAATCAAATGCATTAGGTTTATCAATATTAATATTCTTATATCGACCTTCATTTTTGAATCTACGTAGGATCGAATACATGATATCGTATTGATCAAATTGATTAACTCCCCAATAATTAAAAATCATTTGTATAGAAGCCGGTCCACAAAGTTTGTTCTCGCTTTGCTTAGTATATAATAAATTTAGTTTTTTATAATCTTTAGTTATTTCAGGGTAGATGTGTTCGCAATTGGCTTTTGAAAGATATAAAATTTGGGAATCACGGTTTATGAGTTTTAATTGATCCTTTTTCTCACCGAGAGGAATCGCTATAAATCTGCTTTTACTATTATCTTTATGGCAATTTAGAAATTGGTTAGTTTCCATTGTTTGCGCTGCGATATCTGAAAGTGATGATGCGAGCAGTATATGTAAAATTAGTGCGCTTATTGCAAAATATTTCATGAATTATATATACATTCAATGAATATCTTGTAAATAAATTATTGCTGCATTTGACTTTTAAAAATAAGTTCCGATCTGCTAAAATATTTTAAAGATTAATAATCAACAAGGAATGCATGAAAAAAGTAATCAACGGATTTACTTAGAGGCAAAAAAAAAGACCCGAAGTTTTATGCTTCGAGTCTTCGCTTTCAAACCAGACGATTTGAATAAAATTAAAAAGTAAACTTTGTTTCTAATTATCTCCAGCCATCATTTGTTAGTTCGCTGTGGTTTTCATACAAACCTGCAGTTCCAACAGAAGGAGCTCTGTAGTGACCAGAGTATTGGTAGTAAGTTACGTTCTTGTTGAAAGGCCAGATACCTTCACTTTGTGTAAGTGGAGATTGGCATTTGCTAAGACCACCAGTTTTATTGTATCCACAAGAAGAGTGGTAAGCAACAGCATAGTCATCTTCACCTGGAAGGATAGCAGAAGCTCCAAACATACCTTTGTATCCTGGAACGTGATCAATTCTAACACCACCAGTATTGTTGTGGTTGAAAGAAGATCTTGCTGTTGATACGATCAATGCTTTGTCCATCGCGTTTCCTGCGAAACCAAAAGTTGCACCGTTAAGGGCAGAAGCAAGCTCAGATCCACCAGAAGCAGCTGCAAGAGCAGTTACTTTAGTAAGATTGAAACCTTTGCTTGATGCTGTTCCACCTAGGTTAGATAGCCAATACTCGATTGCATAGCAACCTGCAGAGTGGCATACGATTTTGCAAGACTGAGTTCCTTTACATCTTTGTGTAAGAACTGTAGTGATATTGGTTTGTGCACGAGAAGAACCATAAGTTCTTGGATCTGTACGACCATCATAACCAACAAAATACTTGGATCCACCAACAGTGTTTGGGTTTGATCCCCAGTAGTTGTTTACGTCGGTTGTGCTTGTTCCGTTGTGGTTGCTTCCGGATTTACCGTGAATAAATACTGTGTGAGTTTGTGCACTGATTCCTGCTGCGAGGAATAGAAACACGGATACTGCTAAAATTAATCTTTTCATTTTCAAATCTCCTGTTTTACTGAACGTAGTTAATAAACATGTCAAAAATGTTGCAAGTTTTTTTTTCCTGAGTCGGAAAAAAATTTACTAGAATTTTTTGCCCCTTTCTCAGCACATAAAGATCTATTTTGCTATGAAATTTCCAAGATCTTTATAGGTTAGAACCTGTTTTTATAAACAATTTTACGAAAAGTTAAGATTTTGCAGAAGAATTCAAAGCATGAGAAGGATCACAGAGGAGATTATGACAGAAAATATTAAGAAGTATTTGCTTTTCGGAGGGATTGGCGTATTGGCAATCCTCTTGGCGGTTTGGATTTTTGGCACGGGTGACGGCGGCGGTTTCGGTAGCTCCGATGACCAGAAAAATGCGGACAGAATGTCACAAACCTACGATCCGACGAGTGGCGGTGATGGAATGGATGGCAACTCGGGTGTTATGGGCGAGGATGGAATGCCTATAAATGATGGAGCGTCTCCGAGTTTATTGTTAGATACCTACAAAGAATGGGCGCAATATCCACCATATTCAAGACCGATGTCCATTTTGAATCATGATCTTGCTTTTCCATTCATCGTGGAAGCTTCTCCAGATTATCTATTCGATACTCCGGAATCTAAAGAACCGAACGGATATGTTTGTTTGTTTCAACCTCGAACATGGGCAGTCATTGGAAATACAGACACTATGCGCGTTACTCTTGAATGTCGTGACGATGCAAGAAATCGCGTCAAGGTATCAATCGACAAATCTCAAGTGTTTCGAGAATTCGAAGGTAAGAGATTTGGAGCTGTCAGTGCAGATGTCAATGACAATGGTCAAGACGGTGACGATCAAGCTGGCGACAACATCCATACTTTTCAATGGAAACCAATGAAGCAAGATTGGGGTGATATGTCCTTGGTTGCTGATATTACTTACGGTCCGGGCAAGAAAACTACAGTTACTTCTGCATTCTTTTCCTCGCCAGGGCTTCCTGCAAAATTTACAGGTGCCTTTTCTGAGAGAGTTGATGAAGGTTCTCTAAAGGTTCGAGCTGTGATTGAAGTGTATAAAAAAGGTCGTTACCATCTAGAAGCAAACTTGAAAGATAAAAAGAATGGCGACTATATTGCTTATGCCACTTACGATGGAACCTTAAATGGTGGGAGCCAAGAAGTAGATTTTATTTTCTTTGGAAAGATTTTGCGTGATAAAGGATTAGATGGTCCTTACATCATTACAGATTTTAGAGGTCATAGAGTGAATCTACCAATTGATCCAGCTTGGTATGACCAAGGAGCAGAAGGTCTCAAAAAGTTGCAAAATGCAAAAACGACAGAACCTGATAAAGAACTCGTTTATCCTTATAAAGAAGGATTTGAGACTAGGTTTTTTGAAGTGGAGACTTTTTCCAAGGCTGCATGGGCAAGCCAAGAGAAAACGGATCGTATAAAGCAATTGGAAGAAGCTGCATCACAGCAGTAAAATAAGGATATAAATATGAAATGGGCTCTTGGTTTACCAGTTTTTTTGGCATTGGTTGTGATGATCGTTTGGGAATCACTACTACTTATAAAATCTCCTCTATATAACGGAGAGATCCAGGTAGCAGGAATCAAAGAACAAGTTGAGGTGATAAGAGATCTCGATGGAGTTCCTCACATTGATGCCAAGAGTCCACATTCCGCCTTTTATGCCTTAGGTTATGTATCTGCTCAAGACAGACTTTTTCAAATGGAAATTATTCGTAGGCTTGCGCAAGGAAGACTTGCTGAGATTCTAGGGGAAGACTTAGTCCCAGTTGACAGAATGTTTCGTAGTCTTTTGTTAGGTGATTGGGCAAGAAAATATGCCCAAGACCAGGCAAGACTTGAGCCAGACGCATGGACAAATTTGGACTCCTATTTGGAAGGAGTCAACGCATTCGTTAGTCAAGGGAACTATCCGATTGAGTTTACAGTGCTCGGATTTACACCTGAACCATTTCGTAGGGAAGATGCCTTAGCATCCCTTGCATATATGGGCTTTTCCTTTGCAGAGGGAATTAGAACAGACTCACTGTATAGCATACTCGCAGAAAAATTTCCCAATTCAAAAATCGAAGATTTATTTCCCAGAATGGATAAAGAAAAAGATGCATCGATCATGGAAGACCAACCTGGAATTCCAAGGTTATCTACATATATAGAAGATAAACAGATAATTGAGAAAAATCCTGAGTTACGTTTACCTTTGAATTCAACAAACAGATCTTCTGATTCGGTAGCAAATGTAAATCGTCGGGAATTGGAACGTTTTGTGTCGAATGTTGATTCAGTATTCAATCAATTTCCACCTATTGATGGTAGCAACTCTTGGGTGTTAGCTGGGTCTAGGACTCAGTCTGGAAAGCCGATTCTTGTTAACGACCCTCATATCGCATACTCGAATCCAGGTACTTGGTATGAAGCACATTTAAAATATCCAGGCTTAAATGTTTATGGATATTTTCTTGCGGGCGTACCCTATCCGTTAGTTGGCAATACTGAGGATAAAGCCTGGGGATTGACTATGCTAGAAAATGATGATGTTGATCTCTATTATGAGACGATCTCAGAGAATGGGATGCAAGTTTATCACAAGAACCAATGGAAAGATCTACAAATCATAGAAGAAGAAATCAAGATCAAAGGCAAAGATTCAGAAAAATATACAATTCGAATTACTCCTCATGGACCGATTTATACGGATTTTGTTAAGGGATATGAAGGTAAACCAATTAGCCTTTCTTGGGTTTTCCATAAAGAACACAGCCCTGTCATAGAAGTTCTGCACCGTGCACTTTTTTCAAAAGGATTGAAAGGTATGAAGGAAGCAATTTCACTTTTGACCGCACCTGGTTTGAACTTTTCATACGCGGATCGAGAAGGCAATATTGGATGGTGGGGAGCTGGACGTTTTCCAATTAGAAATAAAATTTCTAACACAAGAAAAATTTTAGATGGGTCGCAAGGTGATGCTGATATTGTTGGGTATTTGAATTTTTCTGAGAACCCTCAATTGGAAAATCCAAAAAACGGAATCATTGCCACAGCTAACAATCTTCCATCTAAGAAGAATTATGCGAGACTAGGGAGACTAGAAGGCAACTGGCAACCATCCGATCGATTTAGAAGAATTACTGAAGTGCTATCCAAGAAAGAAAAATTCGATTATTCGGATATGGAGAACCTACTTGTCGATATAACTTCTTATTCAGCTCCAGAAATTTGGGAAGTTTATATAAATTCGATTAAGATCGATGGAAAAATCTGGGAGAATCAATCTCCCCAGCAAATCAACCAAGCAAAGGAAGCAATGGATATCCTCTCGCAGTGGAATTTTCAAGGTAGAGTTGATTCCAAAGGAGCAACAGTATATTATGTTCTAACTTATCATGTTATTCGGAATATGTTGTTAGATGAAATGGGTGAAGAAACTTTAAAAATCTATGGAAGTACGGCTGAATACATCAATGCGTTCAAATGGATCATTGAGCAAGAAGATCATCCACTCTGGGATAATGTTGCAACTGATGGAAGAGAAACCAGAGATGAAATTTTAGAAAAAAGTTTAATCGATACAGTTGAATACCTTACAAAAAATGTAAGTGAGACACCTAATCTATGGCTGTGGAAGAATCTCTACAAAGTTGAATATCCTCATGCGATTGGAATGAAAAAACCAATGAATTTGATTTTTAATATAGGTCCGCATTCAACAATGGGTGCTCCAGAAGTTGTAAATAATGTTAAGATGAAGTTATTGGATGGCAAATGGCTCGCTGCATCTGGTCCATCCACAAGAAGAGTTGTAAGCTTTGGAGATATGGATGAGAACAGAACCATACTTCCTACAGGCAATTCTGGGAATATGGCAAGTCCTTTCTATGATGATCAGACGATGAAATATATTAATGGAGAATTTCGAACAACGAATTTTACTCCAGAGAAAATAAATAAGGAAAAGCGATATAAGCTAATTTTAAAAGAGTAGAGCGGAATTCTTACTAATGTAATTCTAATATAAATGTCAGAATCGAAAAGCAATTTATTAGTATCTAGTGTTGTTCAAACTAATGGAAGAATCTCGAAAATTTTTGCCATTGATTGCGATTATGTAATGCCTGGTGTTGCTTGTGCTTACTTAATCATAGATGAAGATCGAGCCTGTTTTGTAGAAAATAATACAACTCTCGCTGTCCCAAAACTCTTGGATGCTCTGGACCAGAATTCGATTCCTCGTGAGAATGTTGATTATCTAATGATCACTCATATCCATTTGGATCATGCAGGTGGATCTAGTGCTCTTCTTGACGCTTGTCCCAATGCAAAATTGCTCGCTCACCCAAAAGCTGCAAAACATGCAATCAATCCAATGCGATTGATTGCATCCGCAAAACAAGTATATGGCGAAGAAGAGTTTACAAAACTATATGGTGAGATTCATCCTGTTCCTGAAGAAAGAGTTCGAGTTATGGAAGACAATGAAACTCTAAATTGGCAGAGTCGTCAGTTTAAATTTGTCTACACGACAGGACATGCCTCACATCATTTCTGTATTTATGATTCACTATCAAATGGAATTTTTACTGGGGATTCTTTTGGAATAGCTTATCCAAAAATCGGTGGAGTAGGCAAATTTATCTATCCAACCACAACTCCAACTGACTTTGATCCAGACCAAGCACGTAATTCTCTGGATTTAATTCTCAACACGGGTGCAGCGGTTGCTTATCTTACTCATTTTGGATCTGTTGGTAATCTACAAAACTTAAAATCGGATCTAGTAGCAGGAATTGATGCCATGCAAGAAATTGCATTAAGTCTTGTTGAAGCTGGTGATTCTCAAGATTTACTTCAATCAAAAGCAGAAATTGGTGTGCGAGAGTATTTCATTGAGCTTGCTCGTAGAAAAGAAATAGTTCTTGGATCAGAAGAAATGGAACTTTTAAATTTCGATGTTAAGTTGAATGCAAGTGGATTGGTTTATTGGGCTCTTAAGCAAAGACTTAAGTCTAAGCTATAACAGCTTATATGAAATTCCAAAAAACATCCTTAATTGTATCTGTTTTGAGTTTTATTATTATTTTATCCTGTTCAAAGGAATTTTATTTTACTAAAGACTTAAGCGAAGAGCAGGCAGGATTTCATGTCACAGTTTACTTTGAAGAGTTTACAGAAAAATTTTTTCTAAGTTCTGAAGATGTCGGAAGAAAAAATTTAGTAGAGATTCTAACTGAGATGTCCCTTGCAGAAAATCCTTCTATGCGGTTTGTTACAACCAACACAACGATTGAGATCTATGATATATTAGGTACACGCAATACATTAACGAAGGCTTGGAAAATTTTTGTGAATGGCAAAGAAATAGATCCCATATCATTGAAGAAGGGAGTGGAAGTGAATTGGAAGTCTAAGATTGAATTTAAATTCTTGCCTTACGAGCGAATCAATCTTTATTCTCAGCCATAAAATATGATTTTTATGGCTTGAGAATCTCAATCTATTATCTTAAGGAAGTTAATTCTCTGTATGCACGGATAAAACCATCCGCCATTGATTTCGTAAAGGTAAGAGACATTCTAGCTTTTTCTGCTGATACCATAACATCATGAATATCTACAGAATTCGGATCATATACTAATTTCTGCGTCATCTCGTCAGCAACAACTTGTTGATCATTAACTTCTTCGAATGCTTTGCGAAGTACATCTCCAAATGTTCCAGCTACTTGATCTGGAGTAACTGCAGAATTGGTTTTGCCATAATGACGATTGTCGGTTCTGTTGATTGCAACTTTATCTCCATCTGGACGTAGAGAGAAAGATTGATTGCTGTCATGTGTCCAGTACGTGGACTTATTGAATATATTTGTGTTGATTTCCATTATGCTCTACCTATTTCCAGTGCTTTATTAAACATCGCTTTCGCTCCATTGATCATCTGAACATTTGCTTCATAAGATCTTGATGCAGAAATCATATCTGTCATTTCACTAACAATATTGACATTAGGCATTTCGACATAGCCTTTTTTGGGTCCAACTTGTATGGCATCTGGATGAGTCGGATCATATGTCAATCGAAGAGGAGCCATATCCTTTTCTACTTTCATCACTTTAACACCTTTGCCTTCACCTGGAGCAATGCCAAAAGGATAGAGCGGACTTTTCCATCGCGTTCTCAAGTTAACGGGAGTCATGATTACTCGATCCCGTCTAAATGGTCCGTCTCCATTTGCATTTCTCGTAGTTGTCGCATTTGCTATGTTATTTGAAATGACATCCATGCGCAGTCTCTGAGCCGACAACCCAGTAGATGAAATATTGATTGAGCTAAACATTCCCATATAATTTACCTTCTTTTAGTTAATAATTTAGGATGATGGTCTCATCATCTGTAAGAGTAAGCGATTGTTCTGATTGAGTCGTTCAACGAGCAACATATAAGTCATCTGGTTCTGGCTTGAATCCACGACTTCCTTTTCAATGTCCACATTGTTTCCATCTGCACGGATGGTAGTAAGATAATCTATATTTGATTTAGGTTGAACAGACTTATAATCTAGAGGTTTAAAAAATTCAAAATGCCTATTATCGGAAATTTTGGTCGGAACCGCTTTATCCTTCTCAATTTTTTCTGATTCAATTGCACGATGAATCATTGATTCAAATATAACTTCCGTACGTTTGAAATTTGGCACGTCCGCATTTGCGATATTGTCCGAGATCGCTTTTCTACGAATTGTGCTAGTCTGCA
Organism: Leptospira sp. GIMC2001; assembly: GCF_028462125.1. Lineage (NCBI taxonomy): Bacteria > Pseudomonadati > Spirochaetota > Leptospiria > Leptospirales > Leptospiraceae > Leptospira > Leptospira sp. GIMC2001. The sequence goes on along the minus strand of NZ_CP115468.1, from coordinate 2,514,522 downwards.
TTCCTCGATGGAGAAGATCTTGGGTTTTCATAAAATGGGTTTTATCAAACATATTTCCCTCTACGAACAAGAGTCGGGAGGTTTTGCGTTTTCTTTTAGCATTTTATGTCGGATTAGAAAGTTTTTTCGAAAAAACTCTTATTCTCAAAACTAAGTTCTTGTCGAAGAGCGATAATTGGGCGATTTAAGGATATAACCCTATGGATCTTTTGTCTCAGACAATTCAAATGAATGGAACTACTTGCGAGATCAATATTGCGGGAGTTTTGAATCATTCTACTATACATGAGATTTGGGACTCAAGTATCAAATGGGTTCATAATGAAAAGCCCAACCGAGTCCTAATTGATGTTCAAAACGTCCATACCTGTGATGCAGCAGGTATCGCGTTTATTTTAGAGCATAAGCATAGACAAGAAGATCTTGGACTTGATTTTGTTTTGAGGGGACTCAAGGAAGATTTTCGATATTTATACGAAATTTCCACTTCCACCCAACTTGGAAAAAAAGAAAAATCTAAGAATTTTTTCCATGATTTGATTATGGATAAACCAGAAGAAATTGGTGAGTTTGTATTCAATCGGTATTCAGATTTCCAGAGTCGAATGTCGTTTATTGGAGAATTCACCGTGAGTTTTTTTCAAGCAATGGTAAGTCCGAAAACGATTCGCTGGAAAGATTTATTTCGTACGGCAGAAAATGCGGGAGTCAATGCATTTCCCATAATTGCATTAATTGGTTTTCTTTTAGGACTTATCATGTCTTTTCAGTCTGCGATTCCCATGCAAAAATTCGGTGCTGAAATATTCGTGGCAAATCTTGTCGGCTTATCTCTGTTTCGTGAACTAGGTCCACTAATGACCGCGTTCATTCTTGCTGGACGAACCGGATCCGCATTTGCAGCTGAACTCGGAACGATGAAGGTAAGCGAAGAAATCGATGCTCTGTCTACAATGGGTCTATCTCCTATTCGTTTTTTGGTTCTTCCTAGAATTTTGGCGACAACATTGGTCTCACCTTTGCTTACTTTGATTTTTAATCTTCTCGGACTATGTGGTGGCGCATTGGTTCTTTATAGTTTTGGATTTCCCTTGGTTACTTTTATAAATCAAATTGTATCGGCAGTTAGACTAACTGATCTTTTTGGTGGTATAATAAAATCAATCGTTTTCGGTGCTACGGTTGCATCAGTTGGATGTTATGAAGGTTTGAGGACAACTAACGGAGCAGGCGCTGTGGGAAGTGCTACTACTCGAGCAGTTGTAAGTGGAATAATCTACGTTGCAATTCTGGACGGAGTGTTCAGTATCGCTTATTTTTATCTGGGCATATGAAAAAGAATAAAAACTCAGTAACAAAAGAAAAATCCTATTATAAAAATTTCGATAATGAGGAATCCATAATCGAAGTCCGCAATCTTGTGAGTGGATACGGCTCTGCAGTAATCATGGACAATCTGAACTTTGATATAAAAAAAGGAGAGATTTTTGGGATATTAGGTGGTTCTGGCAGTGGCAAAAGTACTGTTATGAAAAATATGATCGGTTTGAACCCACCTTTGAATGGTAAAATATTTATTGATGGAAAAAATCTTTGGGAGTCAAACTACCAAGAACGTTTAGCTATACTGAATAAGTTTGGAGTCATGTATCAGCAAAGTGCTTTGTTTGGATCAATGACTGTATTAGAAAATGTAAGATTGCCGATGGAAGAATTCACGAATCTACCTGTAGATGCGATGAATACAATTTCTAGGATGAAATTGAAAATGGTCGGATTGGATGAATTCGCAGAAGTCATGCCGTCAGAACTTTCGGGTGGTATGAGGAAGAGGGCTGCTATAGCACGAGCAATGGCTCTTGATCCGGGAATTGTTTTTCTTGATGAACCATCGGCTGGACTCGATCCAATTACTTCTGTTGAACTAGATCATCTAATCATACGACTCTCGCGAAGTCTAAATGTTACTTTTGTCATTGTAACTCATGAACTAGCCAGTATATTTACCATAGCAGATCGAGTGATCGTTCTGGATAAAGAGACGAAGGGAATTATCGCCGAAGGATCACCGGATGAATTGAAAAATCATTCCAACATAGATTTTGTTGTGAGATTCTTCAATCGACTGCCCAAGGATAAATAGATGATTAAAGAAATTGAGGAGTAGAAGTGTAGATATGAAAACAGGAACTAATTATTTTCGAATCGGGATTTTTGTAATTTCTACATTAGTCATTGCTGCTACTTTTATCATCATACTTGGTGCTGGTGCACTTTTTCGAAAGAACGTATTTATGGAAACCTATCTCGATGAATCCGTTCAAGGACTAGATGTAGGTTCACCTGTTAAACATAGAGGCGTAAAGATTGGAACAGTTGATGAAATAAGTTTTGTACAAAATGAATACCTTAATGATCTTGAGAGCGAAGAGTTTATAAAGTATGGGAGATATGTTATAGTGAAGATGTCCATACCAGGAATTGTCAAGGCATTACCTATTACAAAGATTGATGAATCCATAAAGAGAATGATAACAACTGGACTTCGAGTAAGGCTTGCATCGCAAGGAATAACTGGAACTGCTTATCTTGAAGTAGATTATCTCTCTCCAGAAAAAAATCCTCCTCTTCCTATATCATGGAAACCAAAGAATCACTATATTCCTTCTGCTCCTTCAACCATGTCGAGATTTAGTGCGTCATTGGATTCATTTTTTGATAAATTGGAAGCAACTGATGTTCGGGGTTTGATTTTCAATTTAGATCGATTGATAAATAATTTAAATTCAGAAGTGGAAAAGGCCAAAATTGGGGAAATGAGTCGAGAGGCGACGATGCTTATGTCGGAGATGAGAAAAAGTAACCAGGAACTAAAAGAAATACTCGCACAGCCAGAATTAAAAGTTGCACCAAAAAAACTGGATACTGCTCTAACACAGTTTAGTTCAGCAACCAAACGTTTGGATACAATACTATCTACCAATCAAAATGAAATTTCCTTGGCGGTTGAGAACCTGCGTATTGCTTCAACTGATCTAAAGGATGTCACAAGTAATGCCAAAAAATATCCATCTTTAATATTCTTTGGTGAGCCTCCAGCTAAATCACAAATCTGGAAATAATAAAAAATGAAAGAGATTGTTCACTTGATATCAAATAAAATTTTTTTTACAACTTTGATCAGCGTTATAGTAATTGGAGCTTTTTCTTGTATATCAATTGAAAAAGATTTCCCAGAAAAAAAGACATATCTGATCGAATTGGATTCACCGAAACAATCCACACAAACTTCAAAATTTAAAGATGATATTCTGAAAATAAGACGGGTTTTGATTTCCAATAAATATGATAGCAAAAGTTTCGTGTATAGAAAATCGGAATCAAAATACGAATCGGACTTTTATAATGAATTTTTTATTAGTCCGCAGAATATATTAGGAGAAGAAATCCAAAAATATTTGGATAAAGTCGGAATATTTAAATCCGTTCTAGATATAAGCTCTCGCACTGAATCTTATTATTATTTAGAAATTGAAGTCATGAGTCTTTATGGTGATTTCCAAGATTCAAATAAAACCAAGGCAGTTCTTCAATTGCAGTTTAGAATTTTTGATGATCGAGATAGCAATTATAAATTGATATTGAAAAAGTCATTTGATGAATTTGTTCCTATAGATTCAAGTTCTCCCGAATCCTTAGTTGGTGGATGGAAAATTGGTCTTACGAACATATTGATTCGATTCACTCAAGAAATCAATAGACTAAGATAGATTCGCCGAGTAGATATCATGTCTTGCAATGATAACTGAAATAATTAATTTCTCTATATAGGAGATCAAAATTGATTTTTCATGAACATCAAGCTCATTGTCAGAGAGGGCTTCTTTTGTGTATTTGAGCAAAGTTTTTAGTCTTTTCGAGAATTGAGTGGTCATCCAATCGCGAAATTTGGATACATTTAAACCAAGGACTTTGCCCATACTGCCTGTTGCTTCCCATCTCTGTTTTAGTATTTTAAATTCAAGTGATACATTGTATTGGGAGTGGGTCAGATTGAAAAAATTTCTATTCTCTGATAGTATTACTCTCAAAAGAATCATATCACCAAGAAAATTATCCATTTCTCTACATATCTGGATTCGCTCTCGACCTGTTATTTTGCCATCGTCCATCATGGAAAGGATATAGACATCGTGTAATCTTTTTACATCCCTGAGCATTTCTTGGAATACATTTTGGAAATCAATCGCTTTATCATCATTGTCTAGAACAAGATATGGGACGATTCCATTTCCCGAAAATACTCCATCTTTATTGATATTAAAATTAGTTACCATAATAATTATCGTATTGTATAGATTTGAATGAAATCCACTGTTTGTGCAACCGAACCGGGAGCACCCGAAAGTATTACAACAATATCTCCTTCTTTAACCAAGCCTTCTGATTTAAGAGTTTTGTTCATAAATGCTATCATATCTGGAAATTTATCCATCATAGGCATAACATATGGTTCAACGCCCCAATACAATTTCATCTTTCTTGCGGTCATTAAAAATGGAGTAAAAGAATAAATTGGTACTTCTGGCCTAAACTCTGAGGACAATAATGCAGAAGCTCCACTTCTAGTAAAATTAATAATAGCTTTCGCGTTCATTGAGCGTGCAATCTGTTCGGTTGCAATTCCGAGTGCAGTACGTACTTTCTCATCGTCCCAGATTTCCGTTTTTTTGCTAATCGTTGCATAAATAAATGAAGATTCTGTTTTTCGAATGATCTTAGACATTATATCAACACTTTCTAATGGAAAACTGCCACTCGCTGATTCGGCAGATAGCATTACAGCATCTGTTCCGTCCATCACCGCATTTGCAACATCGGATGCTTCAGCTCGAGTAGGCCTTGGATTGTCAATCATTGACTCAAGCATCTGAGTCGCTGTGATTACTGGTTTTCCTTTTTGATTGAGTTGGTGAATGATTTCTTTTTGTAAAACTGGAACTTGTTCAGTGTCCATTTCCACTCCGAGATCTCCACGTGCAATCATGATCGCATCGCAAGTTTCTATAATTTCTGCAAGATTGTCTATAGCTTCGGGTCTTTCAATTTTTGCAACTAGACCCGTAAAGGTATCTTTCATAAATTGTCTTGCGAATTCTAAATCTGATGCTCGTCTAACAAAGCTTAATGCGATATAGTCAACTCCTAAGTTGAGTGCAAATTTAAGATCGTCTATATCCTTTTCGGTGAGTGCCGGGGCTGTAATGGGTGTTCCTGGAAGATTGATACCTTTGCTTTCTTTGAGAGTGCCGCCGACAATTACTTCGAGTTCAGCTTTTTGATTTTTTTTATCAACGCTAACTACACTCAAGACAAGTTTTCCATCATCAATTAACACGCGATTGCCTACATCCAAATCTGAAATTAAATTCACATATGTGCAACCAAGCTCGCTTTCATCTCCAATAAAATCAGGAATATTGTTGATTAATATTTTTTTTCCATTGATAAGTTGAATGCTGCCTTCTTTGAGTTTAGTTGTGCGAATTTTTGGTCCTTGTAGATCGGCTAAGATTCCTAAAGGTCGCCCAGATTCCTGTTCGCATTCCCGAAGTAATTCATAAGTTTTCTCGTGCGAATTTTGATTGGAGTGTGAGAAGTTGATTCTCGCGATATCCATTCCTGCATCAATGAGACCCAAGATTTTTTCACGTGTGGCTGTTGCGGGACCGATGGTGCAGATAATTTTTGTCTTTTTTTTGGGTTTCATTGGAGATTCAGGCATAGGGTACATTTACGGAGTGATTCACATTTGGCAAGAATCTTTTGGGACAGACATAAGAGAATGATGTCAGTTTTTTAATTGCAACGATATAAATTTGTCAAAAGATGTACACAATTGTGAAAAAATCGAATGCTGTCTTATTTTACAGTCCGTATTATAATTTGGATCTTGGGCGACATGTTTTTCCCGCGCAAAAATATTCCTATATCTATGATTGGATACGTAAAGATCCTATCCTAAAAAATATTCAAATATTAGCTCCAGAACGAGCGAAAATGGAAGATCTCGAACTTGTTCATAGACCAGAATATTTGGATGATTTATTTTCTTATGAGCATAGCTTTCGAACGATGAATTCTGAATTACCTTTATCTCGTAGTATCGTTGAATCGTTCTTATACGGTGTTGGCGGTACCGTTGAAGCTATGGAGAAGACTTCAGAGTTTCAATTTTGTTTTAATCTCGGTGGTGGCTACCATCATTCGATGCCGGATCATGCGGAAGGTTTTTGTTATCTCAATGATGTTGCAATAGCAACAAGATTATTTCTTCTACAAAATCCTGGTAAGAAAGTTCTAATAGCTGATCTGGATTTGCATCAAGGCAATGGCAATTCCTTTATCTTTCAAGATGATTCTGATGTTTTTACTTTTTCCATTCATCAAGGAAATATCTATCCGAAGAAAGAAGATTCTGATCTTGATATTGCTCTCGCACCAGGTACGGGTGATGAGGAGTATCTAAGAGTCTTGGATGAATCCTTGGCAATTATTGAATCCAAATTTCTTCCTGATATAATTTTCTATTTAGCGGGAGCTGATCCCTATATGGATGATTCACTCGGTGAATTGAAGTTATCTCTAGATGGACTGATTGCAAGGGATACAAAAATTCGTGATTTTTCAATCAAACATAATGTATCAACCGTGATTGTAACTGCAGGTGGTTATGCAAACCATCCAGAGGACACAGTAAAGATACATTTTAATTCAATTAAAGTTTTCTGTAGTAAGGACTAAATGGGAATTTTTTCGGGATCTGATAAAAAATCTGACGGAAGCGAATGGCTAGATCTATCCTCACTTGAGATGGTTGATCTTTCACGAGATTTGAATACATCGCTATTGCCAGAAGAAATGGTTTTCGGCAAATTCACCAAACAAGAAATTTTTCATCTTATGGACGATTCTGGTCTACTCGATATGCTAAAAGATCGAGGCTATTCAGATTATAATATTGAAATACAAGTTCTTTCTGAACTGGATAATCGAATATTCATAAAAACGAATGAAGGTAAAGTTTTAGTTCATATTCGTTTAAAATATTCTGACTTTTCTTTGAAAGCCTATCCTGATGTTTTCAAAATGGTATATATTGATTGGCTATTGACACAGAATATTCGTTTTGTTCCAGGAACTTATTCAAAACCATTGTTTTATGGACAAGAATATCCTGGTCTTGCAATTTTTGTAGAAATCACTGAGTTTATTCGATTACTTACCAAAAAAATTGGTGCCCATGGTGTTTTTAATATTCCAGAATATTTTCATGATGCCGTACTTTTTAGAAATAATTTCAAATTTATTGACCCGATAAAGGAAGGTCAATTTCGAGCATTGATTGAACTTTCAGCAACTCATCGTGTCAGAGAGGTTAGCAATGCAATTCATAATAAAAAATTAGTATGGTCAGAGACAGGGTTAGAATTTGAATGGTTTCATGGTGAAATGTTAACTGCTATCGATCCGTATTTGGAATCGATCGTCTTCACCGAAGATTATTTTAAAAAGGTAACTGAAGTAAGAAAGAACAGTTTGTTCAGCTTTTTGCCATCTATATGACTGAATCCTATCTCCCTAAACCAGAGATTCTTGTAATCGATGATGATGAGTCGATCTGCGAGACTCTTGAAGTAATCATACAAAGTCTTGGATACTATTGTGTTTTTTTTACAAACCCAGAACAAGGATTAGAATACTTCAAAAGGGAAGTAAGTCCGCTTATTTTACTCGATGTCAATCTACCTAATTTTAATGGAATTGACTTACTGTCCCAGATTAAAGAGATAAATCCAATGAGCCAAGTCCTCATGATGACTGGAGAACGTGAGATTCAAACGGTTGTCTCATCGCTCTACAATCGAGCTACTGATTTCCTTCTCAAACCATTCAATCTAGAATCTGTAAAGTCTGCCATTGCACGCGCATTCGAATTCTATTATATTCTAAAAGAGAAAGAGATCAATGACGAATCAATATTGAGAGATCTGAGATTGGCATCCAAAATTCAATCCAAGATCTTATCTATGCCCAAGAACCTCTCACACAGAATGTTTGCAGAAGTGAATCCTGCGATGTATGTTTCCGGAGATTATTTCCAGATCTTAAATATTGATGAGAATAAAACTCTAGTTGTAATGGGCGATATAGAGGACCATGGTGTGACATCTGGACTGATTGCACTACTCATGAGTAATCTAGTTAAAGAAATTTCCAATACAAACGAAACTAGTCCAGCTGTATATCTGCAAAAAATGAACTATGAATTGTGCTTCGAGATTGGAACTCATAGTATGACTGCTGTAATTATTCTAATCGATCGCGAAAAAAAACAAATCATATACAGTCGTGGTGGTCATCCTTTTCCAATCTTTTATAAAGCAGATCGTTCTGAATACCAACTGCTCAGTGAAAGATCTGGGCATTTATTGGGAATTATGGAAGATATTGAATTCCATACTCATCAAATCGGTTATGAGAAGGGAGATCTTTTGTTCTTGTATAGTGACGGTCTGATCAATACTCTACAAAGTCCTTTACTTGATTCAATGAACAATATCCACCTCAATTCAAAAAATAGATTTGAACAGATGTTGGATATTCTAAAGGACTATACAATTGAATTAAGGGAAAATTCCCACTTTCAAGATGATATTTCTTATCTTTTAATTGAACTCTAAAAAATACAAAAAGTAAAATAAATTTTCATCTATCCATCAACCGAATTTTTAAATTCTAAGAACTTATGATGAAAATCTGTGAGTCTAGTGATATAATCTCGAATCCATTCTTTGTCATAAACTTTTTCATCTGCGAATGTTCTGAGTTCTAATTCCTTTTCGAAATTCTTTAGTTCTAAAGTTAAAGCTTTTGCTTTAGGGGAGTTTGACTTTTTAAGGATCGATATGGATTTGAATATAAAATGATCTAGCTTTAGAAATAATTTCCGCTTTTTTTGTGATATATTTTTATAATTATCTTTTTTTAGAGCAACATAATCGTTTGCTATCTCCATCGTAAGTTTATAATCTACTTCCAATTTTTCTGGATTATTATGTAGACTTTTTGCTGTGTTGATTTGGAATCCTAAGCAAAAGATTATGATTGGTAAAAGCAGAATTCTACTTTGTCCAATTTCTCGCATCGTATAATATGCGAGCATCGTCAAAGGTATCCAATAAAAACTCATCAAATCCCAATCTGTTGGAAAGCCAAGCATAGGATTGATTGTAAAAGCTTGAATAAAAAATCCTAGTATGGCAAGAAGTATGAATCGAATCTCAGGTTTTTCGAAAAAATCATTCAATTTATTCGAATGAAAAATTCTACAATAGAGAATTGCTAAAACAGGAGCGCAACTAGTGAACCATATAACTCCCATTATATCTTTGAGATGATTCATGGAAATCATTCTCCTCCAAGGATATATCGGCATGGTCAGTGCGTGAGTCTGGCTTGCGTGTATTGTTGCATCGGCAAAGAAAAGAAAATAGCTAAATGTTGGAATTATAAATAATCCTGCAATCATACATGAGACAACAGCATTCTTTAATAATTTACCAGAAGTAGATTGAATGATAGCGAAGTAGATCAGCGCAATTGCCATAAATCCATACACGAGATGGAATAGAGCTCCAATGGTTGCGAGGAAAGCCAATATATATATGGAATAATCGGACTTGCCACGTTGAATGAAATAGATACCAATCATTAAAGTTAGGAATAGAATTATTGAGACTATAGAATAATTTTCTCCATAGCCATAAAATAGCAGAAGTCCACCAGGACTTAGCCAGAAAATACTATCTACTAGACTGCTTGAATTACGATGAAGCTGGAACGTTACAAAAATTAAATAAAGAAATCCGCAAATTGTACTCGTGATTCTATAATAGAATCTTGGATCTCCTCCAAATGTTATAAACAATTTGGAGTGAACGAATGCTTCTAAAAGTTCATCAATTGTTGATTGATATCCAAATATGGATCCTTCTAAAAAAACATTTTCAAAAAGTATAATCCCGTCTCCATAATTTAGATTACAGATATTATAAATGATAAATAGAATAAATTGAACTCCAAAAATCCAAGGCGCATACTTCAAAAAAAGCAAATTGGAATCAAGAAAACTGAGTCGATTGCGAAACTGGAAAAAGAATAGAGTGCCCAAGAATCCAATGAAAGAACCATATAAAACATAACTTCTATTGGTCTCGTATCCCCAATAATTGGAAAAAAATAATAGAATAATATTTATAATAAAAGGGAATAATAGAAAAATAATTTCTTTCATTTCAATTGGAATCCTTGTATGTTTCATTTGGAAATTCTGGATCGAGATCCATTGTAGTTATGTTATAAAAACTGCCTTTTCGTATATTGAAAAAAAACATCTCTGGCATGCTAAAAAAAATACCATTCCATCCCTTTTTGAAAGTGTCTCCACTATCATCTATTGCCATGGGAACGCCTATCAGTAATTGAGACAATCCTGTTATAAGATTTGTCGCTCCGAATATAGGACGGAAAAATACATTCTCATCAGTAAATAGTAGAAACCAATCATCCTCTTCGTTGAAATTGTAGATCGTTGAAGTCGGAGTAAAATTTTCTCGAAGAAACACCAATCCTGAATTTTGTGATTTTCGCATATCTCTTATTAGTTGTCTGCGGTATGAAAGGATAATTTTTTGTGATTCGATAAAATAGTTGTTTTGAACATCGTAGTTTGCGTAGAAGGGAACGAACGAGAGAGATGCATTGGGATTGATTTGCTTACCAAGAGCTTGGGTAATTTTTATACTTTCTTGGTTATAGAATTCATCTATTGATCTAAAAATTTCTGAAGTGCAATTTTGGAAGATTAAATGGTATGGATAGATTTTCTGTAATTGAATTAGATAATGATCATATTCTATAGTTGCTTGTTTATTCGATTCTGCTAATTCAGGTTGAGGAATATAGAAATTAGGTAAATTAGCTGCAATTCCTCTTTTATTGGGCATGGTTTTGATTGGGAAATTTCTTATAGGACGATCGAATTGCACTGCGTTTTGAATTTCATTGTAGCGATTGGCTGCATCGGTAAGATCGATGAATTGTTCAATCGTTAGGGGATTCTCGCTTTCTAGATATTTATTTCTATATCGATTGAATAAAAGTAGAGTTTCGTCTTTCAATTTGTCAATATTTCTTGCTCTATTCCAGATGATCTTCTCGGATTGATGAGGAAAACTATCCGGGAAATGAAAGTATCCGCTCTCTAGACTCGCCTCAAGACTCAGATAGAAAACCAAAATCTGACATCCGAGTAGACCCCAATGATTGGATTCCTCATTGTCCGAGATCTGTTCGATCAATTTCAATTCAAGGTTCTTGCTTAGGTTTTGCAATTTGATTCTTTCTTGGTCAGAGATCGGGTTGATAAATTCTGAATGGAGCGAGAAAGACTCTAGAGGTTTTAGTTTATGATTATTTTCTATAGCGTCATAAAATACATATTTTTGAACGAGGTCTGTATAAGTCTCAGAATAGAAATCTTGAAATGTTGTATAGGTTGAAGAATTGATTGATTGATCTTTATGGATATTGCTCTTATATTTTAGATTCTGGATTTGTTCAACTATTTTGGATTTTTCTCTTTCTGGATCAAAATTATTGATTTTACTGCGAATAATATTGATTAGGTGATTTTTGGATGGTTTGGAATTCTGGGAGAAATAACCAATTCCTTCAATGGGGTAGGTATTTATTTTTCCAGATAAATATTTAGCGAATATATCTTTGTTTGCTTGTAAATATTTTAAATTTTCAAAATGCTTTTCTTGAATTAGAAATAATCGATCGAATCCGGTTTCGATTTTATTCATATCGGATTTTTTTAATTTCAAATCTGAGACAATGATTGTCCGATTTTCTTGAATATTGTAACTAAAGCGAAAATCAAACCAACTCTCTCGGACAATGTGAAATATTTTATCTGGGTAGTATTGAAAATGATAAACATAGTCGCCGATTTTTAGAGCAGTATGACCACCACTGGATTGACCCGAGTTCGCATCAATATAGAGAAATGAAATCTTTTTGTCTTGGGAGAATACTGCAGAAGAAATGAAGATCAGGAAATAAAAGAACAGAATGGAGAAGAATGATGGTTTACGAGACAAAGTGAATCACAATCAAAGATTATAAATCACTGATATTGGGAAAAATATTTCCCAATATCAATAAATAGTTTCTATAATTCAAAACCTTCGAGAATTGCTTCTTGAATGCTTGGCTTGCCCGCACAAGATTGATTTGCAATGTCCACTACATGATTTCTTGCATATCCCGCTTCGCGAAGTCCCGCTCCAATTGCAACGTAAGTTGATCTATGTTCTCTCCAGTTGAGAATCCCATTTCGTCTTGCGATACGATTGATGTCTTTTTCGATATGAGCCGTTCTCTCTTCATCTTGCGAATACAGTGCAATGAGAGTTCTAACATCTTTCTTGTAAGATTCAGAATCTGCTGCTTTATCAGAAGATGATTTACTTACAGAAGAGACAGACTTAGATATAGATCCAATTGCTGTACTTACAGATCCACTCACAGAGTCTGCTGCTTGAGATATGGAAGTTGATGCAGCCGCACAATTACCTAGTAGTGTAATTGCAAGAATGCAACCAAGGATGGCTGGAAAATTTTTATTCATGATCGCTCCTAAGATACCTTAAAAATCTAGAAAAGTTTAACTGTCGGTCAAATCTTTTTTACGATTCGATCGAAAAAACCCTAGAACCGTAAGCTGGCAATTCTATCTCTAGAATTTGGCTGTCATTATCATATTGAACTGAAATTTCTTTATTTCCTGTCCAATAATCAATCCATTCTGTATTTCGAATAGCTACAGGAGTCTTCATTTTAATTGTCTTAGATTTGTCTGTTGGATTCCAGACACCTAGATAACCTGCAGGATTCCAAAGTCCCTCTGGAAATTGACCTTCAAAAATTCCAATCGGCAATGGAGTTTTAGCTTGGCAAAGTTTCGAAAGTTCTAATGTTTTCTTAAGCATTTCCAATCTCTCTGGTTCGAGTTTAGTCATGTCGTCGCTTACGAGTAGCATTCCTCCGGAAACAGCCATGACTGAAGCCATAATCAATGTTTGGTTGTAGTTCATGCTATTTTTTTTCTTTCGAACTACGAGACAATCGGGATCATTGAACCAAAATTTTCTATGCATAGATGCCCGAGTAAGATCATTGATTAGAGCTTTTTCCGTACACAATGCATTCTTGTCACGAACCAATCGTCGTTTCAGCTCTGCACGCCAGAAAGGGGCAACATCACAGCTGATTCGCATACCTTGGAAATATCCAACCGATGGAAAAATCGGCGCACCACAACCTAATAAAAATGTATCTTTACCGACAACTTTGCGAATCAATTTTAGCGCATTTTGGTATCTTGCTTGTGGAGTGATGTTCGGATTGTATACAACTCCTGGCAAAAGTCCAGCGTACAAAAAGTCCAGCTTCAAGTAAGGATAGCCCCAATCCTTGGTTATCGTTTTGAAAACTTGTGTTAGAAATTCCAATGACTTAGGATGGGTTAGGTCCAAACAATACGTATAGTCTTTGCCCCATAAAGGATTCCATAACGCAGGAACCGGATCGCCATTTTCATCTTTCAAAACGGCTTCAGGATATTTGTTATAAAATTCTGATTCTTTTCTAACTAAAAAGGGAGCAAGCCAGATCCCTGGTTGATATCCTTCTCTTTTGATTTCATCGGCGATGATTTTCATTCCAGCAGGAAATTTCTCGTTGGTCGTAAGCCAATCACCAATTGTTCTTTGATAACCATCATCTACTTGAAAGAATTGAATTGGGATATTTTTATCTTTAATATCCTTTAGGTTATCTAAAATAATTTTCTCTGTAATATCAGTATAGTAGTAATACCAAGAGCACCAACCAGTCGGAACTTTTTTTGCAAGGATTGGAATCTCGGTATTTTTTGCATAGCTATCTATATAATTTGCAATGGCTTTCTCTGGAGATCCACTAAAAGATATTCCTGTGAGTTCGGGAAGTGGAAGTTTGCCGTTGGTTTTGACATCTAGCGAGCAATGAAAATCTAATATGCAAGAAATTTCCAAAATTTTACCGTTTTCATCCACTGCAGAATGGAATCTAACTCCAGGATCTGAACCAACTAATAGGCCACAGATGATTCCGGAATCTAACTCTTTCGAATAAAGGCATATAAAACTTTCTGAGAGAAAATCTCCTTCTTCTCCGCTGTGATCTGAGTAAATATTTTCTTGACTATATCGCAAAAATTCAATCTTCGGAGAAACATCCTTTTCATTGGGATTATAACTTGTTGACAAGCTCCAGGATTGATATCCATGTTGGAAAATTTTGAACCCGTTACCGTCTTGAATCATATCATCCATAGCAATTGTTATAGTTTTTAGATGAAATCCAACTTGCGGACGAGTTGTATCAGCCCACTGGATTATAGGCTTGTATGTTCGAGAATTGCCTTTTTTTGTGATGGAAATTTTGCCTTTAAAATTGCCACATTCACTCAAAGAAGAAGTTTCTATGAGATCTGCTATGGAAGAATTGGTTTCTTCGTCGAATACTCTATATTGAAAGATAGTTGTGCGTTCCATGGCGATAATTTTGAATTGAAACCTCTATTACAGTAAAAAAACTATCCTCTATGAGTCAAAAACAATCCTCCATCCGTCCTCTCGTATTTCAAGGAGATTTATCTGAAGAAATCACAAAAGAATATGAAAAAGATGACCATCTTGCTGTTGATTGTGAAATGATGGGACTCAATCCAAGGCGAGATCGATTGTGTGTAATTCAGATATGCGATTCTAAGAATAAAGCTTCTCTTGTCCAAATTTTACCAGGTCAGACTCAAGCTCCAAATATTCAGTTATTATTTGAAAAAAAATCTATAATTAAAATTTTCCACTTTGGACGTATGGATTTAACCTTTCTGAAAGCGCGTTTAGGTATATCAGTCAATCCTGTTTTTTGTACAAAAATTGCGAGTAAACTAGCGCGAACATATACTGACAAGCACGGACTCAAAGAATTGGTTAAAGAATTTTTTGATGAATCGATGGATAAAGGCAAACAATCCTCCGACTGGGGCAAAAAAATTCTGAGCAAAGAACAATTGGAATACGCAGCAGGTGATGTGAAGTATTTGATTGCTTTAAAACATATTCTTACTGAGATGCTCGTTCGTGAAGGAAGATTAGAATATGCTGATAAATGTTATGGATTTCTCGGAACTCTTGTGGATATGGATCTTCTTGAGCTTAAGGATATATTCGAGCATTGAAGAAAAAGATCCCAGCCAAGATCTATATTTGCCAATCTTGCGGAGAGAATTTTCCAAGATGGTCTGGCAAATGTCCAGGATGTGAGTCCTGGAACACAATCATCGAAGAAACTGGCTCTGGATCTAAGTTTACCGAAAAGAAGCGAACAATTCTAGATCCAAAAAGATATGAAGATCCAATTTCGATCAATAAAATCGAAGAAGAGAAATTTCAGCGTATAAAGACTGGATTTTCGGAACTGGACTTGGTTCTAGGAGGAGGAATTGTTCCTGGAAGCCTGGTTCTCATTGGAGGCGAGCCTGGAGTAGGCAAGTCGACTTTAATTCTAGAAGTTGCAAAAAATCTATCTAACAAAGATAAGGTTCTATATATATCAGGTGAAGAGTCAGCTTCTCAAATAGGACTTAGAGCTAAACGATTGGGTATTCAATCTGATAATATTTTGCTCTCTTCCGAAGGTTATGCAGAGAATATCATTCAGATGATTGAGCATATTCGACCCGGAGTAGTCTTCATAGACTCGATACAAACTGTACAGAGAGAAGCTCTTCCGAATCAAGCGGGAACGGTGACACAATTACGTGAATGCACACAGATTTTCCTAGAAACATCAAAGAGATTGTCTATTCCAATATTCTTAATTGGTCATATAACTAAAGAAGGATTGATTGCGGGGCCCAAAGTTTTAGAGCATCTAGTGGATACAGTACTGTACTTCGAAGGAGATAAGCTCAATTACTATCGAATTTTACGAGCTGTAAAAAATCGATTCGGATCGGTTGGTGATATAGCTGTATTTGAAATGAAGACTTCCGGATTGGAAGAAGTGATCAACCGGAATGATTTATTTTTATTTAGAGATGCAGATACGCAAGAGGGTTCTGTACTTTCTGTTGTCCTTGAAGGATCAAGAGCGCTCAGTGTTGAAGTTCAAGCTCTCGTTGCAAAGACAAGCTTCAGTCAAGCTCGCAGAATGTCAGAAGGTTTAGACAATAAAAGATTGATTCTTCTATGCGCTGTCATTGAGAAATATCTAGGAATCCCTCTTTCTCAATCAGACGTTTTTGCAAACTTGGCCGGAGGATTGACTGTTGATGAACCCTCACTTGATCTAGCAATCTGTTCTGCAATTCTATCATCTGCAACAAATCGATCCGTGTCTTCTACGACCGCTTTTCTCGGAGAAGTGGGTCTTTCGGGCGAAGTACGTAACGTTGGCCAATTAGGGCTGAGATTAAAAGAGTTGGAAGCGATAGGACTTGAAAAAGTGATCCTACCTGTGTCAGCTAAGAATGAATGGAAAAAAGAAAATTCTGGATTCCAGCTAATTGGAATTAAACATCTTCGTGAATTAACAGAATACTTTGATTGATCACTAAGTTAATCCATCCTTTGACTTTGATTCAATAAATAATTTATAATTTTGGTATTTTGTACAATCAACCTATTCTTATAGCTATGTATGGATTATTGTAAAGTTAATCACGTCTAAGTATTTTGAAATTATTCAAGTTTCTTAGCCGTGTTTACCTTGGATTGTACTGCTGATCCATCTAATTTATGTGATCCCTCGTATTTGCTTTGCCTAGTTTTGCATCCACTGATCAAGAAAAATAAAGAGCAGAGAAGTAAAAATAGATAAAAATAATTTCTAATCCCTTTGTTTGGTAAATTACTATTCAAAATCATTTTCTTTCTCCATTTGCTCTCTAATATTTCTAAGGGCTTTTTTTATCGCAATGAGAGATGAAGCCTGGTACGGATAATCGTATCCATAGTAAAGAACTTCCATGTATTCCGTATCGTTACTTTTACTTGAATAGGTTTTGACTAATTCTTTCTTTTTATTGAATTCCGCAACTTCTACTTCAAAGTAGGCATCATATTTTATTAAAGGAATTCCCAATAGTATCGGAGGAACTATTGCAACAAGCAGTACTAAAGCCGGATAACCGTTTATATTTGTTTTGCCTTCACGTACTATCACGCTAAGATAGCCATCTGGACTAGAGGATTTATTTTTAATATTCAATGAATTTTGAATTGTATCATACGCTAATTTGCGGGAAATATCTAGATGAGAATCTATTGATCTAGCATACTCTTCTTGTCCACTTTTCTTAAAATAATTGTATGAATCTTTCTGATAATCTATAGAAACGAGATTATCCTCTATGCTTTCGTAGTTAATAACAAGTTTATAATTTTCATATCTTTTAGGGACGTCAAATTTATCATTTGGAATATCTTTGAGCATTTTGGTGCAATTCGACATCACCATTAATAATAAAATTGTCAAAAATTTCTGAGAGATTTTCTTCATAAGGTTTCTATATTACGCATCCAAATTTATTTACAGTGAATTAAAGGAAATTTTACTTCCCCCGATAATTCAAATATACGGTTTTAAAAACTCAAGAAGATTTTTCTTTACAACCGCAATTTGAATACCGAGAAAAGTTTTTCAACTATTTATTGACCCAAGTATTTCCAGCATCGGAAGATACAAGTATCGTATCCCGACCAACTGCAACCAATTTGTCGTTACCATATGCAACACTCCTTAATTCCACCGTTGACCCGGAGGATTTTGAAGTCCAATTGATTCCATCCGGACTTGATAAAACCAAGCCAGACATACCGACTGCAATAAATTGATCCTTAGCATAGACAACAGCTCTAATCGTTGAAGTTACACCCGATGAAGCAGCAGTCCAAGCTAGACCATCTGCCGAGTAATAAATATTTCCCGAATTTCCGACCGCGACAAAGCGTGTTCCATTATATGCAATTCCAAGTAATTGTTTTGCTGAACTCAAACCGGTTACTCCATTGCTTGAAAAAGTAAGAAAAATGGATACAAACGAACCAACTTTGATGGATGCGCTATTGGATTCTTCTGCACCAACGACAACCATGCGATTGGAATTTGAGGCACTTTCATAATAGGCGGGAAACAATGAACTACCAAGACTAACTCCTGATGAAAAACTCAGACCGTTTGTTGATGTATAGATATTTCTACTACCGAATGCAACCAAAGTTGATCCAAAGTTTCCAAGGCTTCGTAAAAAAGTTGTGTTGGAAAAGGTACTAGATATATCCGACCAGCTGATACCATCTGCTGATGTATAGTGAACGCTATTTCCAATTGCAGTGAATCGATTGTTGATATATCCTATATCATTGATTGCCTGATTTGTATCCAAACTTATTCTTGTCCAGCTATCTCCATCAGCAGATACATAAATCTGTCCACCGCTTCCAACCCCATAGAATTTATTATCTAGGTAACGAACCCGATTAAAAAATATATTCTTACTAGTTAGAAGGGATTGTAAAGCTAGCAATTGAAAGAGTGGATCTGGTTCATCCTTCTCTTCTTTACAATTGCTGAATTGTAAAGAGGTTGCTATTAATACTAAAACTAAGAACTTTTTCATTTCTTGATCTCCGCGATTATTCAAATTTCTTATAATCTTAACACCGAAATCAAATTCTGTCGTCCCATTCTATAATATAGAACTCAGTATTTACATTTTTTTAGTTTATAGGATCAGTTTGAACTAGTTTGCTTTTTATATTCGCTAGGAGTAAGATTTACGATTTTTTTGAAACTTCTGTTGAATGCAGATTTTGAATTGTAGCCAACTGCTATAGCAATTGAAAGAATTGTTCGGTCCGGTTCATGAATTATCATATCTTTTGCTGCTGCGATTCGATGCATATTCACATAATCAGTAAAGCTCATTTTCAGATTACGATTTAATATTTCGGAAAGTTGGTGTATAGAAATTCCACAAGACTCAGCTAGATCTGCGATTCTTAAATCCTCATCTGCATAAAAATGTTCATCCTTCATGAAAATTTCCATATTTTGTATAATTTTATCAACATCCAATTGGTTTAATTTGCTTTTCTCATATCTGCTTTTTTGTATGGAAATTTCATATTCAAGAATTGCATTGGGTTGGTATTTTCCAAATAAGTATATAGCCACTACAGAAATTGAATGACTCATTGCGCTTATACGGATCAATTCCAAGCTAGATAAAATATAACCAATAATATCAGCAAGTATCATTATGTGAAGAAAGGCTAGAAGTAAATACAAATAGATTTTTAGTTCATCATTGATTCTTTTAGAGAAGGAACGAAGTTCTTTGAAAATAAGAAAGGCAGATAAATTAGAATAAAATAAAATAAGTAACTTTGGTCCAATCACCCAGGACATAAATCCCCAGTCGATCCGATCTCTCAATAAAGGTTCTAACGTAAATAGATTCGCAATCAATTGCAGTTGAGCGCTAGAATTAAGTTTTAGCCAAAAAATCACAGGTAATAACGAAAAAACGAATGGTATGAAATGAATATAAATCCTATATCTATGATTTCCTACCGTGTAAAAATTGAATAAGTATAAATAGATGGCAGGTCCGATTGCATATAAACAAGGAACAGCAATCCCAAAAGCAATCGGAAATTTATTGATCAATCCGGAAAAGTAAGCAGCTTCAAAGCATAATCTATATCCTGAAATTGTGATCAAAAAAATTGTTGTAGAATCTAATTTTCTATTTTGATTGAGAGTTGCTCCAACAACCCAGACAAAGCTAAAAATGCCAGCGAAAAAAAGAACCGCAAAATCAAATGGATAGTGCATATTTTAGAAATTTATTTCTTAACTATTGTGTCAATATTGAATTTGATTGGTCTTTTTCCTAGTATCTAAAAAACACTTGTAACTCCAAGAACAAGCGAATCTAATGTCTAGAAGAAAAATTTAGACCAATAAAATAATTTATTTATACAAGGAATTACTGGATGCAAACAATTTCAGAAGTCAGTCAGAGATTACACCAAGCAAGAGAAGAAATGCATAAAGGAATTGTAGGCCAAGATGATTTGATCGATGGATTGTTGGTTGCGATGATCTCCAATGGGCATGTTTTGATTGAAGGACTGCCTGGACTCGCTAAAACTCGAGCTGTAAATTTATTGTCTCAAATCTGTAAGGTTCAATTCAATCGTATCCAGTTTACTCCAGATCTTTTGCCTGCAGATGTTGTCGGAACCAGAATATTCAATCAAAATAAAGCGAGTTTTGAAAACCAATATGGCCCAATTTTCGGAAATTTTATTTTGGCTGATGAGATCAATCGTGCCCCGGCAAAAGTTCAATCTGCACTATTGGAAGCTATGCAAGAGAGACAAATTACTGTGGGCGATGTAACCAAAAAATTGCCTGAGCCATTTTTAGTTTTTGCGACACAGAATCCAATAGAGCAAGAAGGAACGTATCCATTGCCTGAAGCCCAATTAGATCGTTTTCTGTTGAAGCTTTTAGTTGGATATCCTAAGAAAGAAGAGGAAGCAGAAATTGTAAGAATGGTTGTGTCTGAGATCAATCTTCCCGTTCTTTCGCCAATATTTGATCCAAAAGAAATTATTATCATTCAAGAAATTTCTAGAAAAATTCATTTAGATGATTCATTGATTCGATATATCGCAGAAATTGTCCTCGCAACTAGAAATCCGGAAGAATATAAATTAGAAAATTATAAACAATGGATATATCATGGAGCTTCACCTCGTGCATCTATTGCTCTTGCGCAGACGTCTCGGGCTGTTGCACTTCTGAACGGAAGAGATTTTACGACCGCCGAAGATATAAGAAGCATTGCTATGTCTGTTCTTAGACATCGGGTTGTGATGAATTATATGGCTGAAGCGGAAGGGATAACTTCTGAACAATTTATTGATAATATTCTTTCTGCTGTCAAAGCACCTTCTTAAGTAAAAAGTGAAAATGGAAGATGCGAGCAATCAATCTAAGCTTGAGTTATTAAAAAAAATCCACCTATTAGAGTTGATTTCAAAGAAGAACGCAAACTCTGTTTTAGATGGACATTATAAAACTGAAATTCCAGGCAAGGGCAGTGAGTTCAAAGAAGCAAGAAAATATGTGAGCGGTGAATCAATTCGATCCATTGATTGGAATATGACAGCAAGACTTGGAGAGCCCTATGTAAAAATTTTCGATGAAGAGCGCGAGCGGAGTATTATCATCGCAATTGATATAAGCGCTTCCATGTATACAGGTTGGCAAGAAAAATCTAAAATTGAACATGCAATTGAGATTGCCTCAACTCTAGCATATAGCGCTGTTAAGTCGGGAGATCGATTGGGTTATGTTTTTTTCCAAGACAAGATTATTGAAGACTCTCGTCCGAAAGTTGGTAGACGACAATTGTATCAAGCGATATCGAGAATGGTTCACTATCGGGATAATCAAATAGATGGCGGAAAAACAGATATTCGTTCTGCTATTCATGCTATAGAAAAACAAAGAGGCAATCGCTTCGTGGTCTTTGTTATATCTGATTTTATTGATCTAGACTTACCTGATGATTTACGGTATCTAACTAGTCATCATGATTTGGGTCTATTGCATATTTATGATCCGTTCGAATATTCAGAAATGAAATATCTTCGCTTTTCTATGGAGGATCCGGAAGATTCTAATTTCCAATTACATGGGAAAAAAAATGAATCCAAAAATCTTACAGAAGTGCAAGAACATTTGAAAGAAATATCAATCAAATATGGATTATCTTGGGAATCATTTTCAACAGCTATGCCAACTCGCCCGACTTTAGGTCATTATTTTCAAAAGAAAAAACGGATTGCGAGATAATGAAATTAAGTTCTGAAATTATTTCACCTTTAGAAATCCTTTCTGAATCAGAGATTTACTTTTTGAAATATATAATTCCCGTAATTTTATTATTCCCGTGGATCATATTTGCAATTTATAAATTTCTAATTTGGATTGCAAAATTCTTTAGCAAGGACAGAGCCAATTCCGATTTTGAGCTGAATAATTCTTGGTTAAACGATACGATTGTACCGAGAGAACGACCTCCTATTTTGAGTGACCTTGAAAGGTTGGCTCTTGAAAATCCTAGGAGGGCATTGAATGAGTTGAGTCGGTATTGTAGAATTGTTCACTTAGGTGACGAATTTCATAATCCATCTTTAGAATTCTGGATACGAAAAGTAGATCTTTCTTTGAATCCTCGATGGATAGATATCACTTCCGTAAAACATAAAGGTAGTTTTCGAACTGAATTTTCTGTGGTTTATTCTGATATTCTCCTCAGTTCTTACCAAAAGCTTGAACCAAAGCCAGAATCTGTTATCAGCCTAATTCAAAAAGTGAGAACCGATCTGCGAGGTAAAATTTATGGGATTTGAATCACCTTGGCTCATAATTCTGTTAATAGGTGTTAAGTGGTTCTTGCCTAATGATCGAAATCAGAATATAATAAAATATTCACCAGTTGGATGGCTAAAGAATAATAGCTCAGGAAATATATCGAAGAATCATTCAAATAATCTTAAATGGAAAATCGTAATATGGATGCCTGCGCTAATCTATAGTCTTCTTGTAATTGGATTAGCACGAGGATACTATACTTCTACTCGAGAATCAGTTAGACTTGATGGAATCGATCTTGTGATAAGTTTGGATTTGTCGGCAAGCATGCAGGCAAACGATTTTACTCCTAATAGACTTGAAGCGATGAAATCAATGGTCGGAGAATATTTATCTGAAGGTAGAGGGAACCGAACAGCAATTTCGGTGTTTTCTGGAAAAGTCTTTCAGCACTATCCATTTAGCCAGAATAAATATGTTCTGCAAAGAGCAATCGAATCGATACATTTCCAAACAATCAATCATAACACTGCTGGCGGAACAGCGATCGGTGATGCAATTCTTTTCTCCATATCTATGTTAGATAAAGTTAAATTGGAGAATCGTAAGCAAGCGCTAGTAATCATTACGGATGGTGAGAATACCGAAGGAGTTGATCCCATTCTTGCGGCTAAGTCTTGTCTTGAAAAAGGTATACATCTTTATATTGTTGGGCTTGCGGGACTAACTCCCGTTCCCGTTTTCTATAGGGATGCACCCTTTCTCGGATCGGATGGACAGCCGTTGATCACTAGTTTACAAGACGAAAGTCTTGAAGCCATTGCTACGTCAGGAGGTGGTCAATACTATCGTGCAACACAAGGAGATAGTTTTCGATCTATATTGCGTGAGATCAATGAACTAGAAAAGCATCCTTTAGATGTGAATGATGTGTATGAGAATCATTCCATTAGCTTTTGGATTGGCTTAGCTGCCTTATTAGCATTTTTGATTCATCTAGTTGGTGGAGGATTTTGGTTTAGGAGACCAATCTTATGATGGGATTAGAATTTCAATATCCAATTCTTCTTTTGTTGATTCCTTTACTCTCACTAATTCTCACTTGGTTTTGGATAGTTCAATATCGTTCATTGCAAGAATTACAAAAAATGGTTCATTTTAGTAAATTATCTAAGCTAACAAGACTTATTCATATTAATAGGAAATCGGATCCATCCTACAGAAATTTCTGGATATACTGTTTTTTGAGTTATATTTCTTTGATTTCTCTTAATTTTGCAATAGCGTCACCTTTTACTCCTGGTGATGCCGAGATACAGAGTCGACAATCATCTATACTATTTGTAATCGATGCTTCTTGGAGTATGAGCGCCGTCGACAATCAAAACTATGAAAAAGAATATCCACTTAAACCTTTTAGTCGATTCGGAGAAGCTAAAGTTCATGCGATGGCATTAAGTAAAGAGCTAACAGATTATTCATTTTCGGTAATTACATTTGCAGAAAATGCTGTATCACATACAGATCCTCATCCAGATATAAATTGGATTCAAACTGTCCTCGATCAGATCCAGTTGCATAATATTTTTTATTCTGGAAATAATTTTGATGAGCTCTACAAACTCATTTTGAGTTCTTCGCGATTCAGTTCACAAGGATTCCAAATTGTGTTCTATTCAGACGGTGACGTAAGCCCAGAAGAAAAGGAAATCGCATTAAATGGACTATCCGTTTTAGAAAGATTGGAGATTCCAATTCACGTTATAGCAGTTGGAACCGAAGCAGGCAGCAATATAAAATTGTCCTACAATCGCCTACGATCTGAAAAACTTTCCCCTCAATCGAAGTCTAGCGATGCGTCCGGACAAGAATATCGGACAAAGGAAAATGTTTTGGTACAAGAACGTGTATCCAAGATGGATAGAAATTTTTTACAAGAAATTGCCAATCGAACAAAGGGAATATTTATCCAAACCAATGAAGGAAGTTCCGGAATTTTAGAACTCGTTAATGAAATTGAGAATAGAAAAGATTACTCGCAGACTCTTTTATGGGAGGCCGGTGGAAGAAAAGATCAGAGTTTCTACTTCTTATTACTTCCTCTTTTCTTTATTTGTCTGGAGATGTTTTGGCTAAGGAGAAAGTCTTATGGTCATTGATCAATCTCCAGATTTTATAGATGATATGATCCAATTCATTAAAAAATGGAAATGGTGGATCATTTCGCTTATTATAATTATTGAAATTTCCATTTATTTCTGGGCACAGAATAGGTTGAATCATCCATCCATAAACCCTAACAGAATTGGAATCAATCAATACACTACTAATAAATATGATGCTGCTGAAGAAAAATATATAGAGAGTGCCAGTTTTAATTTTCGAAAGGAAATCCCTCTCTTCAATTTAGGTTTAAACTATTACCAAAAGAAAGATTACGAAGAAAGTAACAGAGTCTTAGATGGTATCAATTCAAATAACCGTTTTTTCTGGGAAGTCTACAATGCATTAGGTTTTGTATTGTTTGATTGGGGACATTCTGTTCTCGATAAAGAAGAATGTAGCTATGACCAAACTCTTGTTCTGTGGGAACTATCTGAGAAAAAGTTTAATTATGGTTCGTATATTGCTTTTTTTCATCTCTTTCCCTATCGAGAAGCTATTGCCATGAGAAAATCAAGATTGGAAGTAAAAGACGCAATAGCTAAACTTCCTGAATGGCGAGATAATTGTTTGAATCCACCTGAGAATCCAGATCAAGAACCTGATTCTGGAAGTGGAGGAGGTGATGGAAAAGAAGGGTCTGAGTCAACGGAAGGAAAGGGGGAAAATGAAAATGAAAACTCCAAGGGAAATAATGACTCCAAAGGAGATGAAAACACCAATGATAATCCATCTACCAATAAGGATAGAGAAGGAAATGAGGGCAGTGATTCCACTGATTCCACCGATAAGAATTCAGAAAAAAAGAAAGATCAAGAAAAAGAATCCCTATCTGATAAACGAGAAAAAAACCGTCAAAATCGAGAAGAAAAAAAGGAAAACTTAGAAATTTCTAAATCAGAAAAAGAAGAATTGCAGAAAGCAAAAGAGCGAATCCAAAACTCCAATTCAAATAAAGATTATACAAGGCATAAAGAAGAAATAAATATTATAACATCCGTTAAAGAAATAGAAGAGGCAATGAAAAATGCCAAGTGGTAAAATCTTAACTTGTTTATTGTTTCTTTTATTGATTATTAGTTGCACAGCGGAAATTGAACGTCCTAGTGTTGAGTTTCTTGACTCCGATGTCAGATTTGAATCATTGGATCAGAATTCCAATCAATGGGTTCCATTAGAAAAAAGAATCATGAATTTTGGCAATAATAGGAAACCCATTTGGATAAGAACCAAATTTCGAAATAATTCCGAGAACATCCAACAACAAATTTTAGAAGTGGGAGTTTCTTATTTAGATAGGATTCATTTTTATTTAGTAAAATCTAATTCTGTTGAAGAAAATTTCTCAGGAGTTTTAGAAGATTTTACTAAACAAAAAATCTTTCATAGACACCCAAGTATGCGAGTCGATTTAAATCCTCGAGAAGAGGCGATGCTCTATATTCGAGCAGAGAACTCAGGATTAATTTCTTTACCATTGCGACTTTGGAATGCAGAAGATTTCTCGAAAAAAACTCAAGCGGAATATATGATTCATGGATTGTATTATGGAGCTATGCTTGCTTTGCTATTTTATAATCTTATTATATTTCTTTCGATACGAGAAAAGAGTTTTCTCTATTACTGTATATATCTTTTCGCTGTTTTCTATAGCTATTTAATGTTAGGAGGTTTCTTGAAGCAATTCTTTAGTCCAGAAGACTCTATATTCGTGAAACCAGGATTGTTTATTTCTACTTATACTTCGATTGGCTTTGTTCTCTTATTTACTGTCGAATTTCTTGAAATCAAAAGTTTTAATTTAATCCTAGATCGAATCTTGCGTTATTTTGCCTACTGCTGTCTTGCAATGGCAATTCTGTCTCCACTTTTTCATTTTGGATTTCTTGTAAAATCATTCAATTATTTATTACCTCTTTGCACCATAATGATGATAGTATGTGCTTGTTTCAGTTATAAACATGGGATCGGACAATCAGGCTTCTTTCTTCTCGCCTGGGTAATTGTTACGGCAGGCGTGATTTTGGAGACTTTAACAAACTTGGATATTCTCCCTATGGAATTTGTTTTGGGTAGATTCGGAACCCAATTGTCTTCGTTATGTGAAGCTTTCCTTTTCTCATTTGCTATAGGTCGTCGTATTCGTAGATTGGGAATCGAGAAGGCTGTCTATCGAAGTAAACTTTTAGTCATAGAAAAGGATTTGGAAATAGCAAAAAAAATTCAGAGTAGAATTTTACCTCATTCAATTCCGAAGCTGCAAAATGTAAATATATACGTTCACTACCAACCACTTCATGCAGTGGGTGGAGATTTTTATGATTTTCACCAAATTGATGACAAGCATATAGGAGTTTTGGTAGCCGATGTGACTGGCCATGGCGTAAGTGCTGCAATGGATTCCTCAACCGTAAAAATTGCATTTCGTAACGATCTTCAATTTGCGAATTCTCCTAATAAAATGCTATCAAGTATGAATCGTTTTTTGATAGATCTTTTGGATTATAGATTTGTAAGTGCGGTGCATGCTTATATTGATATGGAAAGAAAAGAGATGGTTTATGCAACTGCTGGTCATCCACCCATTGCTATATTAAGAAATAATGATATTCACATTTTGGAATCCACAGGATTTTTATTAGGTATGGTTCGCGATTGTGAATACTCGGAACAAAGATTTGCTCTTCAAAGTAAGGATCGAATCATTTTTTATACAGATGGATTGAATGGAGATATAAGCATCGATGATACGCCCGAAGATATACTAAAGTCTGCCATTGAGAAAATTTCCTACAAAAATCCAGAGCAGTTTTGTGAATCGGTTATCGAAGAATTGAATCAGCAAAGGATGCAAGTAAGCGATGATATTACTGTGGTCGTTGTTGAAATTTTGTAATGAATTCTATCATGTAGATCCCTCACCATTTGCAATCAAATTAGATCACAGGTGAGGGAATTGAGGAGATACTGAATCTAAATTATTTACCTGTACAAACTTTTACGTTTGCTGCAGTCGAGCAGGAAGTTGTTCCGGAGATTTTGCAACCCGCGTTTTCACATTTTTTTCTGTTTGGATAGGTGTCACCACCAGGAAGAATGCATTGTTGGCATCCATTAGAACTTCCAGATCCGCACATTACACATTTATCACTTGCCATAAGTCCCATTGTTGGAACTGCTAGCGCAAGCAGAATGGAAAAAAGAATTGATTTTAAAATCATAGTGAACCCCTTATTTTTTTGGACTCTCAATGTATTCGAAACCGAAAAACTTGTCAACTGAAAATGAAAGAAATTTACTAAAACCTATAGGTTAATAAATTCTTGAGAATCGCGGAATGCAATTGAATTTGAATTACCGGATGAGAAGTATCCACCCTAAATTGAAATTAGGATGGATATTTATTTGAAATGGTTTTATTTGAAAACTTTTGCTTGAATCGCTTCTTCGATAACGGAATCGAGCATTGCTTGAGTTCCGGAATCAAACTGACTTGATGTGAAATAAAAGGGAGTCAGGGGCAAAACAAACCAAGAAATCCATGTTGTAAAAGAAGCAGATCGTTTGTATTCTCCAACTGTTTTGTTTTTGCCATCTTTGATCGTATATGTCATTTCGAAGTTGTCCACAGCATAGGATGGAATGATCATTAGGGTAAGTCCACTGAAGAAAGCGAGTATAAGATTCGGATCTCCGGTATCCAAAGCATCAATTGTTAATTTATAATCCGCTTTTTCAATATTGTCTGTAACTTCTTTGAAAACTTTGGTTTTGGTGAGATTTTTTATATAAGCATCACGAACTTTTTTTCTCATATCATCCGACAGGATAGTAGTTGTTCCGCTCATTACTGATTTTTGATTATAATCGATACTCAGAATTTTATTCGAGATTGCGTTTTCTACGAGGCTGGCTTCTTCTTTGAATCCTTCAGGATAACTAATAAAAGTTGCACAGTTTTGTGTAACCATGATTGCTACGACAATTAAACTAAGTTTGATTTTGGTCATTGATTTGCGTCCTAATTTTTGATCCATTCGGCAAGATATTCATATCCAAATGGATGTTAATGTAAGTAAAATCATTGTGTGATTCTAAAGTCAAGTTATCTACTGAAATAATTATTTGATTTACTTTGCTTTTGGCTTAAAATCCATATTGTCCCAATAATCTTTTCCATAATCAAAAAATAATTCGTCTCCGGCTTTTACAGCTTTCATTGCAATGAAGCGAGCAGTCTTCCATCTTACAGAAACTATTAGTTCAGCATTAGGTTTTTCGGAATGATTGATATAGCGAGTGTAATTCGACTGCTTGCCTTCACCATAGATCCACCAATCTTTACAAATCCATAATAGATATCTTGATTCCACATAACGGTCCGAATTTGCTTGGTCGTCGTCTAAAATTTTTCCTGTATAGAAACCAATATGGTCTCCTTTTTTAAGGTTAACTTTAGGAAACAATCCCATCCCGATTCCAGGAATCTTGGACTTCTTGATTTCAAAATCACTTTCAGTATAGATGATAGGTTTGATAACTTTCTTTTTATTGGCTTTCTTTTTGGCGGATTTATGTTTCATATACTTCTTTGGTCAGAGTAAAAATTACCTAACTCTTTTCAAGTATGTATTCATTTTCACGTTGCTTGATTCCGATCCTTATAAGGAATCATGGAAGAGAAAATCGAAACACCACAAACTATCACTTCGAATAATGTCGTCAATCTAGGAATGTATCGCTTGAAAAAGTCTTTGCAGAAAGAGGGTTTCGAGATCGTGGAAGATCCAAAAGGTAAGATTACTTTGGTTGTTCGAGTATCGAAGTAAAATTAAGAATCGTATCAGTTACGATAAAAAACAAATCTTCTAATTTACTGCGCTTCACTTCTATCCGCATTTCTGCTTCATAAATTGTTCTAGGCTACGTCTAGCTTGGAACTTGGGTGAGAGTAACAAAAAAATACTTAGATTTCTCTTGGCTGCTTTGCAATTTTTCTTTTCTGCAAAGTCTCGAAAAAGATTCAACCTTGCATCAGCAAGAGCAGGCTCTCTTTCTATAGCTTTGTAAAACCAAGAAACATTTTTTTCGTTCTCAGCTTTGATTAGCATCGGCTGAGTGATCTCGCCAAATTCTTGGTATTTTAACCGATCTCCTGGATGAGATATTCGAAATCGCACTACATCCGATATGAGCGATCTGCAAGCACCCGTCCATTCTTCAATTTTGGAATCTTCTTTCCATTCATGCTTGAGCAATCCAGCAAGACTTGTTCCATCCGAACATCCCGCACGGTAAAAAATATATCGCATCGCTTCTGGGCTTGTCGCAAGAATTTCTCTTTTGCCGTCTTTTCCTAATTTTACAATTTTGGAAATGGCTAAGCTATCGTTTGGATTGATAGGAATATTTTCGATTGGTTTTTGATCGAGAAAACTCAGACTCGCGCAGTTGAAAACAAGAGCAATTATCAAGATAGGTAGATATCTGAATGTCTCACTAAGGCTGGGAAGGTAAGGGAGTTTAAAGCTTGTCACTCAAGAGTCATTTTGGAACGATGTCTCTTAAGGGTCAATGAAATTGCCCGTTTAGCTCAGCGGTAGAGCATTTCCCTCGTAACGAAAAGGTCGCCAGTTCAATCCTGGCAACGGGCTGTCAAAGGTTATATCATGTCATTTAAAGTTATCCAAGGCAAAAGAATCGCAGAAGCACAGAAGCATTGTTTCATCGTATCACGATTCAACGAATTTATTACAGATAGACTATTGCAAGGCGCACTGGATGCCATTGAATCTCATGGCGGAAGGCTCGAGGATGTTACCGTTGTCTATATTCCAGGAGCTTTTGAATTTCCTTCAACCGTTGCTAAGGTTCTTGCATCAAAGAAATTTGACGCAGTCACTTGCCTAGGTTGTGTCATTCGAGGTGCCACTTCTCATTACGATTTGGTCTCAGGTGAGTCTGCAAAAGTTGGGTCACTATCGATCGAACACAAAATTCCTGTGATTTTTGGCGTAATCACAACAGAAAATATTGAGCAAGCAATTGAAAGGGCTGGATCAAAAGCCGGCAATAAAGGATTTGAAGCTGCGGTTACTGCCATTGAGATGGTCAATCTCTTCCGCGAGCTTTAATGGCATCTAGAAGAAAAGGAAGAATTCTTGCCCTTATGGGACTCTATCAGATTGATCTGGTCAAAACTCCCATTGACGAAGCCCTCACTTTCAAATACTACGATAAACCTACAACCGATGATGAGCGCGATTATGCGAAAGCTCTGATTAAAGGTGTTGTGGATAACTGGGAACTGATCGACAATACTATTAAGGACAACTCGAAGAATTGGGATATTAAGCGAATCTCAATTGTGAACCGTTGTATTTTGAGACTATCAATTTATAGTCTTATGAACGAACAATTTGTACCCCACCAAGTTGTCATTGATGAAGCTCTTGAGTTAACAAGAGAATTCGAAAGTGAAGAATCGGTTGGATTTATCAATGGATTGCTCGATGCCGTTCACAAAAAGTTAGTCCTCTAGGGAGGCTTTGGTTTTGGAAACCTTCAGAAAAAACAGACTCCGTTTTGAGATCCAAGATGATAATGAAATACATAATCTCCAATCGAAAGAAGAGGATTATTATAGCGAAGTTCCTACTAAGAGACGTGGAAGTGCACGTCTTCTCGGATTCTTTTTCTGGGCGTTTATTTGTTTGATAATCGCTGGAGCTATTAGCTTCGGTGTTTGGTGGCAGTTTTATCGAGAGAAATCGATGGATGTATCTGACCTTGCAGAAGGTGAGCTACTTCGTGATAAGAGAAGTCTAGACCAAATCCTAGAAAAGCCATACCTACCTTCATCTCATGTCAGTGCTGAGTTGAACAAATGTATCCAACTCTTTCGAGAAAATTACACTCAGCGTGCCTTCCTTGCTTGTGAAGAATTTCTAAACACTCCCAGTTCCGATGAAGAAAAGTCAATCGCTATGACTGTTCTTGGAGTTCTTTTCGATAATGCAGGTCGTTATCCTCTTGCAGTTGAACGATTGGAAAAGGCGACTAGGTATGATCCCAAGAATTTTCATGCCTATTACAATCTATCACTTGCTTTTCGACATATGGGAAGAATGGAAGAGGCAAGAAAGGCTGCCAAGATCGCAAGAGATATTGCACCTAATGATCCTAAGGTGGCAATGCTCAGTGGCAATTTATTCTCTGAATTGGGGGATACAGACGCAGCTCTCAAAGCCTACGAATCTGGAATCTCTCCCGCAATTGCTGATGCTGGACTTCTCTACAACCTCGCACTCGCTCAATACAAAAAAGGCAAAATTGTAGATGCCATAGATAATTTTGAGAAGTCGATACAGCAAGAGCCTGGGAGTCGCGTGGCAGTTCTTGCTCATGGGCATCTTGGCAAAATATACTTCGACCAAGAAAATTGGAAGAATGCAGAATACCATTTCAAAGAAGCTGTTCGATTGCAAAAAGATAATGCGAGTAATCTTTTCAACTTGGGACTCGTTCTTATGAAGCTTGGTAAAAAAGAAGAAGCAGTTTCTATGTTTCGACAAGCACTCGATGGAGGTACGAATGATTCTGAGGTCTACATTCGTCTTGCAGAAGTTCTAGATTCTCTCAAACTTCCAAGCCTTGCCATCCAGTCGTTGCAAAAAGCACTTGCAATACGTCCCAATGATATTGATTCCTTATTTGCATTAGGTGATATCTATTACAAGCGTGGTGATCTTATTGGAGCGGAACAAACATTTAGAAAAATTATTTCTGCAACACCAGGTGATTCTTACACAGAAACCGCGCTGATCAATCTGGGAATTATTTTGGACGAGATGGAAAGAAGTGGTGAGGCGATTCGAACATTCGAACGAGCCTTAGAGCTTAATCCCAAAAACTACAATGCGTATTACAATCTGGGCATTGCATCTTTGCATGCAGGTGAGCCAACTCGAGCAATCAATGCTTGGAAGAAAGCATCAGTTTTAGAATCGGGCAAAAATTTTAAAGCTCGAGAGAGAATTGCAGACTATTATGCAACCAGTGGACTCAATACAGAAGCAGTTTCCGCCTATGAAAGTATAATTTCGGACAATCCGTCCGCTCATCCGATCCGACTAAAGCTTGCGACCGTTTATAGAAAAATTGGCCAGTCAGAATCTTCAGAGAGGCAATTGCTGAATGTTTTGCAAAATTCTGAATCGGGATCGGATATAAAAGAAGCACATAAAATTTTGGCATTGGTTTATTCAGAAAGTAAGAATCCTGAGCTAGAAAAAAAAGCGAGAGATGAAGCCTACCGAGCATCTCATATGGACCCAAAAGATATGGAAAGTAGACTTGTCCTTGCTAAGATTCTTTCCAACTCTCATTCCATGATGGAGCGAGAAAAAGCAGTGGATGAACTAAAAGTCATAGTGAACTCCGATGTGTCTCCGAACATTACAGCCCAGGCATATAATCTAATGGGAGTATGCTACTATCGCAATGAAGAATTCAAAAAAGCTCTTCAAAGTTTTGATATGGCTTTAGGTCTAGATCCAAGTCTGACCGATGCCTACGACAATAAGCGTGCAGCTCGTACGGCGTATGAAGACAGTTTAGGAGGAAGGGGAGGTATAAACTGAGTATCGCTTTTGATTTTCTTCCGAGTTCAGAATTTCCTGAATGGATAGAAGTATGTAGACTAACGGGTGTACATCGATTTATTAAGGCTAAGACACGAGATTATGAAGATAGATATTTTCTTGAGGAATACAAGAATCAATACAACAAGACTTATTATGAAGACGAGGCAAATCTAAGAAAGCTTGCAAATTCTAGATTGGATTCTTTGATTCAAGTTATGGGTTGGAGATCAGATGATCTAAAGAATAAATCTTTACTCGAAATAGGATCGGCAACTGGATTTTTTTTGGATGAGGCTAGGAAACGAGGATTTCAAGTTGAGGGTATTGAAATCTCAAACGAAGGATATCGTTATTCGACGGATGTTTTGAAACTTTCTGTGTTCAAAGGCGGTTTACTTGATTTCAATTCCAGTGAAAAAAAATGGGATGTCGTAGCATCGTTTTTTACCTTGGAACATATTCCAGAGATAATGGAGATTTGGATCAAAATTTCTTCTTTGTTAAGGAAAGGAGGTGGATTGATTCTTGCCTTACCAAGTTTCTATGGTCCAACTTTTCAAACTAACCCAAAACAGTGGTTTGAGACACATCCCAGTGACCATTTTTTTGATTACGATCACCGTTCCTTGAAAAAAGTCTTGAATTGCTTGGACTTGCACCTAAAACTAAAAAAACCACTCTCTCATCACCCAGACCGGGATAAAGGTTGGAAAGGTTATTTACCGAACCCCGGCTACAAGTGGATATCCGATGTTTTATGCTACGGAGACACCTTTCAAATTATTGCAGAAAAGAAGTAAAAAATGGAATTTAAAGAATTAGAACTATTGCCAGAGCTACAAGAAAATTTGAGTAACTCTGGTTTCATCAACCTAACAAAAATACAGGAGCTAGCAATCCCTTTTGCACTGACGGGCAGAGACCTCACTGGACTTGCTCAGACTGGAACTGGCAAGACACTTGCCTTTTTGGTTCCTGCAGTTCAGAAATTATTGACTGATCGACCTACGTCAGGTAAACCTTTTATCCTAGCACTCGCTCCCACAAGAGAACTTGTTATACAAATTGCGGAAGAAGGAACTAAATTATTAAAGGGCACAGGCTACAGTGTTGCGACTATTATCGGCGGAACAGATTACAAAGGCCAAGAAGAATCGCTTAGCAATAATCCAGGACTTATTGTCGCAACGCCTGGTCGGTTGATTGATTTTGTCAAATCTAGAAATCTAGACATAACACAAGTTAAGATTGTGATCATCGACGAAGCGGACAGAATGTTCGATATGGGATTCGTTATGGATCTCAAATACGTATTTCACAAATGTAAAGATCGTTCGCAGACTATGCTTTTCTCAGCGACTCTATCTTTCGAAGTAATACAACTAGCCTATAAATATTTGAATGAACCGGTTGAAGTTCAAGTCGATGCTGATAAACTAATTAGCGAAAGAATTGAGCAGAAACTATACCATCTTGGCCGAGAAGAAAGATTGCCTTATCTGGTGAATTTGATCTTACAAGATAATATGGAAGGTTTAGGATTTATTTTTACGAATTATAAATCCAATATTCCATTGATCATTCGAACCTTGCATAAATATGGAATTTCTACTGCAGGGTTATCATCTGATTTTGATCAGAAAAAAAGAATTCGACTGCTTAAGGATTTCAAGTTAGGTAAATACAAAATCATGGTTGCAACAGACGTTGCATCTCGGGGTATCGACGTCGCAAATATTGACGTAGTTTACAATTTTGACCTTCCGATGGATTCAGAAAATTATGTTCACCGAATTGGAAGAACAGCAAGAGCTGGGAGAAAAGGTAGATCGATCAGTTTTTGTTCTGAGAACGATTATCCAGAACTGGAAAGAATAGAAAAATATCTCAAAGTAAACATTCCTGTTCAAGCTGTAGAAGATAATTTATTGACTTTTCCAGAAGGCGATTTTGAAGCTTTCGTTCCAGACGATCCAGCAATCATGAAGAGCTTAAATGATGCAAGTGCGGATCCTGTTTATAAAAAATCAGGACGGGATTCCGGAGGGAAATCATTTAGGGACAATCGTTCGAGAGATGGAAAACCTTCTCGAGATGGTCGTAACCAAGGAATGGACAGTAGAACTCCAAGAGAGCCAAGGGATGCACGCGCTCCTCGTGAGCCAAGAGAATCTAATAAAACGGTAGATTCCAAAGGTAAAAAGTCTTTCTCTGATCGAAATCACAATCAAGCCAGTAAGACAAACTCTGATTATGCGAAGAATGGTAATTCCAAGAATAATAAAAATCGGAATGATAATAAATTCCACCAAAAGTCAAATTCCAATTCGAAAGTTGATAAATCTAGAAGGAATTTATTTGATATCGAAGAAGTAAGATCAAAAGATAAAGAAGCGAAGAAGTCAATTTGGGCAAAGGTAAAGTCTCTTTTTGGACGCTAATCTTTATTGTTTTCTTGCCGTGTAATGTTTATTCTGAGTCGGTCACTCTAAAAACATACGGTAAGAATTCATATATCACTCTGGAAGACTTGATAACAGTTCTTCCAGAGCTTAAAGTTCAATCTGATCACAATATTTTATTGACTGAAGTGAATGGGAACGGAGCAAAGTTGCGATTTCGTTCCAGCTCTTCTTTTTACATATTAGATAATAAGGTCATAAAGATTCCGCTTAAGGTAATCTATTCTAAAGGGAAAACTTTTATTCCTCCAGATCTTGCTGAAGCGATTATAGTCAACCTCATACCTTATGAAATATTTTATCAATTCCGAGATCAAACTTTAGCATTAGAAGTAAGATCAAAGGATGCTGGTAAAGGATTTCTTCCCATCCGAGCAGTTGTAATTGATGCAGGTCATGGTGGTAAAGATCCAGGTACTTCGGATACAAAGGGCAATAACGAAAAAGACATTTCTCTCAAAGTTGCAATCGGTCTATCAAAAGCATTAAGCAAAGAATACCCCGAGATGGTCGTCTACCTTACTCGAGATAAAGATGTATTTATTCCACTTGAAGAGCGATCAGTCCTAGCCAATAAATTATTGAAGGATACAAAAGAAGCTGTGTTTATCTCCCTTCATTGCAATGCTTCACTTTCGAATAAACCAAGTGGCTACGAAATCTATTATCTTTCTCAGACACCAACGACTGAGCAGGCAAGAGAACTAGCGATACTTGAAAATAAAATTTTGACTTCTAATTATGTATCACCCATTTCCAATATTCAAGCAGGTATGATGTCTAGTTTAGTTCAGAGGAGATCCAAAAATCTTGCGGATCGGATCGACACGGAATTTCAAAAAGGAATTGGATCACTCATTCCATCAAGAGGAGTTAAAAAAGCTGATTTTTCTGTATTGCGCGGAAGCCTGATGCCTGCAGTCTTGATTGAAATGGGTTACTTATCTCATCCAAAGGAGTCGATTTTTTTGAACTCGGCTAAATTACAAAATAGAATTATCAAAAGTATCATTCGAGGGATTCAGTCTTATGGCGATGGAAAAGAATAAAATAAATAAAGCATTTAAAGATTTTTGGATTTGGATTCAATTGAAATGGAAGAATTTCTATGAAATTGCTATTGATTCAAAAGGTGAAGTTCCTAGAAAATTTTTATTTTTATACACTATGTGGATATCATTTATAATATTCATAAGTTTTTCCTTCTTGGTTGATAAGAATCCTTTTAGGCTATTGATTCCCTTTCAAGTTTTTGCACTTCCAATATCCGATCCAAGAGTAGAAGCCGTTGTATATGTATCTGATGGAGAATCACAAACATACTTATCCGTACGAAAAGTTCTGAAAGTATCGAATGATAGAGAAGATATTTTAAAGCTAATAGAAGAAGTTGGTCGCCCTCCATACCACTCTAAAATGGATTCGATAACTAGTGATATTGGAAGCTCGAGTCTAAAAAAGCTTCCCAATCTATCTGTTGCCCTATTGAGTTCCTGGATAATAGATGATGGAAAAGTTTTAGTGTTGGATTTCTCAAGTCGGGAGATTGAGAAAGAACTTTCCAAATACAGATACGCCAAATCAAGAGGCGAAGAGATGATTGATGAAGAATCGGAAGTTGAAGATACAGAAAGCTACTATTCGGCTCCTGCCAATTTTATCGATTCCAAAACGCAAAGAGAAATAGAAGAAAAAAAGATAAAAAATCTAAATCTTGCATTATCCTGCATTTCGCAGACTATCAAGGCAAATTTTCCAAAGATTCAAAATGTAATGTTTCGGATAGATGGAAAAAATCCTACGAAGACTGGATTATTTGCATCCTTTGCCGACATTGATAAAGAATAGAAAACGGAGAATGTTATGAAATTATCTATCACTCAATTCCTAGGTGCTATTCTGATTTCTTCCCAACTGATGTCTGTGGAAGTTGCACCAACAATGAAGAATATATCAAGGTTTGAAGATGATAGAATAGCATTTCATTATATTCATAACATTGATAGCGAAGGCAAAAGATTGAATGGATCTGACCCTAAACTTGATCCTTCACTTGCAAGTCTAGTGGTTATAAAAGATTCGCAAACTTATATTTTTCGTGATGGGTATGATGATCGAATGGATGTGAATCGAAAAATTAACGCATATCAAAAGTTAGTTGCAGAGTATCGAACAAGGAGAGCCTGGCTCAAGGAATTTCGAGATATCGAGCAAGAAAAAAGTAAATTAGCAAGCCAACCTGAGGAATTTAGAAAAGGAAGCAACCAGACTGATAGGCAATTTCATTCGTTGTTTATGAAATATGATAATGTCTATCGAACCCTAGACCTCGAACGGAAAAAAGCCAACGCTAATGAATATAGAGCCAATAAATTCTCTGGTTCAGAGAGCCCTGATCATATTAAAGCTAAGAAAGCATCTGAATCCATAGAGTTGGAAATCAAAGATCGAATTGATTTCTTGACTCAAGCTTTGTCGACCGAAGCTACCAAGGACAAAAGCGAAGAGGCAGACAATAAAAATTCTGACTCAATACCTAAATCAGACTCGGAAAAAAATACAAATCCGAGCAAAGTCGACAATGGATCTTCTGCAGGAAAACCCGCAGAGTCAGAGAGCAAGGTGAGTGATGGCAATGCAACGAATAGATCCAGAACACCAGTTCCCGAAGTTCAGAATCCAGGCGAATGGAATGAAAAGAATTTCTATGACAATAATATTGACGGAATTTTAGATTATTTCTCTTATTCAAGGTCGGCAAGAAATATTGATCTCGAAAAAAGAGATATCGGAGAGGAGAAAGCTGTTTCAAGTCGTTATACCGAGATTTATAAAACTCTTGTGGATAGATTGCTAGATGCTCACTTGAGAAAATTCAAATACAATTATACAAGAAAAAATGAAACTGGATCTAGGATACTCAAAGAAGACAATCCGTCCGGTAAAGGCAAGAGAATTACTCTACTTGCTGGGGATAATACGCGTTATGTGTTCGAAGATTGGGACGGAGATGATAAGGTTGAGAGTTTTGAAGTTAGTAACCAGAGTTATCCATTCAGATGGGCATCTGACTCAGCAAATATCATTTCTATTCGCAATTGTAAAACCGAAAGTATATGTAAACAATTTGAAAACATTATACGCGAATCTGAATCAGGAATCTGGGCGAATTTAGAAGACGTGAAAAATTACAGTCAAGGGAAGGGAATAATTGGTTCTGAGGATGAATTAATTCGCGACTTTGATCAATTGATCAAGGGAAAATAGGATCAGGTTGATCAAAATTTTTAATGATTATTGGTATTTGTAATTTTGGGTAAGTATAAATACCTTCTTAATTGATTTTTTCTACTTTTTTAATCCAAGAGTATTCACCAATGGTTAATAATGTTTTGCAATAACCAAAAGTTTCACAAAAAGTATCTTCACTGTGGCTTTTGATAAGAATGTTTATTATCTTGTGCTGAGTTAAATAATTCTCTATTTCATTATTTGATTTTTTATTCATATCCTTAAAAAAAATATCTCCGGTAAAATTTGGACCAAGATAAACATAACCTGCTCCCCAAGCAAAAGTATCCTGAATTGTTATGAGAGAGTTGTCGTTTACCCCATTCCTCTCTGCCTGTAAAAATAATTGTAAATTATCATTGAGAAAGTTCCATTGAATTTTTTTTGTAAGTATGATCGAATATAGATACATAGTACTTATTATTATAGTTACTAGATAAACAATCGCCAATTTCTTGAATTTTTGATTTATAAGATTGAAAATTTCGTAGATTCCTGAGATAATAAAGAAAAGTATAATTGGAAAACTGAAAAATATGAATCTAAGCTCTTTGTGAGCAACCATAGAATGGACTAGTATAAAGGCAGCAGTTCCAACAATGATCGGATAGAACTTTTTGAAATTGAAATAGATGCCTGGAATCAAAAATAACAATAAAGCACTTAAATACCTATTGAATTGTTCAAAGTAAAAGTAGAACGGACTGGTTCCCCATTGCGCACCTACACCTTCCAAAATATTCACTTTAAAGTAGTTAATGGATGAAATAAATGGCATTCCATAATAAACAAAATCGGAAATTAAATAGATTGAAAACCCGAAAATGAGTCCTAATATTAATTGTTTAATTGCCTTATTTAAACCTAGAGTCCATAATTTATATATTAGTAATACTGAATAAACCAGAAAAAAAATAGCCATTTGAAATCGTAATCCATAAGTTAAACCCAATAAGAATCCTGGTATCAAAATATTCTGATTGAATTTTTCAA
Source organism: Leptospira sp. GIMC2001 (assembly GCF_028462125.1). Taxonomy (NCBI): domain Bacteria; kingdom Pseudomonadati; phylum Spirochaetota; class Leptospiria; order Leptospirales; family Leptospiraceae; genus Leptospira; species Leptospira sp. GIMC2001. Next base: position 2,474,330 of record NZ_CP115468.1, on the reverse strand, counting down.
CCCGAATTTGAATTAGAAATATTGAGAATAAAATTATGGATGTGGTAATGCTTTCAGTTAGGGTTCGAAAACCGAAATAATAGTTTAAAGGAAATAAAATGTATATAAAAGAAAAAACTATTAATTTTACGTTTTTGAAAATTTTTGATTCGGATTTCGAATGTTGCAGATAGTAGTATGCGATTGAGAGAGTTGCGCAGAAATATATTGCAGCAAGCATTGCACGTGTGGAATTGAATAGAACTATAGGATTTTTCGAAAACAAATAAATGAATCTTATCCAAATTGAAAGCATTTGGGGATAGAGAACTGATCTAGCTCGATCTTTAAATTCCCAGGCGATATTCCCTCTGCCGGTAACTATATGATAGGCAAGTTCCATCGTTTGAAAAATTTCATCAGGCCAGTTGAACCCTTTCGAATAATATATGCTAACGATTATTAACGGAATCATTGCTGCGGAACTAATTAGGATCCAAGCATGCGATTGAAAGATTGGCTTAACGTAAAGTAGCGTGAGTCGAAGTATTTTCATTTTCTTACTTTAACATAAAATATATAAACAATCGAAATCTCTCAAGCTTAATCACTGTTATGACTTATGCTTATCGATGCAAAATATAAAAAATATAAATTTTATGCCTTATTGATTAACTTCTAAGGATTTTTATTTATCTGATTGGGTTGGTCGGTGAGTGAGTGAGTGAGTGAGTGAGTGAGTGAGTGAGTGAGTGAGTGAGTGAGTGAGTGAGTGAGTGAGTGAGTGAGTGAG